>CAYRKE010000137.1:3341-13383 GCA_964424695.1 uncultured Polyangiaceae bacterium
CGGCCGACCCAGGCCAAGGGGTACCCCGCTGACTCCACGGCGATGCGGCAGACCTCATTCAGCATTCCGTCCTCGTCCGCGGCCCGCACCACGGCGCCCTTTACCCTGGAGAACAGTCGAAGCGCGCGATTCGCGCGCAGCAGGACCCGCTCAGCTCGCCGACGCTCGAGGACCTCGAGCTTCCGGTTCTCTCCGTGCTCCAGCAGCTTGAATAGCAGGGCTGCCAGCAGAAGGGAGCCCAACACGCCGACGCGGAAGTAGTTCGAGCGTACCGCACTGAAGGCGCGCCATCCACCTCGGGGCACCGCTGCGAGCTGCCAGGTCCCAGAGGGGAGGGGAACGTCCACGATGACCGGAGACGCAGCGAACACCGATGGGGTTCCCCAGAACTCCGGGCCCGATTCGCTGAGACCATCCAGTCCTCGCATCGCCACGTCGAGCCGAGTCGAGACGTCGGCGAGGGTGGTTTTGCGGAGTAGCAGGTCGAAATCGACGACCGTGGAGGCGAGCCCCCAGTACCGACGCGCGTCGTCACCGTCCTCCGGTGCCCGAACATAGATGGGGGTCCTCCCAATGATTCCAGTGCCACCCTGCACGAGCTTCACGGGCCCCGCCACGATGAGGCGCTCCTCCGCCATCATTCGCGCGATGCTGGGCCACTGCTGCACGTTTTTGGCATAGTCGAAGCCGAGAACACTCTCGTTGCCCTCCAGCGGGTAAACGAGTGTGACGACGTTGTCCGGGGCCAAGGCGATGTGGCGGATGAGATCGCTCCGGCGGAGCAGCTCCGAGGCGATGGCCGCGAAGCGGGTCGAGGACATGCGGCCATCGATGGCGATCGTGCCTGCAAGCCCTTCGGTCAAGTGAATGGCACCGAAGAGCTCACGCCCGAGCTGGCCGCGGACGGGCTCCAGAGCCGCGCGCACCGAGTCTCGATTCTGCGCCGCTTCGCCGTCGTACTTCACCGCGGCGAGCCAATACGCGATGGTGATTCCGACGATGAGAAGGGCGAGGGGCGCCAACCAGATTCGTATTGCCCGGCGAGACATCGAGGGGACGGGGAAGGACGCTTTCATCGTTCCTCAGACCTTCCGCCACGTCCGGCGGGGAGAATGGACCGTTTCTAAAGGGGCTGGCGCCACAGGACCTCGGACTGCTAAGGAGAGGCGGAGTCTATCGAGGTTGGGGAAATCTGGCCACACCCCGTGGCAGGGGGCACACGCTCCGTGCGACCGACGCTTCCGGCTCCGCGGACCGCCCCTTTCGGACACGAGGCTCCAGCCATGGCGGAAGGGGCGACTGTTCTGGCGCTCCTGCTGCCCGCGGAGGCTTGCGTGTCGTGGCACCTCTGTTGCTAGATGGAGCGCCATGGCGAAGCTGTCCCCTCCGGTCTCCAAGTCTGCTCCTGGGCGACGCGCTCCTCGACGACGACTCGGCGGCGAGCGCCTGGTTCGAACGATCCGGGAACGGGGTCTGGGGCAATGGCTCCGTGACGCGCGTCTCTGGGGGGCCGTGACCCTGCTGGCCACCATCGTCGCCTGTGTTGCCGGCGTGAAGACCCCCACGCCGATGCGCGTGCGGACACTCGGGCCGAAGAGCGCGGAGAGCGGCCCGAGTGCGGCGTCGCGGTCGCTCTCCGTCGTGCACTCTGGACCCACTGGCGACGCCAGTGAGAACAGCGTCATCACCCTGGTGTTGAGCCAGCCACTGCGAACGCTCGACACTCCGGATGACCGCGTCGATCTGCCCCTCAGCATCTCGCCTCCGATTCCGGGGAAGTGGCAGTGGGTTGGGTCCAGCGCCGTGCAGTTCATCCCAACCGCTACGCGGCTGCCGCGTGGTACCGAGGTGCACGTAGAGCTTCGAGCCGGTGCGCGAGCCTTGGCTGGGGCGACCCTGGACCAGACCCACCACTTCTCGTTCAGGACAACAACCCCACGGGTCTCGTCCCATAGCCCTGCGGACGGGGCTTCGGGCGTGGACACGAAAGAGCACCTCGTGCTCGTCTTCGATCAGCCCATCAAGCCCGGCGAGGTTGACCGCCTCGGGCGGCTGCGGGTCAACGGTGCTGCCGCGCCGTTCCGGACCGAGCAGAAACCCGAGGGGATCCGTGTCATTCCCACCGCGCAGTTCCCACGCGACGCTCAAGTGGAATTCCAGCTGCTGGCGGGTGTTCTGGGTAGCGAAGGAGGGCTCGCGAGTCCGCACGAAATGCGCTTTGCTTTTCGGGTCTTCGGTCCCCTGACTGTCTCGGTCAAGTGCGGCTACTCGACCTGTGGCCCCAGGGACCCGTTGCGCGTGCTGTTCTCGAACCCCGTGCGGGTTGTGGACGTTAAGAAACACGTAAGGACCGAGCCACCACTCAAGCTTTATTGGGCCGACTGGCTCGAGGACGACCAGACGGTTTCCGAAGCGAGTGCCACGGCGCGCCTGCCGCCTCGGTCGACGGTTCGCGTCGAGGTAACTCCGGGGCTAGTCGACCGGTATGGGCAGAAGCTCACGGGGCAGATCCGACACGAGGTTGTGGTGGGCGACTCCCCGCCAGAAGTCGTTCTGGGCATTGAGGGCGAGGTGCTCGAGCCCGCGACGATGGGCGCCCTAAAGGTCAAGCTCCTGAATACCGGCCGTGCCAAGCTTCGCGCGCTCGCAGTCTCTCCCGGCCTTGCCGCGCAGTATGCGGATGTCCCTTGGGAGACTCCTCGGGCGGTGCTCGGAGCGCCGGTGGTGTGGCTCGACGGTGGCAACGACAACAAGACTCGTAGCCATGCCATCGATCTGTTAGAGGTACTCCGTCAGAGACCACAGCTTGGCGCGTGGGAGCGCGGCGCCCTGCTGCTCGATCTTCGGACCGGTTCGGCGCCGGACGAGAACGTCCAGCGACAGATGGTGCAGGTGACAGACCTCAGTCTCAGCGGAAAACTGAGCCGCGAGGGATCGTTGATTTGGGTGACTCGTCTCTCGACGGGGCGTCCCGTTGCTGGCGCTCGGGTTTCGATTTGGGAGGGCGAGCAGGAACGCCACAGCTTCACCAGCGACGACGCTGGGTTCGTGCGCATCCCCAAGGCAGAATTCCGCCCCTTATTCTTCACCGAGTCTCACCCCGCCACCGCCTTGGTGGCCCAGCACGGGTCGGACTGGACGGTGCGTTCGGTGAAGAGCTTCATTGGTCCTTGGCGCCTGCCCTTCGCACCGGAGCTTGGACCCGTCGATCCCGTTACGGTGTTCCTCTTCACGGAGCGCGGCGTGTACCGTCCGGGCGACGAGGTTTGGGTGAAGGGTATCGCTCGGCGTGCCGCGGATGACGCTTCGAGCGCGGCTGGCAGCCAAGGAGTCGTCAAGGGCCGCTTCAAGCTGAAGCTTCAGTCGCCGAACGGGACCGTTGCCTTGGAGAAGGACGTGAGCAGCGGCGAATTTGGCTCCTTTGCCACCCGCCTGCGCGTGCCTGCCAGCGCCGAGCTCGGGGACTGGTCGGTCTCGGCGCAACTGCTCGATGCATCGAGACAGGTTGGGCCCGGAGCCGTGACGTTCTCGGTGGCGGAATACCGACCGAGCGAGTTCAAGGTGGGCGCCCGCACTGGAATGGCCCACGCGGTCGCGGGGGATTCCAGTACCTTCGAGGCCGAGGGGGACTACCTCTTCGGAGCCCCCATGAAAGGGGCCAAGATCCACTACCAGGTCAGTCTCGAGCCGACCTCTTTCCAGCCGCCGGGCAGTGAGGGATGGGTTACCAGCGACGCTGACTTCCTCGATGACTCAGCGGTTTCTGAGCAGTGGGGCTCGCTTGCCACGGGTGATGGGGAGCTCGACGCGACCGGAATCTATCGGCTCACGAGCCAGCTGCCGTCGAGGGTGGATGGGGGACCACGGCGGGTTCGCTTCGAGTGCGACGTGCAGGACGTCTCGCGCCAAACCGTCTCGGCGTCGGCCAGCCTCACCCTTCATCCCGCTGAGTTCACGCTCGGCATCGAACAGCTCTCGGATTGGTTCGTGATGGCGCCTGGGACTCTGGCGCCGAGGGTGAAGGCGTTCTCGCCGGATGGTCGAGTGGTGGCGGGGCGCAGCGTGACCTTGGAGCTCCATCGCCGTCGCTGGACTGGGGTGAAGGAGTCCTGGGAAGGGGGAGACCGGATCCGCCACCAGAGGATCGATGAGTTGGTGGGGAGCTGCGCGCTTCGCACCGCAGCTACGCCTCAGAGCTGTGTCCTCGACGTCAAGGCTGGCGGTTACCACGTCGTGCGCGCGAGCAGTAGGGACTCGAAGGGCCGGGTCACGTACGCCTCGATGGGGTTCTACGGGCTCGGCCCCGGACGAGTGACGTGGCAGGACGACCCGCAAAACGCTCGCGTGGAGGTCGTTCCCAACAAGAAGACCTACCGGATCGGCGAGAAAGCGACCCTCCTCGTCAAGTCGCCGTTTCGTTCCGCAGAGGCCATGGTGACGGTCGAGCGCGGGGGAGTCCTGGAGCACCGACGACTCACGCTGACAGGGCCAACGCCAACCATCGAAGTACCCATCACCGAGCGGCTGCGACCCAACGCCTATGTCGCAGTGCATCTCGTAAAACACCGCGACCCGAAGGCCGCCAGTATGACGTTGGATCGTGATCTCTATCGCATTGGCTACGCGCCGCTCTTGGTGGATCCCGAGGAGCGTCGCCTCGCGGTGGAGGTCGTGCCAGAACGCAAGGAGCTGAGCCCCGGGGATACCGTGGTCGCCAACGTCCGCGTGAAGAACCGGCAGGGCGAAGGCGAGCGCGCCGAACTCACGTTCTTTGCCGTGGATGAAGGCGTGCTCATGCTCACGGGGTACAGTCTCCCGGATCCGGTCCCCGTGTTCACGCGTCCTCGGCCTCTTCAGGTGGCGACTCTGGAGAGTCGAGTCGACCTGGGGCGTCTGATCGATCCCGTGCTGGGCTCCAACAAGGGAGAGGAGGGAGGCGGCGGAGGCGTTGAGCGGAGCATCTTCAAAGAGAGCGCGTACTTCAACCCGAGCGTCGTCACCGACAGCCAGGGCCGCGCTCAGGTTCGCTTCCAGCTTCCCGACAACCTGACGACCTTCCGTCTCATGGCGGTCGCGGTAACCGCTGACGACCGATACGGATCGGGACAGGCCGAGGTTCGGTCGAGCCGGCCCCTGATGGCGCGGCCTGCCTTGCCGCGGTTTCTCCGCGCTGGTGACAGATTCGACGCCAGCCTCATCGTGACGACGAAGCGCGCGCGCTCGCAGAACGTCGACGTGTCGCTGACCGTGAGTGGCCTCGACCTCGAGAGTCCGGCACAGCAGCGCGTGCACGTCCAGCCCGATGGAGTGGCGGAGATCCGCTTCTCGGTCAAGGCGCCTCGGGCGGGCGAGGCCAGCCTTCGCTTCTCGGTGCGCGGTGAACATGAACGGGATGCTGTTGCACTGAAGCGGGAGGTGCAGAGCCCAGCGCTCCTCGAGACCGTCGCTGCCTACGGCGAGACTTCGGCGTCCGAAGCTCAGCGCTTGGGAGAGCTCCAAGGGGTCCGTGACGACCAGGGGGGCCTCGAGGTTACCCTCGCTTCGACCCGACTGGTGGGGCTCGACGCGGCCATGGAGCAGTTGGTGGACTACCCCTACCAATGCACTGAGCAGCTTTCGAGCCGCCTCCTACCGCTCCTACCCTTGCACGACCTTGCTCAGGCCTTCGGCTTCGAGGCTCCCCAGGACCGGATGCGCGTCGCTGAGAACACCGTCCGCGAGATGCTCAAGCGGCGGCACGGGGATGGAGGTTTCAAGAATTGGCCCGAATCCGCTCAGAGCCGTCCGTGGATCTCGGCGTATGCTCTATGGACTTTGTGGCTTGCCAAACAACACGGAATGGCGATCGAGCCGGCGGTGTTCCAGCGAGGCATCAAGTACCTCCGGGAGGACCTTCTGAACCGAGTCGACAACGTTCAGTCTCGCGCCGAGGACAAGCGGGCGGATCTTCGCGATAGCCCTGACATGCTGGCTTTCGCGGCCTTTGTGCTGGGAGAGCTCGGGGCGCCGGATCTGGGCGCGATCGAGCGGCTCAGCGCATTGAGGGGGGAGCTCCGACTGGAGGGGATTGCCTGGCTGTTCCATGCGGCATCGCGGGCTCGGGCGCCGAAACCGATCGCCCAGCCGCTCTTCGAGCTCTTGGAGTCGAGGCTCGTTCTGAACGGCAATCGGGTCGTGATTGCCGAAGAGCCTGCGAACCCGTGGCTGCTCTCTTCCCCCACCAGGACGCAGGCGCTGGCGCTGAGCGCCCTCTTGGCAGGGGAGTCCAAACACGCATTGGCAGGCAAGCTCGCGACCGAGCTTCTGGCTCGACGTGAGGGCGGGGCCTGGCGCACCACGCAAGAGTCCGCGTTTTCACTTCTGGCCCTCGACGCGTACCGTCGAGCGCAGGAACCGGACGCGCCGCGCTTTGACGCACGCGTCTGGGCGGGTGAGCAGGTCCTTTTCACTCAACGCTTCGAGGGACGCTCCACCAAGTCGACGCTGCACGAGCTCACCATGAAGCGTCTCCAGGATGCCCGAGGCCTCGACGTGGTCTTCGAGCGCGCTGCCATCGGGGCACTCCCGGCCAAGGGTACCCTCTTCTACGAGGCCCGCCTCCAGTATGCGTCCAAGGTGCTCCCGGCTCTGCCGCTGGATCGAGGTTTCAGCGTCGAGAAGCGGGTCCGTGGCGCCAAGCCCGAGGAGCTCCAGACTCTGCTCGCGAGCCTCGGTCCATCGACGAACTCGCTGTCAGCCGGTAGCCTCGTGGTTGTCGACCTCTTGGTAACGACCGGCGTGGAGCGCAACCAGGTCGTGGTCGACGACCCCCTGCCGGCCGGGCTCGAGGCCATCGACAGCAATCTGGAGACCAGTTCCAGCATCGTCAGCGGAGCCGGGAGTCGGGCACCGACGGCGACCGGGTTCCGGACGACCTGGTATCGAAGCGAGCTTCGCGACGACCGAGCCCTCTTTTTCGCCGAGTACATGCCACCCGGCATGTACCACTTTCGATACTTCGCGCGCGCCACGACCTTGGGGGAGTTCGTGGTGCCCCCAACCAGGATATTCGAGATGTACCAGCCCGAAAACTATGGCCGCACTGGAGCAACCAAGCTTCGTGTCGTCTCAGGTTGAGGCGGGACGCTCGTGGGAGAGCCAGGCCAGGCGGCGAGAGGTCAATGCGATGGGGTTCTTCTGCGCCGAAGCGGCAATGCCGTGGTGATCCGTTCGTCGCCAGATGCCCTTGTCCGGCTCCCGCCCCGTTCCTTGAAGCCTTGGGTCATCCTCAAGCGGTGGCGTCGTGCCATTGCGGTCGCGGCGACACTCGGTGCTGCGATCCCCTTGTTGGTTGCCCTGGGCGTCTGGATCGCTTCGTTCGGGGTCGCGTTTCCCTCCGTGCTGCAGACGCCTCCGACATCGTCCGTTCGCATCTTGGACCGGAACGGTCATCTGCTCGCGCGGGTTCGTCGGGACGGACACCTGAGCGAGCGGGTCACTCTCGAAGAGCTCTCTCCGCACGTCGTGCCCGCTCTACTCGCGGCTGAGGACAAGCGGTTCTTCTCCCATCCGGGCGTGGATCCCATCGCGGTGCTGCGCGCCGGAGGGCAGGCCATCATGCATGCCCGCGTCGTCTCAGGAGGTAGCACACTCACGCAGCAGCTGGCCCGTACCACCTTCGCGAGACCACGCACCCTTCTCGGCAAGCTTCGCGAAATGGCTGTTGCTCTCCGCATTGAGCGAGAGTGGACCAAACCCCGAATTCTCGAGGCGTATCTGAATCGGGTCGGGTTCGGTCCAGGTGTTGTGGGGATCGACGCTGCGGCGCGGTGGTACTTCGACAAGCCGGCGAAGTACCTCAGCTTGTCCGAATCCGCGACTCTGGTGTCGATTCCCCGCGGACCCACTCTCTACGACCCGCGCCGTGCCCGAGGCCGGGCCGAGCGGCGGCGAAACCGCGTGCTGGGGCGAATGGTGTCTGCCGGAGCCATCGGCCCAGAGGATGCGGCGCGTGCCAGGAGCGTCCCACTCGACGTGAAGACCAGCATCGTTTGGCCGGGGGCGCACCATTGGGTCCGTCGTCTGAGCGCCGGAGGGCAGAGCGATGAGGTGCACTCGACGTTGGACTCATCCCTCCAGCGGCGTATCGAAGAGCTGACTCTGAGCCACGGGCGCGCCATGAAGGACTTCGGTGCGACCGCCGCCAGTGTGCTGGTGGTAGACAACCAGAGTCGCGAGGTGCTCGCGTACGTTGGCTCGCCAAACTACCAGGATGTCTCGAGCCAGGGGCAGAACGACGGGGCCATGGCGCTTCGCCAGCCAGGCTCGGCGCTCAAACCCTTCGTCTATGCGGCTGCGATGGAGCAGCTCGGATACACTGCGGCGACTCTACTTCCGGACATTGAGCTAGAGCTTGGAACCCCGGAGGCCCCCTTCTCGCCCCGCAACTACGATCGCAGGTTTCGTGGCCCCGTGCGATTGCGCGATGCACTGGCGAACTCTCTGAACGTTCCAGCGGCGTACACGGCAGCCCGTCTCGGGTTGGGCAATGCGCTCGAGGCCCTGCATCGGTTCGGGTTCAGGTCGCTGCGAGAATCGCCCGATCACTATGGCGCTGCGGTGGCTCTGGGGGATGGAGAAGTGACCCTGGAGGAGCTGGCGGCAGCCTACGTTGCGCTGACCAACGGTGGGGCGTACGCCCCACTGCGTCTGGTTCACGAGGAAACCGACGCCCTGGGCGTTCCTCCATCTGTGGCAGGTCCGCCACCTGTCGCGGCTCCGCACGCCGCCGCCGCCCCGTCTCCTGGCGTCGGTTCTCCGCGGCGCGGCGGGCGCCGGGCCACTACCCCGGAGATCGCGGCCATCATTTGGGACATCCTCGCCGATCCCCGTGCCCGTGCCGGAGCATTTGGACGCAATGGTGTTCTCGAGTTTCCCTATCAGGTAGCCGTCAAGACCGGCACGTCCAAGGGAGCCCGCGACAACTGGACGGTGGGGAGTACGCCTCGGGTTACGGTGGCGGTGTGGGTCGGGAACTTCGACGGCAAGCCGATGCTGGGCGCGAGTGGCGTGAGCGGGGCTGGGCCCCTGTTTCACGCAGTGATGGACGAGACTGTACGTTCTACCGGAGGCCCCGAGCCGCCGCGGGACCCGCAGGCTGGCGGCCTGGCCCTCCGGCGCGCCGAAATCTGCGCCCTGAGCGGCGAGCTTGCCACGGAACTCTGCGCCTCGCGGCTTCTCGAGTGGTTCGTGGTGGGCACCGAGCCCCTGACACGAGACACGATGCACGCACGGGTGTTCGTGAAAGACGGACGACTCGCCGCCGAGAGCTGTCCGCGAGCGGTCCCCACGGTGGTCGAAGTCTACCCTGACAAGTACCGGCGCTGGGCACGCGATGCGCGCCGTCCGCTTGCGCCCGAGGCGATTGCCGCTGACTGCCCGCCCGATGAGTTGCCTCTGGCATCGAGTTCGACCCTCCGCATCGTTTTTCCTCGCGACGGCGCGCGCTACACCCTGAGCCCAGGGCTCGCCCCGGGTCAGCAACAGCTCGTCTTCGAAGTGCGCGGCGCTGGTGGTGGCGCGTCCGTGGAGTACGTCCTGGATGGGCGCTCGCTTGGGCGGGTGGGGGAATCCCAGCGGTACACCTGGACGCCGGATCCTGGTCACCATACGCTCGTGGCGGCCGACCAGGCAGGGCGGATGAGCGAGCCCGTGAGCTTTCTCGTATACTCGCCCGACGATTCGGTTGAACAGGGTCCGTGAGCTCGCGCTGCCCAGGGCGCCCGCGTGCCACTGCCAGTTGGATCTGTCAGAGAGGGAGCTCCTGGATTTTCCGCTTCCGGCTCTGTCTCGCGGCGTGTCCGGCGCTCACTTGCCCAGCGCACTCTCCACTCCGGTGCTCGCTCCGCGTCGTCAGAGGCCGAGCTTGGCGGGCGGGCTGTCCGAGAGTCTGTGGTTGTGGGACAAGAGGCGAGGCCGGGGGGGGGCCAGGCCCCAGCACGGCGGCGGCCCAGCACGGCGGCGGCCCAGCACGGCGGCGGCCCAGCACGGCGGCGGCCCAGCA
>CAYRKE010000137.1:13483-19960 GCA_964424695.1 uncultured Polyangiaceae bacterium
CCCAGCACGGCGGCGGCCCAGCACGGCGGCGGCCCAGCACGGCGGCGGCCCAGCACGGCGGCGGCCTCAGAAATGCGAGGACTGGCGGCACTGCCCTCGTCCCCTTCGATCCCCGGTGCTGATTCGATGAGAGGATTGCCGATGAGCCTGGGCGGCGTATGATGGCGAGTCAGACTATGGATGCCACTTCAGCACCCTGCATGGCCAGGATCGGTCGCTACCAGCCCATCATGCTGTTGGGCCAGGGGGGCATGGCTGACGTTCTCCTTGCCGTGGGGCGTGGGCCAGCCGGCTTCAACAAACTCGTTGTGTTGAAGAGCATGCGGGGCGACTTTGCGGAGGACGCCGAGCTGCGAGAGATGTTTCTTGCAGAGGCACGCATTTCTGCTCGGCTCAGTCACGCAAACGTCGTTCATGTCTACGAGGTGCTCGACCAACAAGAGCAGTCCTGCATCGTCATGGAGTACCTGGACGGGCAGACCATGAGCGACGTGCAGAAGGCTGCCGGCGGCTCGTTTACGGCGGAGATGCAGCTTCGCGTCATATCGGATGTGCTGGCTGGCCTGCACTACTCCCACGAGCTGTGCGACTACGATGGTTCGCCGCTGAACCTTGTGCATCGCGATGTGAGTCCGCAGAACGTCTTCATCACCTACGACGGTCAGGTGAAGGTGCTTGATTTCGGGATTGCGAAGGTCGCAAGCGCTCCAGGCCACACGAGGACCGGAATCGTCAAAGGAAAGATCTCCTACATGGCGCCGGAACAGCTCTTGGGTGGGCATCTGGACCGTCGGGCGGATGTCTACGCCGTGGGTACCATGGCGTGGCAAGCAGTTGCCGGAGAGAAGCTCTGGCAAGGAATGAGCGAAGGCGAGATTGCTCGGGCGCTGGTGAGCGGCAAGATCCCTGCGCCCAGCACCAAGCGCCCCGTTGATCCAAAGCTCGAGGCCATCGTCATGACGGCGCTTTCGCTCTCACCAGATGCCCGGTTTTCGTCGGCTCTGGAGTTCCAGGCAGCGCTAGACGAGTGCCTCGCGGGACGCTCGCAGTCCCGTGTGACGCGGGATGTTGGTGGATTCGTGGCGAAGCTCTTCGTAGAGCAACGCAGAGCGCGCGCCAGAGTCATTCACGAGGCACTCTCCACGCCTGCTGTGGGCGATGAAATGACCGGGACCTTGATGGAGGTGCGCGCCGGAGACGTGGAGAAGAGTGGTACGGGAAGTACCGCCTTCAAAGCGAGTCTGGCGGGGGACGCTCGCGTCGAGCCGAGGCGAAGGCCGGCGATCCTGGCGACGACGGGAGTGGTACTAGTTCTCGTGCTCGTTGCCGGCGCTTGGGGAAGCTACCGGCTCTGGCGCGGTTCCGGCCCTTCGACATCCGCAGTGACGGATACTGCCAAGCCTGGCCTGGTGAGCTTGAGTATTTCAGTTCGGCCCAGGGATGCTCGTATCACCGTCGATGGCACACCCGTCGATGGGAACCCGACCGTGGCCAGCGTGGTCGCGGATGGAGCGATGCACGAGATACGGGCCGAGCGCGAGGGGTACGTTCCCTTTGTCCGGAGGATGCGCATCGAGCGTAGCGTCTCGCTCGAGACGGACCTGCGCCGACAGGTTGCGGAGAATCCGAGCGCGCCGGCCCAGCCATCGACCGGACGAGCCCGCGTAGCGCCGCGCAGTGCACCGCGGCACGCGCGAGGCGTGCGGCGCTCAGCGGAGAGCTCGGGCAGTGCGCAAAGCGTCACAGAGAGCTCGCTCAGCGAGCAGAGCTCAGCAGAGAGCTCGCTCAGTGCGGCCCCACCCGCACCCAGGGTCGAGGACATGCCCGCCCATGCCGATACCGCATCGTGCAATCCCCCCTTCTATCTGCAAGGTGGGATAAAGGTCTACAAGCCTGGGTGTATCTAGTAGCGTCACGAGGATCTGCGGTTGCGGATTCGGTTCCGGCAGGGCTTGGCGGGTAGCGGAGACGGTAGTCTGGAGGGGGATCTTCGTGGTCCCTCTCATCAGCAGCGCGAAAGCGTGCCGTCGTCGAGGAGTGGATGAGCTGCACGAGTCGAGGAAGGCCTACGGTCCGAACGGAGCGATGGGGCGCGGAAGGCGCAGCAACCCCCAATGGGCCGAGCGCGCAGACCGTGGCGTTCACGTCGAGTATAGTCAAGGGGCTTCGTGCGAATTTTCCCGTGCTATCGTGAAGGTGTGTAGGTGGAAGTGTGAAGAAAGGGAGTCGCTTGCGCTCCTTCCCCGGTTGGAGCAGTCTGCCATAAGCATGACACGGCAGCTTCGGGCGGAGCTTCCAATCGGTATCAATGCAGCAAGCTCCCGAACGCGGGTCCTGATGATTGGGCGGACGAGTGTGATTGGGTTGTCAAGCTAGTTCCGCCAATACTGCGCTGGATCGTTCGCCACCAGCATGCATCGTCTCTCTGCTCCGGCACCTGGTTCGACTACCTCAGGATGACCTCTTTAGCCTCCTCCTTGCCATCCGACAGCGTCACGCGTTATCGACCCCTTCTTCCCTTGGGTCATGGGGGTATGGCCGACGTGGTGCTGGCAGTCTGCACGGGCCCCACCCTTCTCGGCAAACTGGTCGTCCTCAAGGCCATGAGGAAGGAGCTGGTTCCCGACTTCGAGCTGAGGCGGTTGTTTCTTGCGGAGGCGCGTCTCACGGCGCGGATGGACCACCCAAACGTCGTGCAGGTTCATGAGGTCATTGAGACGACGCAACCTCGCATCGTGATCGAATACCTCGATGGACAGTCGTTTGCGGCGATTCAGCAGAGGGCGCCCGAATCCTTTACGGTCGCGATGCAGCTGCAGGTTCTCGTGGCAGTGCTCAACGGCCTGCACTACACCCACGAGCTGTGTGACGATGACGGCTCTTCTCTGGGAATCGTCCACCGCGACGTGAGCCCGCAGAACGTCTTCGTTACTTATGACGGGCGGGTCAAGGTACTCGATTTCGGCATCGCGACGCGGACCGCCGCTGGCGATCGGACTCACAGCGGCGTGATAAAGGGCAAGTTTGCCTACATGCCGCGTGAGCAGCTCCTTGGTGAGCCAGTCGACCGTCGAGCGGACATCCACGCCGTGGGCGCCATGCTGTGGCATGCGGCAGCAGGTGTCAGATTGTGGGATGGGATGGAGCCAGCAGAGGCTATGCGGTGCCTCGTCGAGGGGCGCATTCCCCTGCCCAGCTCCGTGCGGCCCGTGGATTCGCGCCTCGAACGCATGACCATGAAGGCGTTGGCGCCAGAGCGACGTGACAGGTACGCCACTGCCGCTGAGCTCAGAGAGGATATTGAACACTATCTATCGGCTAGCGATGCTGTCTGCTCACTGCGTGAGGTTGGCGAGTTCGTCCTCAAGCAGTTCGCCTCTGAGCGTAGCGAGCGCTCGCGGCTGATCCGCATCAAGTTGCGGGATCGGGGTCTGGAACAAGCCCCTAGGGTGGAGGTTGCCGAGAGCGGCGATACCGGGGGGGGGCCTGCGCTTGCGCCCGTGGAACAGGTGCCTGCGCGGAGGTGGTCGCCCCGCCTGGCGGCTGCTGGTGCAGTGCTCCTGTTGGCTGCAGGCGGAGGGGTTTACGGTTTTGGTTCGGGCACTGAGTCCCGGCCACAGCTGGGGGCAGACGCTAGCGCCAAGCCGGTCGTCTCCGAGTGGGTGCGGGTTCGGATCTCGGTATACCCGGCGAACGCGACGCTCACTGTAGATGGCGAGACGATGCAGGAGAGTCCAGTAGTTCTGATGCCTCTGATCGACGCGCGTCAGCATGAGGTTGTGGCGCAGCTCGATGGCTACAAGACCATCGTCAGGCAGCTTCGCTTCGATCGCGACCTTTCGCTGGACCTAGTGTTGGAGCCACTCGTGCCTCAGTCAGCCTCGGTCGCATCGGTCGCGCCGCCCAGACCCGAGGCCGAACCTCCTTCCAGGGAGTCACAGCGGAGGGCCGTGCCGCGATCGCGAGTGGGTGCGAAGTCCTCACCAACCAGCCCCAGCCAGGACGCGATAGACTGCTCGCCGCCGTTCTACTACCAGCGCGGCATCAAGACGTTCAAGCCAGGGTGCATCTAGATACTGCTGCCCCACGTGCCACAGCTCAGCTGGCTGCGATCTCTGGTTCGCGTTCGCGTTGCTTGTTTCCAGTTGCCAGTTTCCGTGCGGAGGGAGAACCAGACATCAGGGGACTAGCAACCGTGAACGCGACCGAGAAATGAGGAGTCCTCTGGGCGCGTCGGTCCATTCCGCCCTTGGCCGTGCTGGACGAGGCAGTCAGGACAGTGGCTTCAGCGGAGGGATCGCACCGTTCCGGTTGCCTGACTGCGTTCAGCATCTCGAGGCATCAATCGAGACGCCAGGAACGCGCTGCGCGGCGAGGAGCTATCAGAGCGACCGCCGGCACGCGAGCAGTCCCGGTCGCCGCCAACACCGTGGCAGCTACCTCGAGATGGGTTGCCGACCGGCTCCATTTCGCATGCGGATGAGCTCGTTCTCAGAAGCGGTAGGCGGCGAAGGTCGCGCCTCCACCCGGAAGGGGCGTGAACCCCACAGTGGCACTCACCGGCTTCTCGGGCCTTGCTAGATAGATGATGCCCGCCGTGACGAGTGAGGCCGCCCCAATCCCGAGCGAGATATCGCTGATCAGGTAGTTCCTGTTCATCGGCTCGACCTCACTATCGGAGCAGTTGGGCTCGCAGGTCTCTTCCAGGTCACTCTTCTCCTTGTTTCCGAGGATACCGAAGACCGCAAACCCTCCAATTCCCACCACGCCAAGGCCCAACAAGGGATAGACGACGACTGGCGTTGGGCGCTCCGGGCTCGGCGTTGGCGAAGCAGGCGGCGGCAGGAGCGGCGCCGGTTCGCGCCGCACGGGACGGGGCGTCTCCGATGAGGCGTTCGAGCCCTCCGACTTGAATTCGATGGGGACGACCCGGTAGCGCATGCCCTCTGCTAACAGAAGCTTTCGAACGATGGGCTCGTGCGGATAGAGCTCCACGCGAAACTCGTGCTCTCCCGGGTTCATCCGGAGGGCCTCCCCCCGGGTCCATTCGGTCACGCTGGCGCCGTCGGCCGTGATCAAGGCAGTGGTGTTTGGCTCACCGTCTACACGCACCTCAAACACTACCGATGGAATGCGTTCGTCCAAATCGGCAAGCCAGGCTGCGCAGTCGGTGATGAGCAGTCCGGGACACGCCAGGCTGGTGCAGGTGCGGGCTCGCTCGCGCGCCTCGACTAGCCTGCCTTCGTTTCGCAACTGCTGCGCGCCGCGGTGAGACTCGAAGCACTGCTCTCTGGTTGGCAGGGGAGCATCCCTCGTTGCCGAGGTAGCGGCTGTCGGAGAGCTAGCCCCATCGGTAGGGACGGCGTCTTGGGCTGACTGGGCAAACGCGCCGGTGGCGATCAGGGTAAGACTCGAACACCAAACCGCGCGCAGCCAGGGAAATGAGATAGTGGTCATGGCGAGCTGAGAGATTGGGTGAATGTAGCCCCTTTGGTGTGTCCCCGACAAGCTGCCTTTTTCGATCCGGAGGAGCAGATGCTTCGATCTGGAGGAGTAGATGCTTCGATCTGGAGGAGCATTGCGCACATCGGGGCGGAACGGAGGTGTCTTCCCAAGGCGGACCGCTACGCTCTTTCCATAGCGATTCGCTGGGCACCTCGCTCCCGCCCGTTTGGAGTCGTGGCGCTCCCACGCTCGCCTGGTGGCAGGCGGATCCCCACAAAAAACGCGACGAGCTTCCGGTCCGCCTGCGACGCACACGGTGTCAGGTGAGGAGCTTGTTGGCCCACATGGAACTGTCTCCAATGTTGGCCCGTTGACTTGAACAGATGGGCCTGAACCAAGGGCCGCATCACTCAGGATCTGACGATGATATCTCGAGAAAACCGAGCCCTCCTTAGACTGGAATCGTGAACGCTTCCTCAGGGTCCCGAGGAAGTCGAGCCGACGCTCGGGCGGGAATCCACAGCGGTCGCGGCGCTTCTGATGAACGCATGCCCTGCAATCGATCTACGGCACTGCACTAGGCGGCACTGGATACATGGCACCACACCGCGGCGCAAACTCGACTCCGAAGGTGTTCGCATCCGCTTGCCAAGTGTGGCCTAATCTTGCAGCCTGTGTTACTTGCATTCAGCCCTTGTGTCTTGCCCATCAGTCGGGGGCAGGAGCGGACGTGGCCGGAGTTCGCAACTCACCTTCTGTCCGAGGCCACCGTGGGCACATCCCTTCACTGATCGATATCACCGGAGTACATGATGACGATGCGCCGCCTATTCCCACGCAGGCCTCTCCAGAACGGAATCGTTGCCGGCTTGTCGGGTCGACTGGCATTGCTTCTGCTTGTGTCGCCGTCTGTTAGCTGTTCACTGCAGGACACCGACGATTTGCAGTCTGGATCCGACAACGCTGGAGGTGCTGGCAGGACTGACGCTGGCGAGGCTGGTGCTGGCGGGACTGATGGTGGCGGGACTGATG
>CAYRKE010000138.1:0-12845 GCA_964424695.1 uncultured Polyangiaceae bacterium
AGCTGGATGGCGGATCTAGATGCAGAGCTCAGTCCTTTCGTCTATCGAGAGGTGTCCGCGATCCGGAGGCACGACCGCAGCCCCGGACAGGTCTTCGATCGTTTGGCGTTTGCGGCTCGAGCGCTCGATGTACTTAGACCGGTCGCAACCCGCGTCGTCCTATTCCCTAGCCGTACGCTGAGCGTCGAGCTGGGTCGAGACCTGCGTCATGGCCCCGACGCGCACTGGGCGATGGTCGGGATCCCCAAGGACGCCAGTGCCGAGGCCATCGCTCTCACCCTGACCGAGCTGGCGGGAGCACAGGCCGTTCCCTTCGCCCTCCAGTCGCTGCTCGGGGTCGCACGATCGATTGAGCAGGGGAGCTGAGATTGCCTCGGCGGTGCAGCGCGAGGTGCAGCCGCGCGCTCGAGATGTGCGGCTTGGTCCGCCAACCTGCTAGGCCGCGCTCCCCCCGTCATCGAGCACGCAGTCATGAGAGCACCTGAGGGTACTGGCGGGACGCTCGCTCACCGCGTCAGCCGCCTGCGGCGGTAAACCCAATCGTGTCGATCGCGAGGGATCCGGCCGTCCCCGTGGCGGTCTGGATCTGGATGCTGATAGCACCGACGTTGCTCAGATTGAGCGGGACTTCCGTGCCCCAACCAGCCTGCTGAAACTCCGAGAACGCCACGGTGGCCACGGACCAGTTGGCGCTCTCAGGGATGGGCGTGCCGAAGACGTCGAAGTCCGTCACTTCGAAGGTCTCCACGCGGAGCGTGTGCGCCGACCCTCGGTAGCGGTAGGTGATCCCGCTGTACGGACTGAGGTCGAAGGGGGTCGCGGCCTCCCCGAGAATCACCCCAAAGCCAACGTAGGGATTGAAAGTGAGGGTTCCCTCGTCGAGGCTGAAATCAATGGACAGGCTGCGTTGTGACTCGCACCCCTCGCCCGCCATGACCATTTCGCCGAGATCATTTCTGGCGATAGTCAGGACGGAGGCTCCACCGTCCGCCACGTCGTCGAATGTGTACCATGAACCAGGGAGCAGCGATGTTTGATCCCCGTCTTCGAAGTCATCGAGCAGCACTGCCGGGGCGCTAACACTGGGGTTTCCCGAGGCTCCCCCCACGCCGCTCCCTCCGCCACCGGTGGGATCTTGCGTGGAGGTTTCGCCGCCCGTATGAGCCACACCTGGTTGAGATGAGCCAAACCCACCCGATGCAGGAGCCGAGTATCCGTTAGAACCTCCGGTGGACGCTATACCTCCAGAGTCACCGCTTCCACAACCCGAGGCTGCACAGAGTATCAAGAGAGGCGCGCCAACATAGATGCGACGGTGTTGAGCGATCATGATAAGGGCTCCTTCCTGTGCACGGCGTTGACCCGCCCAGCGGGTGACCCGTCGCGCGAGACTCCGCGCCGCCCTCCATCGGACGGCAGAGCCTTGGCGGTGCGTCAGCCAGACTGACGCGACGGAATGACACGAGACTGGGCTCGTCACTGCCGAGCTTCTGATCCCTATTCGAGGTACCGCGCCGGATGGGTCAGAGAGAATGCTGGCACTGCGTGGGTTGATGCCGGTTTTGCGCGGCCGCCCCGGAGGGTGGGGCGACGAACCACCGGCAGGCTGGCCGCGGTGCTCATTCGGGGCACCTGGCACTGAGCCAGGTACTGTCAGCGTCGACCTCGCAATCGCTCAAGGGTTCGATGCTGTCGAGCTCCATCACGCTGTCGACTTCATCGTACCAGTACTTCTGGACGGCGAGCGAGGCGATGCGAGTTGGGTCGAACGGGGGCAGCTTCACGTAGTCGCGCTCGTCCACGTCGGCCCCCGCGTTGAACGGGTCCGTGCAGGCGTCAGCGAACCTGACGTCGAAAACGCCGTCTTCGACCAAGTCGGCGTCCCAGGAGCGCCACATGCCGTTGGCGTCGTTCAGGACGAACGTCGGTACATCCGAAGGGAGACGGACCTCGAGCCGCACGCCGCACCAGGCTGAGACATTGAGCGAGCCGCTCGGGAAGGTGGCCGCAAGACTGGAGCCCGTCCCGGTCCCCCCCTGGATGTGCGCGCGCAGGGTGCCATCGGTCGAGTCGCCAGCCCAACCAGCAGTTGCGCCCGGTTCGTACGCCTTGGGGTGCCAACACAAGTTGCGACGGAGGTCCAGCACGCCCGAGTAGTTGCCAACCTCGATGCCAGAACTCTCGGCGCGGGCGAATTCCAGCCCTGCGACGGCAAGCTCGAACTCGCCCTGATTCTTGGCAAGCTCACTGGCCACGCGCACCCCAACGACATGCTCGAGGTTGAGCTCACAGGCGCCCACCGAGGAGTCACAGAAACTCGGATGCGCCAGATCGAGCTCGTATTCTTGCTGTGCGGTTCCTTCTCCGCCGCCGAGGAGGGACCAGCCGCAGTAGCTCCCATACTTGTCGAGATAGAGAAACACAAGGACCTGTTGGTTGGCTGGAAGCGAGGCCGTAAGGTGGGCGGTAGCGTAGTTGCTCAGGTCCCGACCGGATCCGTCGGTCCCGGAGAGGCGCGCAGCAACGCCTGCCTGCCCCTGTGAGGCATCCTGGATCGAGACCGCCACGCGGGACAGCTTCGAATCGGGAGCCCAGCGGGCAGAGCTCTCCCCGAACCCCCAAATGTCGGCGGAACTCCACGTGGACCACCGACACCCACTCGGTCCGCGAACGCTGCACTTGTCCTGCACGAAGGCGGAGATCTCCGCGGCGGGAAGCGCGCGGCCAAAAACCGCAATATCATCAATGAGGCCAACGAACCCCGCCTGGCTGTCCTGGTCATCACGGCGCGCCCCCACGCGAAACGACTGAGCCGTGGGTCGTCCGCGGAGCGACGCGGGGGAAACGACGCTCGACACGCTGGACGCATCGCATTCGGCGCCCAGGTAAAGCGCGAGTTCGGCCTCTCCGCCCCCGGACGGCGCATCGTACGACGCGGCGACGTGGCTCCAGGAAAACGCCGCATCCTGTTGCAGCGGAACCGACACGTCCTTCTCGACACAGCGCGACTCGGAGGGGAAGGCCAAGTCTTCCACGTAAACGCGGACGCGAAACACCAAATCGCCCTCCCGCCCGCTGTCACCCCAGTGAACGAAGAGCTCGGCTCCTTCGCACGCTTCGCCGAAGGTCGACAGGATCGTCCAGTCCTTGCCGGCCCGAGCCGCCGGATCCGCCAGAGCCTTCGGGTCGAACGCGATCCACGCCGCAAGCGTGAAGCTGCTCGCGAAGAGCGATGCTAGATCGACCTGCGGGGCAATCGAAACCGCGGCATCACCCTCGAACCGAAGCGCGCTTCCGTCCACGCCCGCGCGCGTCTCTGGAGCGGTCGAGACGGTACGTGCGCTTTCCAAGCCCTCTTCGCCGACCAAGGAATAGCCCCGATCCGTGTCATCTGGCCATGGGCCGACGGTGGACGCGGCCCCCTTGTCGAAGGTCCAAAACGCAACGAGCGAATCTTTCGCTGCTACCAAAGACTCGGGGAAGGCGGCGTCCGCGCTCCTGGGGCAAGCAGGGAATCGCTCGGGGGGCCGCTCGTAGAGGTATTCCCCCTGAGAACACCCACAGGCGAGCCACACCGCGAACGTTACGGCCGAGGCACCCCGTCCATAACCAGTCGAGCCACGTGTCAGAGCCATCATGTCGCTGTCACCAAGCAAGAGTCGCGCTCACTCGATCGCCTGTCACTTGGACGCGCCCGGACAGTCCGCGGTACCGGTCGGGCTCCTCACCCCACAGAAACAGGACTGCTCCGGCACCGGTCAGCAAACCTCCCGCCACGGCAAATCCCGTGGTCACCAGATCCACGTTGTCGATGGAATCGCGAAGGGCGTTGGCGTCGTCGCGCCGGCGCTCGAGGTCGGCTGAGTCGAAATCCCCGCTCGCATAGTCTGCCTCGAGGGCCGAGCGCTTGTCCTCCCAGTCGGCGTTTCGACCGGCGTTCCACACACCGAGACCGATCGCCACGCCGAGCGCCGCGACCCCGCTTCCGCCCAACACATAGGACCAGGTTCGCTGGACTCCGGCACGGCTCTCGTAGTCGCGCAGGTACGCTGGCGAGGGAACGAGCTCGACACCAACCTTGATCACGGTGTCGGCATTCGCGAACAAGTCTCGTTTCCAGGGCGCAAAGCCGTAGTGCTTGACCTCGACCGAGTGCAGCCCTTCGGGCACCCGTGCGTCCGCCGTGGAGGGACGCCCATCCACCAAGATCAGGGCGTTGGGTTCGGACACCTCGAGCTGAATGCGCCCCGGACTCCTCAAGGGCTCGGTGGGCTCGAGCCGGCAGGCTACCCTTGCCACCTTGCCTGCCTCGACCCTCAGTTCTGACTCGCTAGCGCTATATCCAGATCTCGCGAGTCGCAATCGATGTGCCCCTGCCTTGACCAACAACGGCGCCGGCACGGGCGTCGTCGCCGCCCAAGTGCCGTCGAGGCTCACCGCAACGCCCGGCAGGGGACAATCGACGATGAGCTGGGCATTGGGGATGGGCGAAGGCGCGGGTTCGAGGTGCAAGGTAACGACCTCCTGCGCCTTGCCCCTGACGCTGACCACTTGCTCCGCGGCGCGATGGCCCTCGAGCGTCGCCGCCACCACATGGGTTCCAGCCCGCACCTCGACAGGCATGCCACGCACCGCCGCGTCGAGCTCTCTCCCATCCAGAGTCACCCGAGCCGCGGCCGGCCGCGCTTGAATCACGAGAGTAGCGATGATCAGCTGCAGATCCTCGATCGTGCCCTGCACGCTGCGCCTGCGCTCCGGTCCGATGGTCGCCGCGCCTTCAACCAAGTAGCGCCGCAGGGAGGTCGCAGCCTCCACGGAGTTGCCGGACGCAGCGTGGGCCATGCCGAGCTCGTACAGCAGCTCCGGGTCCGACGAGAGAGCATAGGCCGCGCTGAACTCCCGCACGGCGTCGTCGAACGCGTACTTCTCATAGAGCTGCTTGCCTCGAGCTCGTGCGGCCTCGGCCGCCGGAACACGCTCGGCAGCCAGACCGTGGTGGGACAACGCGCAGCAAGCCAGCGCGAGCGTGCAAGCGACCATCCGAACGAGCATGGCCCATCGTGTATCGGTCCGCGACTGCTGTCGAGGACGCCGAGCTCGCGTCGGCGTGGGTGGCGGAATCAGCTACAGCTTCGACGGTACCCCTCGGGGCAGTGGCCGGAACCGCTGAGGAACACTGGACACCGTGTCCGGGGCGCCGTGGTCCGCAGCCCCTGGCTCTGACGGCGTCGCCGCGCTCGCGTCACCGGGCAACCGAGGAGCTTGAGCAGGCTTTCTGACGTGTCCACGGGGGGACTCCATCGTTGAGGAGGCTCGTGCCCGCGCCGATGGGCCCGAATCGGAAGGATGAGACTGCGCGTCTTCGGCGATGAGCGACGGGACGGTTGCGCTCTCTGCGGCGCCTTCACGACGACCGATGGCAGTCGGCACCGCCGGCTCCCCCGATCCCGAGTCGTGCGGCTGCGCCTTCACGACGCCTGGGGAACCCATGGAGGCGCGATGCGCCGAATCCTCGACCGAAGCCGGAGCATCACGGACTACGGGCGGCGGCGCCTCGGTCGTGCTGCGCCAGAGCAGCGTCGCGAGTGCGCCCGCGATCAGAATCGCCGCCCCAGATCCGATCCATCGGTTACGGCGAGTTGGCGCCGGGCTCGGCGTTGTCACGGATCCTGGTCCAGCCGCGTTGTCCGAACTGTTGCCGTTCACGCCGTCGCCCGAGCCGTGCAAGGTGGGCTCTGCCATGTCCTCGGCGGACGCGAGGGTCCTCTGTTCGGCTCGCAGGGGAGCGCTGGCCGGACGCAGGACGACCGCTGCAGGCTGAGGCGCTTCGCTCCTTCTTCGGAAGGGGGCCAGTGCGGCATCGAGTTCGGTAACCGACTGGAACCGGTCTTCGGGCGCCCGCGCCATGGCCTTCTCCACGATAGTCACCACCTCGTCGGGAAGCTCGGGACAGAGGTCCCGAAGCGGTTTCGGCTCCTGGGTGATGATCTGATACAGAATCGCGTTGTACGAGTCGCCACCATAAGGCCGCTCGCCGCTGAGCAGCTCGTAGAGAATCACGCCAAGCGCGTACACGTCGGTGCGCTTGTCGATCGTCTTGGAGCCTTGAGCCTGCTCGGGGGACATGTAGTAGAGGGTCCCTTGCGTGCTGCCCGTCAGCGTCCTGGGAACTTCGGAGTCCGCGCGGTCGAGCTTCGCGATGCCGAAGTCCAAGATGCGGACGAGCTCCGTCCCATCTTCCTGGAGACAGACGAACATGTTGTCCGGCTTCAGGTCGCGATGAATGACGTCCTTGGCGTGCGCCGTGACCACTCCACTACAGGCTTGGTGGATGATGTCGAGGGCGTGGCCTAACTCGAAGGGGCCGTGCGTCGCGAGCAGGCCCGCAAGGCTCTGCCCGTCGAGCAGATCCATCACCATGTACGGAGTGCCGTCCGAAGCACAGCCGAGATCCCTCACCGGCACGATGTGCTGGCTCTCGAGGGCGCCCGCGATCATCGCCTCCTGCTGGAACCGGGCATAGAGCTGCTCGTTGCTGGCATACTCAGTCCGAAGCAGCTTGATGGCCTCACGTCTTCCAACGAGCGTGTGGCGGGCCTCGTAGACCTCGCCCATGCCCCCCTCGCCAATCCTGCGCACCAGACGATACTTGCCGACCTGTTCGCCAGTGCGATCCTTGCGTGCAGCCTGCGAACCGGTCACTTGGCCCTCTGCTTCTTGCTGGCGAAGGCTCCGCGCCGAAGCGCCGCGTCCATCTCGTCTGCGGGTAGACGTTCGAGCAACCGGTACGCTTTCTGCCGAGAGATCCCCAAGGCCCCGGCAGCCCGCGCGAGATTCCCTTCGGACCGCTCGAGGGCTCCCTTCAGGGCCAATAGCTCGCGCACACGACGCTCCTCGTCAGACTCCTTATCCTCTTCGCGCGGACCGAAGCCCGCGCGCCCGCGCGGCTCATCTGGTTCGGTTCCTGCTCCGGCGCCAGAGTGCCGACTCGCCCCCGCCGGCGTTACGCGCCGAAGACAGCCCGTCAAGTGCGATGAACGCAGCACCGGCTCATCACCGTGGAGCTCGGCGACGATACCCGCCAGTTGATCGAGTTCACGAACATTGAATGCCCAATCGTGAAGGCACAGCTGCTCAACCATGGTGGCCTGTACCGCCGGCGCGGGCCGCTTGAGGTGCCGCTCGAGGGCCGTGGCAAACAGACTCGGCACGTCCTCGGTCCGCTCTCGAAGCGGCGGAAGAACGACCGTAAGCCCCGAGAGCCGCGCGCACAGATCGGCGCGAAACCGTTTGTCGGCGACCGCGGCTTCCAGAGGTTCCTGCGAAGCCGCCAGTACTCGGACATCGACTGGAATCGGCGTGGATTCGCCAAGCGGCACCACGGCGCGTTCCTCGAGTGCACGCAGCAGCTTGGATTGAACATGGAGCGGCATCTCGGTGATCTCGTCGAGCAGCAGTGTACCGCCATCCGCAGCACGGAAATAGCCGAGGCTGGCCCGATCGGCTCCGGTGAATGCTCCTTTCCGGTGCCCGAAGAGCTCGGCTTCGACGATGCCAGTGGAGAGCGCCGCGCAATTGATGCCCAAGAACTTCCCTGGGCGCCCACTCCAGTAATGGATGGCCCGCGCGACCTGCTCCTTGCCGGTGCCCGTCTCGCCCTCGATGACGATGCGGGCCATGCCCTTGGCCACGCGGCGGACGGGACCCAAGGCCGCCTTTAGCCGGGCCCCCCCATAGAGGCGTGGCGCGAGCTGCGAAAACCGTAGTTCCTCGGCGGGGGTGGCCAGGGACGTGTTTCTGACGATCCCGAGCCACTCCCCCAGTCGAACGACGTCGCCGACCGACAGAGGCGCCTGCTCGACCCGCGTTCCGTTCACGTAGCAGCCATTGGTGCTGCCGAGATCTCGGAGCACCCAAAGGGAGCCGAGGAGAGAGAGCTCGGCGTGGTGGCGCGACGTCTCAGCACCCTGCAAAATCGCATCGCAGTCTTCCCCGCGGCCGAGTATCAAGGGTCTGGCACTGGCGCGCGTGAGCAGCGTCGCGGGAACGGGGAACGCCCACATCAGCGTCAGCTCGGTGGGGTCACCTGCGCTGGTACCCGTCTTGACCGCTGGAGCAGTGGATTCGAAGGCGTTCCGAACCGGCATTATCCTGGATTTTATACCCCGCGGTCCTCTCTGCCGTCCACGCCCAGGGCGCCCGCGCGGGTCGACTCTCGCGAGCCGCCCCCAAGGCATTTCCCCGAGAAATGGGGCAAGGAAGCGGTGTGGTGCGGGGCGAGTGCCAGCCGCGCGGTGGCTCGCAGCTCACCCCGCCGTGCTCGTGTGTCGCGGGATGTGCCCCAACACCGACTCGGGATCGGATGCGTGGCCGATTCCCAAGAAGCATTGGAGTGTCCGGGAAGATGTCCGGCGCGGACACTCGGGTGGACAGCGCGCGGACACTAGCGCACGACGACTCGCATCGAGGGGAGTTGCCCCAGTACCCCCCGTGGGAAGCGCGCCACCTGCCCGACGAGACTGGCAAACCCCGCAGCACGCCAAGGCGTCTCGCGGCATTGCCACGTCGTCTCCCCGCTCGCCCCTCGAGCGAGCCCCCTCGGGCGTGGAAGAAACCTCGTGTTCGCGCTGGAGCTGGCCTGACCTACCTCGCGCCGGCACGCTTCCTGCTCTGAACGCTGATATGACGCTTCAACCCGACGCGACTACTTCTTCGCTTTCCGCCGCACCGCTCTTCGTCACTCCTCCCAAAAACACCCGCGATCCGCGGGAGAGCGCTCCGCCCCTACCAGTAGCGGGCGAGCACTACGGTGAGTTCCTGGCGCGCTTCCGTTCCGGCGAGCCGGACGCGCTCGAGCTCGTCTATGAGTACTACGTCGGCCACGTGCGGCGCTGGTTGACCATGGGATTCACGCTCGGTGTCGTGGGGACGAATCGCGTTGGCGGGCTCAGGGACGGCGCGGCGCTGCAAGACGCTGTCCAGGAGGTGTTCCTGAGAGCACTCTCGCCCAAGGTTCGGCATAGCTACGATGGGGTTCGGCCATTTCGCTCCCTGCTCGCTCGGATCGCGCGCAACGTGCGCATCGACCAGCTGCGCGCTGGACGTCACGAGGTGCCGAGCTCGGAGGCGCTGGAAGTGGCCGCAAGGCGGCCGAGCGCGACCATGGGTCCTGATCAGATCCAGGAAGCAGACGGCGAGTCCATCGGCGCCGAGGCAGCACTCGACTGGACCCGCAAACGCGCGGCGACGCTCCGCTTCCTTCAGACCCTCGATCCCCTGACGCGCCGTTTCACGGAGCTGCGCTTTGTCGAGGAGCTCTCGCAGAGCGATGTCGCGGACGCCTTGGGGATCTCTCGAACGCGAGTGCGCACGCTCGAACGCCGAGTACTTCGAGATCTGCGCGCCTGGCTACGAAGAGAGCTAGCTCCCCAGATGATCAGCCCCCATTGCTTGATCGCGAGCTAGTGGCGCGGAGAGTCTCCCCAGCTCGTTCCTCCATGAGGCATCGCCCCAGAGACGGCCAGTCTCCGTCGAATCGGTAGCGCTGTCACCGGCGGTGTAGGCTCTGGCCATGTCCGGACTACTGGCAAGGTGGGAGCCACCTCGGTGCCACGCGTCTTTTCGTCGCTTCTCGGTCCGCTTCGCGTTAGCGTTGACGGCATGACGAACGCCATGATTTGGGGACTTGCCTGCGGCGGAGTGCTTCAGCATCGTAACGGGTTCCGACTCGATCGACTCGGGGGCTTGGAGACGGGTAGCGCCGATGAGCTGCAGCGCGTGAGGGAGTGTCTGGGTGATTGGGGCGTCTCGACGACCGAGCAGGCGCGGGAGACGCTCGGGTGGTTGTTCTCCGTTGGGCACCGCGCGGAAGTCCTTGCGCTCGCAAGCCGTCACGATCAGTTCCTCATGGCTCAAGGACACGATGCACAGTTCCGAGCAGAGAGCTTCCAGGCGGAGTGGTTGGTCAAGTACCGCCGCATTGTCACGGACAAAACCCTGGTCGCGTGGGACGCGGGTCGCGCGGTTGCGCTGGCGAACTGGGCCTTCGCGTTGCGTCTCATTGGCGACGGCGAGGCCTGGCACTACATCATGGCCGCAGCAAAAGCCCTGCAGCACACCTACGGATCCTGGTACGAGATTGGTGAGCACTACTGCCTCGGATACGAGTTCTGGGCTGGAAAGGACGGCTCTGGACTCTTGCCCAAGGTGCAGGAGCTCTGTGTCGATCCGGGGAGCCCCTGGATGACGCTCCCGTGGAACATGCCGCTCGACATCCAGGGCTTCAGCCCCGCGGTAACGTTCGCGGTGCCCCGCCTGCCGGCCCCTCCGCGTCCCATCGGCAGTGATCGCGAGTGGGAGATCCTGGCCAACATGGGGCGCCGCCGCCCCGAGGAGCGCATCGTGAAGGAGTCTGACGGAGCGGATCTCGTGGATAGCGGAGGCAACCTGGCCTGGCACGACCGGCACCTGTACCAGGTTCTGCCGTCACTCTGGCGGGACGACTGGGGACCGCTACGGAACCCGGCCACCATTCTCGAGGAGTTCATGATGCACGAGATGGCGTTCAACCAGACGGCTCAGGGCGATCCACTGGCGGCCGAGCAGCGCCTGCTCGGTTTCGGGTACGTCAGCGTAGGCCAATTCATGCGAGTACGAAACACCATCATCAAGTACTTCGCTGCGCCCAACATTGGCTGGCTCCTAGACCAGCGCGTCCTGGAGGGTGACCGGGTCAACGCTGCTATTCTGAAGGCAAGCCGGAATCTGCAGACCGCGCAACACGCGCAGACGCTCTCGGCCAGCCCAGGGCTGCTCGAGCCGGTAAACGGAGTGTCGCTGGAGCTCTACGCGGAAATGAGCGCGAAGGCCGCCAGCATCAGTGAGGCGGAGTTCGTGACAGCGCTCGCCAATCACCGCGTCGACATGGCCACGTGGCTCGCAGCGAGTCGCACCTGGGCGGAACGTATGCAGAACGACAAGACGGGAGCCGTGGCCAGCCGCTTCACCGATGTCTACATGAAGCTCGGAACGGGTCAGTACGGTGCAGCTGCTCAAGCGGCGGCGGCAACCGGTTTCGACGGTACGGCCGCCGCGGGAGCCGAGCCGGTTCCGTTCGAGCGCTTCTGCGAAATGGCCGGCGCGATTGCGGGGTGGAGCGACGCCGGGCTCGATTCGAACGAAATGCTGACCAAGAAGTTCGGCGTGTCGATGATGGACTACTGCAACATCAGCAGCTGGTGGTTCAGCCAAATGACTGCCGACATGAACCTAATGAATCAGTACACAGCGAAGGTCGAGCACTACCAGAAGGCGTACGCGGGTCCGCAGCCGAACGTGGCGTCCGACATCTCTTTCTGAGCCTAGAGGACGCGAGCGATGGATCCACGGGCTGCCTACATCCTGGAGCAAGTGCGCCAGCATTCCACGCGGATTCGGGGGACGGCGACGTCCGGCCTATGCGACGCTTGGCGCGCGACGTGTACGGCCTACCAGCTAGCGCCGCCGTCGGGGCCCGAACTGCGCCCCATCGCACCCGACGAGCTGGCGGCCGTTCTTGGTGGGCTTGCGGCGTGGGCAAGGTCGGCCATGGCTGCCGTGCCGCCGGGCACTGAGCGCGCCTGGCTCGAGCAAGAGGTGTCCACCCTGACGACCGTGGAGCGCCCCGGTGCTCCACCGAGTGCAGCGCTCGGTGCTCCCAGTGCCTCGGTCGGGCTTGGGCTTGGCGGCCTTTTCGCTAACGCCAGCAGCGTCACCCAGCACGAGGGGCGCGCCACGAAACACCAACATACCCTCAAGTGCCCCGCTTGCGGCTCCGTGCAGGAGCGAGCGGGCGACTTCAAGTGCCGATACTGCGGTGGGAGTCTTGCTGGATGATTACGGAACAAGCCGCCTTGGTCGCCCGCTTCGAGGCATTCCTCGCCAAACTCACCGGACGCCTCGAGGAGCTGATCGCCGAGGCCGACGCGGGAATCAACGCGCTCGCGTCGCAACGTCCGGACGAGCTCTACCCGGTACGAGCCGCGCTCGGTGCCCTCGACGTCCAGATCCAGAAGCTCACCGACAAGCTCGACTCCGTTTGGGGTGAACAGATCGAGCCGATGTTCAAGGCGCTTGACGAAAGACTCACGCTCAAGGGCACGTTCTGGGACGCTGGGCTCGATCGCCGGGACGATGTGCGCTTCGCCATCGAGTCGCGTTGGTCGCTGTTCAAGGCAAAGAAGGAAGGCGACGTGCTTCGAGCTATGTGGCCGCGAGCCGCCACCGCCATGGCAAGAACGCACCCCTGCTCCAACTGCGGCGCGCCGATGCAGCTTCGGGTGCCCTATCGCGCTGAAGCGATCCCGTGTTCTCACTGCGGCACCGTGAACCAGCTGATGCCCGCTCCGCTCGTATCCACCTATTTCCTCAACGCTGAACAGGTATTCCCGGAAGAAGCATCACAGCCCCAGCGCTGGGAGATCGAGCGCTTCCGGACCGAGGTGGCGCGGGCGACGCGCAACGGCGAAGAAGAGACCGTCGAGAGCCTGCGGCGGTGGCGCGATCTCGAGCGCGCATACTACCAGCGGCGTGCCGAAGTCCGGGCGAGTATCCTCGGGCAGCCCATTGAGCAGGCAGAAATCGAAAACCACGTGCATCACTTCGAACAGGAGACGCTCGGGCGGATCCAGGCGTGGGTTCGTAGCGGCGGATGACCCGCGCACCGAGGGGTTGTGAGCCATCTGGCTCTCCCTGTTCCCGCGCAGCGCATGTCAGGACGCTCGCTCGACTCATCTCAGCGGACGATAGCACGAGCGCTGGCCGGCAGGCGTGAAGACCGGCCTGAAACAAGACCGGCCTGAAACAAG
>CAYRKE010000138.1:12945-17951 GCA_964424695.1 uncultured Polyangiaceae bacterium
AAGACCGGCCTGAAACAAGACCGGCCTGAAACAAGTGGGTGGCGCTGTCGTTGCTTCGCGGACTCGGGTGCGCCATAGTCTGTCGGTTGCCGGAGGTATGCAATTCGACCCGTGCTGCTCGCCTCGACGCTGGTGTGGCTCGTCGCAGCGACAGGCTGCTCCCCCACCAAAATCCAGATCGAGAACGAGCTGCCCGAGGCCGTCATCGAGAATGTCCGGTGGACATCGCTCCGCAGCGACCGCAGCTTCAAGACCGACGAGCCCGAACGTCTGGAGCCAGGCGAGACCAGCTCGGAGATCGAGATCTGGGGCGAGGACAACGAAGGGAAGGAGGGGCTGATTCACATGGAGATCGTGGTAGGCGACACTCGCGTGGCGCTCGTGACTGAAGTCGCGTTTCGCGCGACGCATGGCGAGACCTCGACCTTTACGATTCGTCCCGACACGCCGGTGTCCAATCCGCTGCTGGAGGACACTGAAGAATAGGCTTACTGGGGCGCCCGAACCAGACCTTGGACCCGCTCGACGAAATCCGGGAAGGCTAGCTCTGGATCGGTCCACTCCGCCCGTTTGCTGGGCGCGCGACGCATGCGTACCGCCACGAGACGATCGCGCGGCAGTACGACGAGGTGCTGCCCCATAGTACCCGTCGCGTACAGCCCATTGACGGGTCCAAACTCGAAGTGCCCATCGGGAAGGCCACGCTGCCACGTCGCTTCGTTCCAACGTTCGAGCTTGACGTCTCCAAAGTGTGCACGCAGCGCGGCGACGAATGCCGGCACCGAATCGAAGCGCCGGTGGGCGAGCGGAGACACGTCCGCGATGAATGCCTCGTCGACGCCCGCGTCGCGCCATTGAGTCAGCACCTCATCGTCGATGGTGACGCGGGCCCACTCGGTGCTGAGCCACCAGAAGAGCCCGAGCCGCTTGTTGGCGGGCTGCACTGGGCCTGGCTGAGCCATGGCAGCGATCCATCCCTCACTGACGATCCGACGCCCGCCATGAACGCCCCGGTCCAGCACCAGCTCGCCGATGCGAGCCAAGTCACGCGGCTGCAGCCGTAGCCCGGCCATCCCGTGGGCGTTTCCCGCGAGATCATGCGCCCAGCCGTAGGAGCGGATGCCGAGCGGCTCGAGGATGGCGCCATCGACGTAGCGATCCGCTGGCATCCTTGAGACCCGAGCCACGATGCCACTGACGAGATTCGCTCCGCGGTTGGAGTAGCGGTAGTGCGTTCCCGGTGCGTGCGCCAGAGCAGAACCAAGGGTAACCTTGACAAAATCCCGTTGGCGGTAGATCTCGGCAGTGCTCTTGCCTTCGTCGAGACCCGATGTGTGAGTCAGCAAGTGGCGAAGAGTGATGGCTCGTTTCTCCCCTCCACGCCACTGGGGGTACAGCGCGGAGATCGGGACATCCAGGCCGAGCTTCCCGCTGTCCACCAGGGTACCCACCGCCAAGCTCAACACCGCCTTGGTGACCGACATCGTTTCGATGGGGCTCCGCGCGTCGGTGAAGTACCACTCTCCAACGAGACTCCCGTCCTTGACGAGAACAAGAGCGTCAGACCGGTTCGCCCGAGCATCAGCAACCAGGCGCTCAACGGCCTCCACGTCGAGCGGGCGGCTGGTGCCAGGAGTGGCAGTGCCGTCAGGGGTGCCGGACGAAGCGGGATCCCCGCTTGGTCGGGCCAACGCCGGAGGGGAAGCTGGGAGTCGGCTCGACGTCGCCGGCGCCAAAGGAACAGCGCGACCCTCACTGGGCTGCTGGCTCGTACAGCAACCCAGCCATGCCAGAAGCCAGACGCCCCGCAGTATCCGACCGTGGCGTCGCCCTTCCTTCGCCGCACCATGCTGGTTCCCGCGCAAACCGCGACGTCTACAGTCACCGAAGAAGAACGTCCTCATAGCTTGGTACTGAGCCTGAGCAAGCCGCTTCGTTGCCCCAAACCCTGCCTCAGGGGATCGGGCGACTCGTGAGCGCTAGTCGGAACACGGCGCGAATGGCGCCATGAAGCTAGCCAAGCATGCGTCGAATTCGACGCACGGACGACCGATGCACTCGACCATGGCGCAGCGAACCTCAGGCCGCACCACCTGCATTGCCACAATGCCGCAGTGATCATCCGAGAAACCGCACTCCTCGGACTTGGGGAAGCACACGTCATCGAGCCACGGCTGCAGCCCAGCAAGGGCTCCGGCGACGGTGTCGTCGGAGGTCGACGGAGGATCGAGGAGACACGAATCCTCGGCCGATATGGTGTTGCACCCGTCCGCCATCAGACACGCGGTGAAATCCGGCATGCGACGAGGGTCGTAGATCATGCTGGCACACTCATAGCTTGGCCAAGTATCGCTGACGCCACACGCTTCGGCGTTGCTGGCCTGCCACTCGAGGAACTCGTTCCAGTCCGCCTCGGCGCCCTCGACGTCAGCCGGTGCCGGCGTGCAGTTGGTGCCGTCCGGGAGCACCGCACCGTCCGTGCTGGACTCTCCGGTGCCGGCATTCTCGGCGACCGCATTGCCCGAGCCGGCCCCGCCGGCATCGGCGCCATCCGCGCCCCCCTGTCCGCCGCCGGCAAGGCCGCCTTCATCCAGGTCACCGCCGCCACTGCCGGCGGACGCGGCCGCCGCGCCTGCATGCCCGGAAGCCCCTGGCGCATCGTCCGCAGATTCGCCAGAATCGCACGCGCCCAGCGACGCCACCAGCCCAACCAAAGCCAAGAGTCTCTTGCTCATCGGGAGCGCAGTCTAGCTCACTCGATGTGGACGAGCCAATGCGCCGCGTGGCCCCTGCCTGACGCGAACGCGGGACTTCCGTCCCCGCTCTGTCGCTCGCTCGGGGAGATGCTGCCGTTAACCGACACTGGGGGCGCGACAGACTTCGCGGTCCATCGCATGGACACGCGGGGCATGCCCATGGCAGCATGAGCGGGTGCCCAAGGTATCGCTACATGATGGGATCGAGGTGTTCGACGTCACGTTGCTCGACGTGGCAGCGCCAGGTCGCACCGTACTCTTTGCCGTGGGCGGCGGAGGGGATCCAGAGCGGCACCTTCCACTCCTGACCTATCTGGCCGAGCACGGATGCACGGTCGTTGCCCCGCACTTCGAGCGACTGGCGTCTCCAGAACCGACCGAGCACGAGCTTCTGCTTCGGGGGCGCAGGCTCAGGCTTGCCCTTGACCGCGTGGCGCGTTCGAGCCTCCCGGTCGTGGGTGTAGGCCATTCGATTGGAGCCACCATGCTCCTCGCGCTGGCTGGAGCACAGCTGTGGATGCGTTCGGGCCGGCATCTACCGGTTGCCCCCGACCGGCGGCTCGAGAAGCTGGCACTCTTGACGCCAGCAACGGGGTTCTTCCATGCCCCGGATGCGCTCGACGGACTTGCCGTTCCGATCCTCGCGTGGGCCGGAACGAATGACCCGATCACGCCGCCAGCGCAAGCGGAGTTCCTCGAACGGGAGCTCGGTGCCCGCGTGCCGGTCGAGGTGCGACTCGTGGAGGGCGCGGGTCACTTCTCTTTCATGAATACGCCTCCGCCACAGATCCCAGAGCCGCTTCCGAACCGCGAGGAGTTCCTGAATGGGCTCGCGACTGAAGTGTGCCGATTCGTCATGGGCTGATGGATCCGTCGCGGGCGCTTCGACCCGGACTTCGCCGCAGAGCCTCCTCGATGAAGGCATAGGCTCGGTCGATCTCTTCACGGACCTCTGCGGCAGGGCTCAGAATCTCGAAGCCATGCTTGCCGTTCTCACAGATCCGGAGAGCGAGGGGCCGCTTCAGCCCCACCACCCGCACAAACCCGCGCGTAATTGCCGCGTGATCGCGCCGGGCATGGACGAGGTACACTGGACAGGGAATCTCTTCCATGTGCTCCAGCACCTCAGGGAGCGAGTACTCCATCACGACGCTGGCAGGAACCTTGGCAGGAACCTTGGCAGGAAGCGCGCTGAGATCGAGTAGACCGTAGAAGGACAGCAGTGCTCTGACGTTGGGGGACGGAGCTCGGAGGAAGTGGCTCAACACTGGACCAGCGGAGCCCGAGAAGGTCCATACCACCACCCGATCTTTGTCGAAGCCCAAGTCGTCCGCACGAGCCTTCAGTACATCCAGCGCCTTCGTGACGTCTTCCACCATTCGGGCGCTCTCCCTGTAGTTCCGTGAGGATCGATGGTTCGCGACGGCGGCGACATAGCCACGGTCCGTGGCGAGCGCCGCATGGGAACGGAAGATCCCCCACTCTTTCGCCCTGCTGATCACGTTGTCCGGGCCGTCGCCAGGCACGAAAAGGATCAGCGGGGGGCGGCCGTGGAGCTCTGCCGGAGCATAGACATCCATAGCAGGAACCGGCTCGCTCGAGAGCGGTACGTCGCGCGCCACCATCCGAAGGGTCCCGCTGGTGGGCAGCGGGATGGTCTTTCGGGTCATGGCGAGAAACCGAGCCATGCTGAACCCGAGCACCAGGACCACCAGACCGAGGAGCAGACCCGCAAAGACGAGAACGAAGGAGACTATTATGTTCATGGACGGGATTTCCGTTGATACACGCCTCCACGGAGCAGCTTGCGCAGAAGCGCCAAGCGGCCGCGCATGAAGGCCTCGTAGGTTTTGATGCGGAAGTCCTGGCGCAGCTGTTGGAGGACCCCGGGTTGGCTGCCGCGAAGCTGCCAGAGGAAGATCTCCTCGATGTCCTTGCGCGGCAGCCGGTATAGTCCCCAGTCGATTCCCTGGAAAATGGCTCCAAGGGTGGAGCGAGACACCTCCAGCCGCAGAGCGTCCACCTCGGCTTGGAGCGATCCCGAGTCGAGGGCAGCTACGAGCCCGAGGCGGTAGCGCAGGGGCTGTTGGACCGCGTAGGTGATGAACGCCCCGAAGAGCTCCTCAAGGCGCAGAAACAGGTCTGGAGAGCGATAGATCTCGGGCGATCCCTGAATGTCGCCAAGCTCCGCGAGGATATCCTGGACCAGGTGGATGTACAGGGCTTCCTTGGAACCGGCGTACTTGAAGA
>CAYRKE010000138.1:18051-19805 GCA_964424695.1 uncultured Polyangiaceae bacterium
TACTGGGTCTCGCGGAAGGTGATACGAACCCCGCCCGTAGCGCCGGCCGGGTTGTCGCTCACATAGGTGTTCTCGTTGAGGAACGCGAACTCGCCGTCCACGGGCGCCTCGAACCAGGGAACCATCCCCCCCATGGGACCGCAGTTCCTGACAACGATGTACTCGTCGTTGTCGGCTTGCAGGGCATACCGCGCATCGAGAGTGTTGGTTCCGCCCGAAGGCGCCAGCTGGTAATCGGCTCCGCCGGGCACTATCCTGCCCGTCAGGCGCCCGCTGACTGTCCCGCCCGTGATGGGAATGATGTTGCGAGAACCGCGCTTGGCCCCGTTGATGGTGATGGTTCCGCCAAGCGTGACGATCTCGCTGAAGACCTCGGCTCCACCAGAGCCTGACACCTGATTGCAGTCCCACGGCTGGTCGGGCTTATCAGCGGGGTCCTCGAGTTGGATCGTGGGCTCGGCTGGAGTCACCCCCGAAACGTCATATACCGTGAGGGCCATGGTGCCCGAGGCCTCATCGACCGTACGCGTTCCGACGTAGGTCCCCTGGTTGAGCCAGGCATGCGCGCCCGAGGTTGGTGCCTCGAAGTCCCATACGATCCGTACGGTGTCGTCTCCCGCAGGAGCGAATCCGCACGTGCGCACGTAGATATGCGTGCCGTCATCCGTCTTCAGGATGTTGATCTGCTCGAGCTCGATGGATCCGTTCGAGAGGGTAAGCTCGTAGTCGAGCCCACCGGTGACGAAGGTGCCGGTGATGCGATCCCCCGTGAAAGAACCGCCCGTGATATCCAAGAAGCGGCGGGATCCGTACTGTGTCTCGCCAACGTCGTGGATCTCACCGAGCTCGATCGTCGCGGTGAAGACGGGCTCACCCAGGGTTGGAGGGGGAGCGCCATCAGGTAGCCCGCAGGCCCAAGAGGGGTCGGGGACAATGGTCGCGTCTCCAGACGGGGTCCCGCCTGTCGAGGGATCGCCAGCGGCTCCGCCGTCGCTCGGTGCGGCTCCACCAGCGCTCGTGCCACCGCTATCGCTCGTGCCGCCAGCGCCTGGATCACTGCCGCCAGCACCCCCAGCGCTCAGACTGCTTCCGCCAGTGCCCAAGCCTTGCCCGCTCTGACCTCCGGTGGGCGAGGCGCCGCCGCCAGTCCCCCCGACACCACCGGGCTCGACGGTGCCTCCTGTCACGAGTCCGCCGGATCCAGAGCCGCCGAGGGTGCTGCCCCCCGTTCCGGCGCCTCCGGTCCCGCCCAGACCCGAGAGCCCGCCCGTCCCTGATGACGTTCTTCCCCCGCTGCCGAGTCCGGTTCCTCCCGTCGAAACGCCGCCTGTCGCAGCCCCGCCGGTGCCCCCGCTCAATCCCGCGGAAGAGGAGGCGCCACCTGTCGAACCCCCAGTTCCGAGGGCGGTGGAAGTGCCACCGGAAGGCGAGCCGCCACTGGCCGGCGTCCCACCAGTGCCGATAGCAGTCGTCCCGCCGGTTGAGGCTCCTCCGCTACCGTCCGCGGAATCGCTTCCGCCATCGTCCGAGCAACCCAGGATCAGACAAGCGACTGCTGCAAGATGGGCACCTATACTATTCTTCACGAGCCCAGCCTACGTTGCGATTCCAGTATTCGCGGAGGGACCATTTTGTCCCCCCGTTCAGCGAGAGAGGTTAACCCCGCTCGCCCTTCGCCGCCATGGTGCCCCAGCCCGACGCAGCGCAGCGGCTCCTCCCGGGACAAAGCGGCCGGGACAAAGCGGCCGGGACAA
>CAYRKE010000139.1:0-16848 GCA_964424695.1 uncultured Polyangiaceae bacterium
TACGTCTCAAGAAGACGACGGAATAGTCGGAAACGCCCCGTGCTCTCTGGGGGAAGCCCGACTCGACCCCGTGGGTCGTGCTGCTGTGCTCCAACATGAGCTGGCGCGCGTTCGTTGGCACCACGCGCCAGTCCGGGTTCTGCTTGGCGCGCTCAGTGACCTTCTGTGGTTCGTTCCTGGGTGTCGGTGGGTCGTGCGAAGACTGGAAGACGGGCTCGAGGAGACCGCGGATGACGAGGCGCTTGCGCGTGGGGTGGACGCCCTGCACCTGGCAGACGCCAAGGTGACGCTCGCGGAACTCAGCCTTCGGCAACCAGACTCCAACTGGGAACCACGCTGGTCGCCAAACCGGATTGATTACGTTCCATCCGCCGCTGCGCGCCGTGCGGTCAACGTCGCACCGCTCCGTCATGGCCGCTCTCGCGACCGAGTGCGCGGAGTATCAATCCGGGCTCATACAGTGTCTGGACGCAGGCCGCGAGCGGCAAATGCTTCTGACCCACAGCGCAAGCCAGCGAGTCTTTCCACTCTTCGATGGGACTGGTCGTCTCGAATCTGCCGTCTGATGCGATGAACAAGGCGCCGGCCGCGTCCACGAGCAGCTCACCGACAGGTTCTGGCGCAGGGAGATGCCAGAGCCAGATCCGCTGGTCGTCACCGCCCACCATCACCCGATTGGGGCCCAAAGCGGCCGCGGTGAGCTCAGGTACCGGTAGGTTCACGACGATCTTGCCATCTTCGAGGCGGCGCAAAGCAGGATGGTCGCCGCCGGTAACGACGAGTTGGCTCGCAGCATCGGCCGCCAGCATCTCACCCTGTTGGCTGGACGAGTAATCCCACCCAGTTGACGCAGCCCCGGTCTCCACATCCACGGAGACGACCTTGCCATCAACGCCGCCGACTACGGTGCGTGGCCCAACGAAGAGAGGAGAAGATATCTGGACACTTGCATCGCGCACGCGATCCTCGGTGACGAACCAGAATCGCCCGGGCTCGATCTTGTTGCTCAAGAGCGCGAGGCGGCCATCGGAGCTGAGCCCGAGGAGCTGATCGGGTTTTCCCTGCTGGAGCCTGGCGACCTCCCGACCGTTCGAGAGGTCGCAGATAGCCGGAGGCTCTCCATTCGAGTACGCCGCCGCGAACCGCGCATTGAACGGGATTACGTGTCGATTGCCGCATGGATTGGTGATCGAGGTGCTGACGAAGCGGGTAGTCCCGCCGCCGAAGTCGAGGATACCCGTTGTGAAGCGCCTACTGCCGCGTCTTTCGAGGATCCGAAGGCGCGCCCCCTCGAAGTCGAGCCGCGACCTGCGACTCGATCCGAGTTCACGAATCACGGGGTGCGCAGAGCCGGGGCTCGACGGATCGATGACGAGTAGCCCGTGAGGCATCGTCACGGTTAGACGGGGGTGCAGCGGGCTCACTGCCTCTCGCCCCTCAGCTGGAAGCCTGACGAGCCGCGACTCGAACGTGCTCAAATCCACGAACCAGGGATCCGGCTGGCACCATACTGCTGCCGTGTGTTCGAAACCCACCAGGAGAACATCGCTCGACCAGCGATCCAACCCGCAGTGGGCTTGCGGGGCCTCGGCGATCTTGCGAACAGAGTCGGTCGAGTCGAATGGCTGAGCAATCGCGAGAATCTGGATGGGAGCGTCGAGCACCAAGGGAACATCCAGAATCAGGAGCGAATTGCCACGAGGACTCCAATCGGTGAACCCCGACCTGACGATGCGGCGGCGCCCGACATCCCACAGCTGGTTGCCGTCGGCATTCGCGACGACGAGCCCCGAGCCCGAGTGTGTCCAAGCCCGTGGCTCAACGGGGAACTCGGATTCCGATGGAGCCGCCGCGGCGCGGAGCGTCGTTCGGAGCTGTCCAGTGCCGACGTCCCACAGACAGACGCCGGTGCTTCCCGATGTAGCTACCGTGCGTTCATCGTCAGAGAAGAGGATCCGGGCAGCAGCCCTCTGGGGCCAATGGCGCGGCGAACAGCGACGGTCCGTCAGGGCCAACACCCGGTCGTCGCCTCGACGCCACAAGCCATCCCCGTCACGCTCGGACCACGCAGCGGCTTCCCCGCTCGGAGCCATGACAGCGCTCCCGTTCACGCGAAAGTGCCAAGCACGACCCGTGGCCGACTCGATGAGCGAGAATTGGCTCTCACGATATACGGCGATGACGCCGCTTGCCCTGCTGAGCTCAATCCCATAAGCTTTGTTGGCGATGCATCCACTCTCGGAACCGCTTGCGGCGTCGTCTGCAGCGCATTTCGCCCCATCGGTTGCCGCCACCTCCGGCAACCCCCTCGCCCCATCGGACAGTCCCCCTTGCGGCAGGCTTGGGACGTCATAGGTCCGAGCCTCACCCGGCCCTGCCAGAGTCTCCACGTGAAGCCGCAGGGACGGATTCGAATCAGGCTCCGCAGCCTCGAGCCATGCAATCGCCCGGTTGTCGGCGGTGAACTGCCAGCAGTCGTGGATCCATCCACATCCCGCCACCCGAACCAGTCTGCGTCTCGGCGCCGATTCGCCGCGTGCGAAGAGCTCTACTGTCGACAACTCGGCTGCGGGTGCCCGACTCACGACGACGGTCCAGTTGCCGTCCGGGCTGAACCCGGCATCGAGAACGTGGCGGCCATTCGGTGGGACATAGCGCCTGCTCTCGCGTTCGGTGAGCCTGTTCGACACGACGACCATGCGGCGAGACCATACGGCGAGCAGTCGCTCGTCCTCGGACCACCGATGGCCCTCGATGCGACCGATCGCTTGGGTATGAAAGACTCGCAGCGCTTCCCCTCCTACCCCTGACGTCGCCAGTGTGGTCGTTCTGGACCGCACTCCGGCATCGGCTGGTTCGGGCGATTCGGCAGGCGTTGTGACAACACCGGCTGAGTGCCCGCGACACCCCAGTGAAGCAGCACCGAGCATCCCCAGAGTGATCGCAGCGGTAAGCATTCTTGCGGCCCGCGCTCGTTCATCCAGCTCCTCACCAATGCTCGCGAGCAGCTGCATCGCCCGTGATAGCTCCTCCAAGGCCGTCGCCCACGCTCTCCGCACACTATCGATGTGTCGGTATCTCAATGTCTCCCCCGTTGGCTGCCCGAGAGCACCCGATCTGTCGGAGCCCACCTCGCCGGATCCGGCGCTCGTTGGAAGAGAGTGTATCCGATCGGCGTCTTGGAATCGCGAGAGCCGGATGGGCCGGCGGCGTGGGCTAGCCGTCGCAGACCCGCATCAGCAACAGCGGCCGCACTGGTATCAGCCGCGGCCGGACCAGCCACTACGACAGAACAACCGCAACGGCGCCAGCGCCGGTTGGCTGTGGCTGAGAGAGCGTCAGCACCGACTCTCCATCTCAGTCCGCTTGGGGGGGCGCCGCTGGTTGAGCCAAGACGTGGCACAGTTCGCGCCACCGGGTCAGTCTCGTGCCGAGCGCATCGCCCAAATTCGACGTTCGGCCGTCGAGCGCCAGCAGGAGCTGGCACACTCTGCGCTGGCATGTCCTTTGCTTCGTCCCGGACCATCACCCGTGAACCATCGGAGGGTCCATGCAGACCATCGCCAAGTCCTTTACTACCCTGTTCGCCCTCGTGCTCGCGGCTGGTGCGGTTGGATGCTCGAGTTCCAACGGTGATGGTTCAGGGTGTTCCTATGGGGGTAACTGGTACGCCGAGGGTGAGAGCTTCGACGACGCCGACGGCTGCAACACGTGCAGCTGCCAGAACGGCGAGATCGCTTGTACCTTGATGGGCTGCGTCGGAGCGCCTTGCACGTACGACGGGGTGGATCACAACGACGGTGAGAGCTTCGATGCAAGCGACGGCTGTAACACGTGCAACTGCCAGGACGGCGAGGTCGCTTGCACCGAGAAGGGCTGCGTAACGACCTGCGACTATGGCGGCGTGACCTACGCCGAGGGTGACACGTTCCCCGACGCAGATGGCTGCAACTCTTGCGGTTGCGTTGGCGGACAGGTGGAGTGCACCCTGATCGAGTGTCAAGGCACCGTGGACTGCGGTGGGGAGCTCGGGGATACCTGCGCGGAGAACGAGTACTGCGCGTATACTGACCCGGTTGCTCTGTGTGGCGCGGCAGACGAGACGGCGATTTGTCAGCCTCGCCCACAAGCGTGCCCGGAGCTCGATGCGCCCGTTTGCGGTTGCGATGGTGTCAGCTACGACAACCAATGCCAGGCCGCCCGCGCTGGTGTCGGCCTCAGCGCGCTGGGATCGTGCGCTTCCCGATATGTTTGCAGCTTTGACGGTGCCATCTACGAGAATGGGGAAACCTTCGAGTTCCTTTCGCACGATGGCTGCAACACCTGCAGCTGTGACAACGGCACCGTCGAGTGCACGGCGATCCCCTGCCCGGGGACACCCAACTGCGCCTACGATGGTGTCGTCTACGAAGATGGGGAGAGTTTTGGGGCCACGGACGGCTGCAACTCCTGTACGTGTACCAACGGAAGCGTGTCGTGCACCGAGCTCGACTGCCCCACGACCTGTACCTACGGCGGCGTGGTGTATGCGGACGGCGAATCCTTCGATGCGAGCGACGGCTGCAACTCGTGTGTCTGTAACAGGGGCATTGCGGCCTGTACGCTGATGATCTGCGGATCATCGTGCAACTACGAGGGCGCGACCCATCCGGCCGGAACCACCTTCCCGGCTTCCGACGGGTGCAACCGATGCGACTGCAATGATGGGGTGGTCGACTGTACGACTCTGGAGTGCGACGGCATGTGCGGCGGTTTCCTCGGAGATACCTGCGCTGAAGACGAATACTGCGCCTACGTGCCGGGCGAGATGTGTGGTGCGTTCGATCTCAGCTCAACCTGCAAACCGCGCCCGGGGGCCTGCACCGGAGACGTAGCGCCCGTTTGTGGGTGCGACGGCAACACCTATTCGAATCAGTGTGTGGCGGCCGTCGCGGGAACCGGAGTCATGTCCGAAGGCGCGTGCGAGTCGTAGGCCCAGCACCCGCCACGCGAGGCTGGGCAGCATCGCTCGCACTTGCGCGGTTGCTACACGGCGCTGTGAAGCGGATACAAGGAAAGATCCACGCTCCGGCTCAATCGATCACATCTTGGGTTGTTCCTCTTCGAGGGCGGCCAATGCATCCAAATAAGCTTTGGTCACAACGTAGACGACGCCTTCAGCGCAATCGGACCCCTCCGTCGAGAGGTACTGGACTCGTAGCGATGGCAGCTCCCAAGTCACGCGTTCACCGAGTCTCTTGATTGGTGCTTTGACATCCACGCTGCCGTAAAAGCTCTGGTCGACGCTCCCATCGCGTTCGCACTCATCGGGCTTTCGTGTCGTGGGTTTGCTGTTGTACTTTTGCGACAGCGCTTTCTCGATCCGAGATTGGGCTGCGTTACCTCGGGTCATCATGCTGACAGCCACGACACTATCGCGGAGCGTGCTCACCGTCACGACGCATGCACCCGACAGCCAATCGGGGCACTTGTCTTTGGGCAGGGACACGACCGTTTCCCTGTAGTCGGCGGGTGTCGCTCCCTGATTCCCTCGCGGGCTCACACGACCCACGCCCATGGCCATCATGCCCGTTATCCCTTGACCGACGATCCGACATGTGGTCGTTGTCGGGACCAGGGAGCCCCCGGATTTCGTCCGCACCAACGCCCCCATGAAGTCTGCAGTCGTCTGGCCCTCCAAGCACGCGGGTAGATTCAGCGGTTGCAGTAGCCCAATTCCGAACACAGTACCGTCGACGCCAGGTGGAAGCGGCGCAAGCGGGGCCTGTTTCACCGACTGAGCCGGCGCTTCCTGCTGGGGTGGAGTGGGCGTACGTACTGAAGGAGCATCGACGGGGTGCCCGACGTCGCGTACCCCGGCCTCGCCGGGCGGAGTGAGCGTTTGGTTCGCCGCCGTGGGTTGTCGCACCGATGGGGCTGGCCTGGGCACCGGGGCTGGCAATGGTGCCGGCGCCGGTGCGCGCCCTGGGCCTCGAACTTCGGTTGCTGGTCGAACGGGACGGGCACGTTGTGCTCGCACCGCTTGCTGGCGTGCCCGGTAGTTGTTACAGATTCGTTGCTGGGCAGCAGCCTGCGGCAGGTGTCCCTGCGCGCGGAGCCGTGACGCGAGGGCGCAGGCCCGAGGCGCCCTGGGCGCTGACGCCTGTGCCCCAACTGTCGACGGAGGCAACAGCCCAATAGCCACGAAGGCAGCCCAAAACGCTCGACGAATGCCTGGTACCGTTCGTCTGCCAACCCTCACCCAACCGTCGAGACAGATCAGGGCAGCTCCAGTAGAATTGTCACACATTTGTATTCCCTTTCCGAGCGCAGGTATTTGAAGCGCCACTTTCGACTCGCTCCGCCACGATGCGGATTGTCTGACAACTGCTCCTCCCGTCAACTGGGCCGTCCGTCACGGGCCAGCACCGACGCTATGCTACGGCTGCAGCTCCCCCGGGCTGAGGTCGACACGCACGCCTCCGCTACTCCGCATCCAGGTCAAGGAAGCGCCTGGGCGACTCATCACCCGACGTAGATAGAGAATTCAGGCCAGCAACCCAATCTGGGTTCGCCTGCGTGAGCCGACCCGCCCATTGAATTGCCGTCCTGAGAGCCAGTATTGTCGGTCTCGCTGGGGGAGCCGCTCGCTCCGCTCGACAGATCGCCAGTCCCGCTCGCGCCCGCATTCGCCGTACTCTTCGGAGGCGACTCGGACGCATCACAGCCAGCTACGGCGAAACCGAACACGAGCAGACTAGTTTCGAGCCTAGTCAGACTCAGGACTGTCTTCGCTGCTATCCGTCCAGAACTCTTCGGCGCGTCACCCAAACATGTCGACACAGTGTCGTATTCACTTCCGCGTCATATGACCAGGCCATCACCAGTATCCCACGCCTGATACCCTCTAGTTCCCCGAGAGTCAAGAGCAGCAGTAGAGATCGGCTGTCGTAATTGGAGGTCTTGGAGCGGCGTAGCGCTGTCCGGCGGCGGATAGGAGAAATGGACCACTGGGTCGAGAGCGGTCAGAAGCGGCGGTGACCCCGCCAGGCATGACAGAATTGCACCCGCGCTTCACGAACTCCTCGCGTTCACCCTTGAGAACGCAGACCTGACATCGCTTCGGCGTCACCAGCGAGGCTTTGGCGCACACCTTCGCGTCGAAGCCGACGCTCGGCTCCTTCCCTTCGCCCGCTCACCTCTATGTGGTGACACCGGACCTCCGAACCATCAGCGTTACGCCGCTTCGTTGTGAGCAGCTACATGTCCAGCGAATACGGGCCTGGGCACATGCATTGCGTGGGGTCCAATGAGCAGTCGTGTGCCCATGCGTTTTCGGGCTTGGCGGCTCGCTACCGGTCGAAATCGCCTGCACGGAGTGCCTCGAACGCCGAGAATTCTTCAGAGTCGGGTCTTGCGTGGCACCGCGCTTGAAGTGGCTCGATCACCGCTGCAACCCGCTGACCGAGTAGTCCCGTCTCTTACGAAACTCGCTCGCGCTCTTTCCGCTGGGCCGCCACTCCTTCACGCGGAGCGACCACACTGCTGCCTTCGCCACGGCCCAGAGAGTGACCGCGTCCACGCCCGGTTGCTACACGGCGCTGTGAAGCGGACACCGACGGAACAGTCGGAAACGCCTTCCGCGTCGCAGGAGCAGCAGCGCTCCGAAGAGCCACGCGCCGCCCTTGATGTGACCGACGCCGCGTTCTCCGACCGAGCAGTCGAGCCCACTGCCTCGGAACTTGGGCACTCCTGCGACGTGCGGCGCCCCCGCGCTCGAGGTGCCCGCGTTGCCTGCAGCCGAGGGGACTCCACCCTCGCCCGCCACGCCTGCCGTACCCGCCACGCCTGCCGCACCTGCCGTACCCGCCGCACCTGCCGTACCTGCCGCACCCGCCGTACCCGCCGTACCCGCCGCACCCGCCGTACCCGCCGCGCCCGCCGCACCTGCCGCGCCCGCCGCCGAAGGAGTGCCGGCAGCGCCAGAAGCCCCCGCGGCGCCCCCTTCGTTCGTTGGGGGGGCGCAGGTTCCGATCGTCGCGTCGCTCGAGCTGCACCGCAAACCGATGGGACAGCCGTTGCCCGATTGAGCCCGGCACCCTGGGACGCAGTCCCCGCCCTCGGAACAGACCCGACCGCTGGTCAGCGTGCCGCACTCGGCGTCGCTCAGGCAACGGGTGTCGTCCGTGGCATCCCGTGGATCCCTCTCGCCCGCGTCCACGCGGCCGTTGCCATTGGTGTCCTCGTCGCCATCACCGAGCCCGCCCCCGTCGCTGTCGGGAGTGAGCGGGTCAGAAACCGAGCTTGGGTCCGCGTCGGCCACGCAGTGACCAGCGCTCGGATCGACGTCCGCGGCGCTGCAGCCAAGGCCTAGCTCGGTTCCATCGAACAGCCCGTCCCCGTCACTGTCGAAGTCTGCGGCATTGATCAGCCCATCGTCGTCGGCGTCGCCGCTTGGATCGGGCTCCAGCCCGTCCGAGACCCCGTCATCATCCGTGTCCGCATCGTCGACGGAAAGCCCGAGCTCGGTCTCGACCCAATCGGTGAGGCCGTCGCCGTCAGAATCGTCGCAGGCCCCGGGCCCGGCGGCGCATTCGCACGTTCTGGTGTCCCCGTTGCAGTTGGGGTAAGCGGGATCTTGGCAATGCGCGTCTGTAACGCACTCGACGCATTCGCTCGGGGTCATGCCGAGATCACAGCCAGGCGCCTCGACCGAGCAGTCTGCGTCGGTGGCGCAGGCGTCCACGCTAATCCGAGTCGGTTCCGCGCCAACACCGCTGCCGCTGCCATCCGACAGGAAGACCTCGCTTGCGGCACCGAGCTCTCCGGCAGCCGTGACCGTGGCCTGGTTTTCGACAACCGAATCCCCGGTGTCGAGCAGCACCACCCGGAATGTCACGGTCACCGCATCGGACACCGGAACGCTGCCTCCCTCCAGAGCGTCGGCGCCGACCCCGATTCGCACCGTGATGGTGTGCGAGTCGGCATCGTACTCCCCAGCGTCGTCATCGGGAGCGTCGGTGATTGGCTCGGAGCTCTGCCCCTCCACCGTGACCACTAGGCTCTCGGGGACGTACTCGACGGCATCCGGGAGGACGTCCTCGACCACCGTGTCGATGGAGGCATCATTGCCGGTGTTGAGAGCCCGCACCGAGTACTCGAGGACGTCCCCGGGGCGAAGACGCCCGCCGGCGACGTCCGTTACCGATTTGCTCGTGCCTACGAAGCTGGGTTCGAACGTGGAAATGGACGTCACGAACGCTCCGAGGACGTAACGATCGGCAGTGCTGGTTGCCTCGATGGTCGCTTCGGTGTCGCCGCTCTCGACCCACTCGGTGACGTCCACGACATCGAGGTCCAGCCCGCCGAGGCTGCCAGCGAGTCCACTCAGCTCCGGCAGATCCCCAGCATGGTGTTCGCCGACGCCAAGGGTGGAACGAGTCCCGTTGAAGAAATTGTCCTCGGGATTGACGCTATCGCTCAGGACCACTCCGTTGAAGAGCAGTTGGTCGCCGTCCAGGGTGGAATCCCCCTCGTAGGTGAGCACGCCCAACTTGGCATCGTATCCCGCATTGGGGACGAGGAAGCCCGAGAGTAGCGTTTCTTTCGGGTTGTTCGCGGCAATCTCATCGAACCCGTCGAAGAGGGCCAGGTTCCTCGGCGCCAGATCGTCCAGCGCATAGAATACGACCAGGACCCAGCCGGCCACGGCGCTGTGCGACTGCGTCTCTGGTGCCATCGGATACACCGACATGCCGCTGAACCGGAACGCGCCCGTGCCCTGGTTCGAGACCCACTCGGTCACCTCGGCCGTTGCCTGATAGAAGAAGTCTCCCGAGTTCCCACTGATGAAAGACTGCCAGCGGGAGTCCGCTCTCACCGCCAACGAAGCGCTTCCGCCGGGTCGCTCGAGGACGACGTCCTCATCCACGATTCCGGTTTCCGCCTGATATCCGCCCCAGTAGAGACGCGCGTAGGTAATGCTGGCGCCTTCGGGCAAGACCAGCATGGCGGTGCTTCGGGCGCCACTGGGGGACACGGCGGTCGAAGCCGTGGCGCTTCCCTCCTCGGGGAAGTCCGAACTCCAATAGAGATCCTGAGCGCTATCGCTCGGATTGCCCACATCAGTGCAATCCGCCGTTCCGACGAGTACCTCCGAGCTCGGGGTCGCGCAGTCCCACCCGAGACTGTTGCCCACCATGACGAAGTCCCCCCGCTGATCGACTTGGACTCGAAGGGCAGGATCGGCTTTGGCCGGACTTTGCACCAAGAGCAGCGCTGCCCCTAGAAGCGCGCCCGAATCGGCGAGAAAGAGCTTTGCGCGTGGTCTCATGGCATTCACCGTTCCGTTCGGCGTCCATACCTCCAACCCGGGGGCCGGTCCAGAGATCCGGCCCGAAACGGGCACGCCTCGAGTGCTCCTCCGGGTGATCGCGCGAGGGGCGTGCTTGCCCCGCTGCTGCGGCGCCCCAGCAAGCAGTGAGATCGTGCGGACCTCCGTATCCTCGTGCTGCAGTCGTTCCTCTGCGGCTATCGGCGTTGCCACTTCGGACGGTAGTGGCTCGAGCGTTGCCCGAGCGTCGTGCGCTCGATGGGGGTGCCGCAGGTGACGCAGGGCTCCCCCGTTCGCGCGTACACGCGTCGCTCGCTCTGATAGCCTCCGTCGGAGCCGTCCGGTGTGACGTAGTCGGAGATCGAGCTGCCGCCAGTCTCGATCGATCGTAGCAGAACGGTTCGCAGATTCTCGAGCAGCACCGCGCACGCGCGCTCTGACAGCGCGTTCGCCGTGCGTGTGGGGCGGAGCCGGCTCAGGAACGGCGCTCCAACGGCGTAGGTGTTGCCCGCACCTGCCACGACTGCTTGGTCGAGGAGGTCCGTCTAGATCGGGCACGGTGCCCTGCCGTCGAGTCAAGGGGATCCCTCTTTTGCCATCCTGGCGTCGAAAGACCACCTCCGCGCCGCTGGTTCGAGCTTCGACGCCTGCCCGTGACAACGGCGCCCACTCCAGACAATTACCCAATGTGACTTTGTGCGAAGACCATGGTGCCCGCTCTGACTGCCGCGATGCGGAGTGTACTCGTTTCGCCACAACGAGCGGTCGCCCGACCCCAACCGAGGGGTTGACAGGGCCGGGGCCTCTGGCCGCGCCGCGGGTAGTGGGGCAGCAAGCGAGGGGACCGAAGGCGGTCGCTCGTGGAATCTGGGGAGCCCCGAATCTTCTGGGCGCGGGGGCGGTGTGAGTCCCCTGGTGTAGTCAGCGCGCCCAAGCACATTCTTTGTTTTCGCCATCGCCACATCGGCGACCAAGGAGCTCATCTCGAGGACGTTGCCATGTACTTCCCTCCACTTCGTCGCTCAGGGCGCCTCTTCTCTTTCGTACTACTTGCTCAAGCGTGGACCATGGCGTCTGGGCCTGCCCGCGCGGACAACCCGATCGTCCAGCACATCTACACAGCCGATCCGGCCCCCATGGTTTACGGTGATACCGTCTACCTGTGCTCGAGCCACGATGAGGACGTTACCGTTTCAAACTTCTTCACCATGAACGACTGGCGGATCTTCTCCTCCAAGGACATGGTGAACTGGACGGACCACGGCTCACCCCTCAGCTACCAGACGTTCAGCTGGGCGACGGGTAAGGCATGGGCACCGCAGTGCGTCGAGCGCAACGGCAAGTTCTACTTGTTCGTCCCGGTCTCCGATGCGATCGGCGTGGCCGTGGCGGATAGCCCCACGGGCACCTTCGTCGATGCGATCGGTCGCCCGCTCGTAAGCAACTATCAGTACATCGATCCCACCGTGTTCGTCGACGATGACGGGCAGGCCTACCTCTACTTCGGCAACCCGAAGCTCTGGTACGTGAAACTCAATGAGGACATGATCTCGTACTCAGGACAGATCGAGCAGGTGCCGAACACGACGGAGAGCTTTGGGCAACGCAGCGGCGACGCGGACCGCCCCACCCTCTATGAAGAAGGGCCCTGGTTTTACAAGCGCAACGACCTCTACTACATGATTTTTGCGGCAGGTCCCATTCCTGAGCGCATCGGCTACTCGACGGGTTCCGGCCCACTGGGGCCATGGAGCTATCGAGGGATCATCATGGACAACCAGTCGGGCCACGCCTTCACCAACCACTCTGGCGTGGTGGACTTCAAAGGTCGTTCCTTCTTCTTCTACCACACTCAGGAGCTGCCAGGCGGGGGCGGATACAAGCGCTCGGTTGCTGTCGAGGAGTTCACCTACGGCGCGGACGGCTCCATTCCCGCGATCAGCAAGACTGCGGAGGGGGTGACCGAATCGGCAGAGCCGCTCGTTCCCTACTCTCGTGTCGAGGGCGAGACCATGGCGTGGGGGTCGGGGATCGAGGTCGAAGACTGCAGCGAGGGGGGCCGGAACGTCGCAAGTATCGAGAATGGCGACTACATCAAGATCGAGTCCGTCGACTTCCTGACTGGCGCAACCTCGTTCGAGGCGAGTGTGGCCGCGGATGGGGCTGGTGGCGACATCGCACTTCATTTGGACAGCGTCGATGGCGCGCTGCTGGGGACCTGCACCGTGGCGGGCAGCGGGGGCTGGCAGCAGTGGCAGCTCGTTTCGTGTGATGTGGGCACCGTGACTGATGTACACGATCTCTACTTGGTCTTCACAGGAGGCAGCGGTCCACTCCTCAACTTGGACTGGTGGCGTTTCGTTCCGCGGGACCCCGTTGACGAGACCGGCGGGATGGGCGGGATGGGTGGGATGGCGGGAGCAGGCGGGACTTCGTCGATGGGCGGCACGCCAACCTCGGGCGTCTCTGGCGGTGGCGCCAACACTGCAGGGGTGCCTGCCGGTGCCGGTGCGTTCAACGACAGCGGCGGAGTCGCTCCTTGGATAGAAGGCACTTCGGGCGGGGGCACCGGAGGCGCCGGGTCGCCCACTTCCGGCGGTAGCCCCGACAGCAGTGGCGGAACGATTTCATCCGCGGCGGGCAGCGGGGGTGTCGGTACAGCCCCGACCGGAGGGGTACCAGCCGTCGGTGGCCGCAGCAGTGAAACCGGTGGAACGATGATCTCCACCGGCGGCACGTCGGGCGTCGGCACACCCCCCATCGGGGGGGGACCAGCTTCTGGCGTCAACGCCAGCGGCGGCACCGGTGGAGCGCCAGCGCCTAGCGGCGCTTTGGGCTCCGGTGGTCCGGGCACAGTAGCGAGCAGCGGCGGACTGTCCTCGGCTGGCGCGCCAAACGCCAACCAAAGTGCTGCAGACGCACAAGACTCCGGTTGCGGTTGTTCCATCCCCGGACATGATCCGCGCCCGCCCTGGGCTCTGAGCGTGTGCGCCGCTCTCACGGCCCTCGCCGGACTACGCCGCCAGCGCTTGGCAAGCGCCCGACGACTTCGGGCATACTAGGTCGTTTCCCAGAAAGGTTCAGAGTCGATGCAGCGCAGGTGGCTAGCGGTGGGCACATTGGCGGTGTTCTTGGGGGGGGCGGCTGCCAGCTGTGGAGAGTCAGCGTCAGACGGCGAAGCGTCAGACCACGAAACGTCAGAGCCGGGTGGCTGCGCCCGAGCGTGCGAGGTTGGGCAGAGCTGCGTAGAAGGGGAGTGCGTATGCAACGACGGTCTCACCGAATGCGGTGCAGACTGTGTGAGCCTCGAGTCGAGCGGGGATCATTGCGGACGCTGCGATAACGAATGCCCAGAATCGCTCTTCTGCTCTCGAGGGGAGTGTGAAGAGAGCTGCGCAGACGGGCTGACGCCCTGTGGTTCGAGCTGTACGGATCTCGCCACGGATGTCGCTAACTGTGGCGAATGCGGTCGCAGTTGCTCTGGTGGGCGTTGTGTAGCCGGGGACTGCATCAGCGACAGTGCGGACGGCAGTGGGGCGAACGGCAGTGGGGCGAACGGTGAACCACTCGCAACGACCTGTCGGGAGCCCGAGCTCTGGCCGCTCACCGCCGCCACGCAAGTCGTCGGCGATGGCACGGCAGCCAGCTGTACGGGCGAAGCGCTGCGCGAAGCGGTAGCGGGAGGCGGATACATTCGCTTCGACTGTGGCGCGACGCCGGTCACGCTTTCCGTCAGTCCAGCGATCGAGGTCACCGAAGCGACAATCGTCGACGGTGAAGGGCAGGAAATCACGCTCGATGGCGGCGGCACCAACCGCATCTTCGATACCACCTCGTCGCTGTCCGTGCGCAACCTCCGTTTCATCAACGGAAAGTCGCCGTCGTCAACCGAGGCCGACGGGATTGGCGGCGCGGTCGCCGGCAACTGGCGGTCCCGCGTCGAAGTCTACAAGTGCGTCTTCGAGGACAACGAAGCAGCCAGAGGCGGCGGCGCCGTGGCGGTATGGACCGACAGCGAGCTCACCATCATTGCGAGTCGCTTCCAACGCAACCGCTCCTGGTACGGCGGGGCAGTCTATAGTCTATTGTCGCCGTTGACCGTCGTGAACTCGGAGTTCGTCGACAACGAAGCGGTCAAGGAGAGCGACCTCACCGAGGGTGAAGGCGGAGCCATCGGCACCGACGGAGCCTCGGCCAGCCCGGACGACAACGAAGGCGGCACCATCACGATCTGCGGGTCCACAATCCGGAACAACCGGGGGCGAGGTTCGGGCGGTGGCGTCTATATCTGGGCGTACCCCCCCGACATCGTGCATATCGAGCGCACGGTCGTCGAAGGAAACACGGTTGCTGCCGTGGATGGTGGGGGCTCCCTCGGCGGCGGAATGCGTGTCAGCAACGGAGAGATCACGATCACGGCTTCCAGCATCCTCTCGAATCACGCCGAGTCACACGGTGGGGGGCTCTATCTCGACTGCGCGCCGGCGTGCACCATCACCAACTCAACCTTCTTCGACAACGAAGCAGCCCCCAGCGTCGGAGACGGAGCCGGCTATGGAGGAGCGATCTTCGGTGGCGGGTACCGCCTCAACAACGTCACGTTTGCGCGGAACTTCGCGAGCGGGCATGGCGGCGCGCTCTTCGGCGGCCCGGATTGGGTCATCGAGAACTCCCTGTTCGTCGACAACGGGAGCGGAAACCCGTGGGATCAGGCGCGGAGCTGCAGCGACACGGGCTCAGGGGCGAACGTTCTCCAGTGGCTCGCGGCCGATGGGGACGGCGGCGACGATCGCTGCATTCCGGACATCATCGAGGAGGACCCAGTGCTGGATGATGCGCCTGCCGACAACGGTGGGCCGACTCCTTCCGTGCTTCTTGGCGAAGGCAGCGCTGCGCTGCAGGCAGGGAGTGGTTGCGAACCAGTCGACCAGCGAGGCGAGCCCCGCGACCCGAACGAGTGTGACCTCGGGGCAGTGGAGATGCCGTAGTCCATCGACGTCGCGTGGCTGGGTACGCTCCTGCGGCCTCTGCCGGCCCCACGCAAGGTGCCGATTGGCGAGCAGGGCTTTCCCTCCCTCAGGTACGAGCTGAACGACCAGACCGAGCGCCACTACCAGGTCGTCTTCTACCTGGCCTTCAGCCTGATGGGGCAATCCACCGGCGCCGAGGTGAGTTCGGCCAGGGGTCGCGCCGACGCCGTCGTGTGGACCCGAGAGCGCATCTTCGTCTTCGAGTTCAAGCTCGCGGGCACGGCCGAAGAGGCCCTCGCCCAGATCGATGCCCAGGGGTGCTGCGTGCCCTACGAGGCCGATGGACGACAACGATACCTTGGCGTCAGACCTGCGATGCGCCAACGCAGAAACGCCCCCCGGGACAAGTGCCACGGGGGGCGCAGTGGTTCTGGCTCGCCTAGCGCGAACCGTTCTCTGGAGAGGCTAGTTGTTGTAGGTGAAGGTCGTCACAGTCTGCGTCCTTGCAGTCTCCGAGGCTTCGTCGGCAGCAACGAAGGAGCCTTCGTACGTTCTCACGTCCTCCCCGATGGTCACCGTCACGATGTAGTCGACCGCCTCGGCGCCACAGTTCGCGAAGTAGTCGACCTGGACCACATACTCACCTGAAAGGATGCCAGTTCCCTCCCAAGTGATGTTCTCGTTGTTGATCCCTAGGTTGGAGTTACAGGCTGCATTCGAATCGAGATCGAGGTTGGATCCATTCTGATTGCGATTGCCGTAGAATATCTTGGCGCCCGACGGATCTAGTACCCACAGATCGAGGTCTTCGGCCTGGTTCATGCTGAGCGAAACCTTGAGGTCGCCCGTTGCCGTCTCCACCACCTCTATGGTATTGCTCGTCCAAGCGCTGACTTGGTCGTTCCCATTGATGGTCGCTACGAGAACCCCAAGGGTGTTGGAAGTATAGCCCTGCAGCAGGGTAATGGGCACCTTCTGGAAGCCCGTCGTCGCCGCGGATTCGGTGACCGGGATCACGAAGTAGCCGTTGTCGCCTTCGACCCCGATGATGATGGACACGGCGCCGTTTGGAATCGTGACGGTGTACTCACCCGTACCGCCATTGATGACGGAATCGGGAGCCTCCAAACCTGGCCCGGTCTGGTCCCCCGTAGTGTTAGGCCGGCCGCCTTCGAAGAAGGTCGCGCCTTCAATCTGTACCAGGTCGCTCTTGGCGGCCTCTACTGGTGCCCCGCCTGCACCCGCCTGATTCGTGGCGCCACCGTTTTCGGCACCACCTCCTCCGGCTGTTCCGGCAGTTGCTTGACCTGCCGCACCAGCGTTCCCTCCACCACCTTGGACAACGCTGCCTGAAGCGCCGCCACTCCCACCTTCACCCGCGGTTCCCGAATCGCCAGCGCTTCCGGAAGCGCCCGCATTTCCGGCCTCTCCGCTACTGCCGCCCTCGTCGCCGCCGCCGGCTTGACCGCCATTTCCGGCCCCTCCGGCTCCCCCGGCACCCCCGCCGCCAGAGTCATCGTCCGCCTCGTCATCGTCCGCCTCGTCATCGTCCGCCTCGTCATCGTC
>CAYRKE010000139.1:16948-18022 GCA_964424695.1 uncultured Polyangiaceae bacterium
GTTCGTGCTTCCTCAGCGTGCGTTCGTGCTTCCTCAGCGCGCGTTCGCTCCTCTTCGGCAATGCGTTCGGCGAGCAGGACTCGCTCTTCGAGGTCGTCGACGAAGGACTCGAGCTTGGTGATGAGCTCGTCCGCGCCGGGGAGCACGGCGTCGCCGACGTAGAAGCGGAGAGAGTCCCCTTCGATGCCCAGCTCGAGACCGAGCACCTGGGAGCCGAGGCGTCCGTGCTGGGCAAGCAGCGGCTCATAGCCGCGCCCAGACTCGCGCAGGCGACAGCCCTGGAGGCGCCGGCGTGGGCGATCGAAAACGAAGTACTCGGTGATACCGAGGGCCGCGTAGCGCTCGATGTTGTCGACCACGTCCTTGCTGCGATGGCCCAGCACGACCACCTCGAGGGCGAGGTCGAGGCCCTTGCCCTCCTGGGAGACGATCCAGCTTGGGCGAGCGTGGGTGGGCACGTCGCCCAACGTGCGCTCGAGAGCCATGCAAATCGAGGCCGGGCAGACCGCACTCCTTTCGCGAGGTGACGTGGGGCTTTTGGTGGCGTCCGCAGGAGTGCCGCTCGCGGTGGATGAGGGAGTGGTACTCATCGGCATCCACGATTGCAGCGGGGATCCCGTCGCTGAGGTGCGCTTTGCTGCGCTGCCAGAGGTCCAGCGCACCGTCGCGGATTCCCACTTTTCCATTCACCCCGAGTCACCGCTTCCCACCGTCGATCCGACCGGTGACAACGGTGTTGGGGGCCTCGGGCGGCAGCCGCCCGGGGTCACCACGATTGACGCGTACGTGGGGGACGGGTGCTTCGTCGCCGAGGCGAGGGTTCTCGTCGAGAACGACCGCCTTGCCTACGTCGTGCTCGTGCCAAACGGATTTGCGAAACCCCGCTGAGCGGCCCTGGGGGCGGGACGGAGGGGGGGCGGCACCGTTGGCCTCTCTGCCGGGAGCATTGGCCTGCGGAGCGGGAGCCTTGGCTGGTCCGACGAGTGCCTTGGCCCCCCGGGATCCAACGGTTGGCGGCCGCGGACCCGCCCTGATCCGCCGCGGGCCAATGCCGATCGTCTCGGGCCAATGCCG
>CAYRKE010000139.1:18122-19704 GCA_964424695.1 uncultured Polyangiaceae bacterium
CGGGCCAATGCCGATCGTCTCGGGCCAATGCCGTCCCGTCGCAGGCCAATGCCATCCCGACGCGTGGTTCGGCTTCGTTCCTCGAAATGGCCTCCCTGAACGTCGCGGTGCGAGAGGGGGAATCGCACCGCCCGTGCCGTCACCCTGGGGACCGCGCTTCAGCATGGAAAACTCGAGTGCCACGCCCGCGAGTGAGAAGCGCCCACCCGGGGGGACGACTCGAGTTCAGCTTCTCAAGCTCAGCGGCAGCCAACTCCGATGAGTTGAGGACCGGAGGGAGGGGTTCATCCACGGAAAGAACTTGAACTGCCCCGCCAGAGAAAGTCGCGACTCGTGCCGCACGCTGCATGGCTCAATTGCGATAATGCCTCACTCCTGACGACGAGTGGGATCTGCGGCTTATTGAGCCTCGACACGCCTTAGGCGGGCCGCCATGGCGCACTCGCCGACGGTGGGATAGGGTCAGGCGCTGCCATGTCGGAACAACACCGGAAAGAGTATCTGAGCCGTGTACATCGGGCGCAGGACTACATCGAGAAGAATCTGGGTCGAGACCTCACTCTCGAAGAGATTGCCCGAACGGCATGCTTCTCGCCGTTCCACTTTCATCGCCTCTTCTCGGCGGTAACGGGTGAAACGCTCGGGCGATTCATTCTCCGCCTGCGCCTGGAACGCGCCGCGTGGTACTTGGCTCGGGCACCCGAGCGCTCGGTGACGGAGATTGCACTCGAGACAGGGTTCACCTCCTCGGCAGCCTTTGCTCGGGCGTTTCGGGCCGAGTTTGCCGTGTCCGCAACGCAGTTTCGCAAGCTATGCAAAACGGAAAGCAAGGGCGGGAAAGCCAGCGGCGACGTCGCGACCTACCTTGGGGAAGTCATTCAGCTTCCCACCAGGAGGTCCACCATGAAAGAAGTTCTCAACGTCGAACCCTTGGCCCCGCAATCCATCGAAGTCCGTGTTCTGCCTGCGAAGACCCTGGCCTACTTGCGCCACGTGGGCCCCTATGCCGGCAACGAGGAGCTGTTCGAGCGCTTGTGGGGAGAATTCTGCCAGTGGGCGGGGCCGAGAGGCGTCCTTGTCAGGCCTGGTGCTGAGGCGATCTGCGTCTACCACGACAACACCGACGTCACGGAAGAAGCGAAGCTGCGCATCAGCCTGGGGTTCACTGTAGCTCCTGGAACGCCAACGAGTCCCCCCATCAACCTGCTCGAGATCCCAGAGGGGCAGTATGTGGTTGCGCGCTTCGAGATCGATCCGAAGCAGTACGGAGCGGCGTGGGCATACGTCATGGGCACGTGGATGCCCGAGAGCGGATACCAGCCGGACGATCGCCCCTGCTACGAGTGCTTCCTCAACGATCCCAAGACGCACCCGGAGGGCAAGCACGTCGTCGAGTTGCGCGTGGGCGTCAAGCCGCTCTAGCGCACTGATCCGGTTGCCAGACTCAGAAACGCCCGTCTCCGTGCCCCCCAGGCTGGGCAAGGCACGTGCAGGCGGGCGTTTCGGTCGATGCTGGTGCGCGATTCCTCTTCACCAGGCGAGGGCGAAGCGCACGTGGAAGGGCAGCCCACGGCGTTTAGAG
>CAYRKE010000140.1:0-19430 GCA_964424695.1 uncultured Polyangiaceae bacterium
AGAAATCGCAGCCAGCTGAGCGGTGGCGCCTGGCGCAGTAGTAGTAGTAGACGCCTCGGTGCATCCCTCGAGCTTCACTCCGCGCGCCGCCTCGCCTCGATGGCCCCGAGCTCTTGGGGCGTTGGAGAATCCTCTCCAAGGAGCTCCAGGCGCCCCTGCTCGACGGCCTGGCGATAGAAGCAATACGGGTTGTCATAGTAGCTCCCGGTCATGCTGCAGGACGTCCACGAGCAGCCGCCACGGCAGATGTCGCGATAGCGGCAGCTTGCGCAGAACCCGCCAAGTCTGCTCTCGTCGAAGTCGCGGTTGAGTGAGAACGCTCCAGGGCGTCGCCACAATTCGACCAACGAGGTATCGCGTACGTTGCCCTCGATGAGATCGGGTACGTGAGGCAGCGCGAGGCACCCCATGATGTCGCCATTGCTCTTGATCGCAATACTACGACAGCCAGCGCGACAGCCATACCAGAACGGGATGGCGTTCCCGCGATCGCGGAGCGCCGCCTCGTAAACACCATAGTAACCAATATTCTCTGCAATGCTCACGAAGGAGGGGCTGGCACGACGAAGGCGCGCCAACTCGGGGATGAGCCAAAGCAGATCCTCGGGGAGGAGCACGAGCTCGCGGTGATCAGCCATCGCCCCGGTTGGAACGCCAAGTTGTAGCTGCCAGAAGCCGACCCCGTGGGCCTGCAACCAAGCACGCTGAGCCTCGAGCTTGTGACTGTTGAGCCGATTGAGATGAGTAAGAACGCCAACCGGAATCCCGGCGGAGGTGCAGCGCTCTATGGCGCTGACGACGCGCCTGAATGACCCGGGCCGTCGAACTGCGTCGTGGTCTGCCTCCAACCCATCGAGGCTGAACCCGACGTTCTCGAGCTTGCTCTCGAGGGCAAGCTCCACGTGTCGCTCGTTCCAAGTCCAGCCGTTTGAAACGATGTGAACGCCGATCCCGCCACCCTGTAGTCGTTTCGCGAGGTCGTGCCAGCGCGGATGCAGTGTTGGCTCTCCCCCGGTGAGCCCCACCTTGTTGCAGCCGAGGGTCGCGAGCTCGTCCGCGACACGAGAGCACTCATCCCAAGTGAGCTCGTCTGGCGAGGCTTCACCAGCCCTCGAGCTGCAGTGCTGGCACCGCATATTGCACGCCAGCGTCAATTCCCAGGCACACTGCTGGGGCCAGAAACCCATCCTCCTGATGACGTCGAGCATCGCAGGGGCTACCGCTCCGACCCGGGTGGCTTGAATCGCTTGGACGGTTCGTTGCTTGCTGCAGGCGGGGAACTAGGGTCGCTCCGAGTCACCGCTCGCCCCCTGTCAACCCCAGCCTTGGCATCAGGACCCTGGTAGATCGCGAGATAGGGCTGCGGCATGGACTCCGTGACACCCGTCGTTCGCTGTTCCGGCGCGCCAGCGTCTTGCTGCGCATCTGCGGGGATAGCGAGGTAGGGCTGCGGGATGGGCTCCTTGGCGCAGCCGCACGTGAGCGCCCCCATTCCGATCGCTGCCGTGCCCAAAGTCTGCCGCAGCCGAGAGGCGGGCGATCGCTCCAGGCGTTCGGCATCGAGCCTCTCGCAGTAGGCGCGCAACAGGCTCCTCATCTCCTTCTCGGTCATCGTCCCTCCGACGGCTGTGACACTGCTGGGCGAGCGTACCATCACTCCTCGCAACCGCGAGCCACCCGTCGACCGACCACTTCGCGTCACGTCAGACTGCTGTCCGCTCGATTCGAATGCCCGGCCGACGGGACGCTTGGATTGACCCGCTCGCGTTCACGCTGATTCCATGCGGGCCAATAGCGATCGACCAACGGCCAATCGGGTTCCGCTCGGGCCAACAGTGGTCAGAGATCAACTGGACGAGCTCAGACCTCGACGAAGCGCCACTACGAGTCGAACGGCAATCGGAGCTGTTCGAGCGGCGGATGGGGCGGTCTTGGTACGGGCTCCGGCACCATGTCTCTCCAGCTGCCAGCGGAGAGACTCCCGGAGGAGAAGCCGCCTCCTGCACAGGGGTGGGGCCGCTCACTTGCGCAGCGGCCGAAGCCAAGAGGCCAGTTCATCCAAGATGGGCGGCATGATGAAGTGAACAGTCAACTCCGCGAAGTGAACGGTTCACCTGGGGTCCGAGAAACCACCCAAACACTGGTTTTCTGAGGCAAGTGCTCGAAGTGGGCGTTCGCCCGCGCTTGGCCCAGAACGTGCACTGGCAATCCGGAGCAAGCAAGGCTTCCGCTTCCCAGTGAGGTGGTGGCCCAACACCCATGGAGAACGGATCGATGGTGATGATTCGCAAGTTCGCAGTATGTTCGCTGATCGCATGGTCGTCCTTTGGGCTCACAGCGCTTTCCGCCTGTAGCGGTGGTGGCGATGGTGGTGGCGGCGGCGGCAGCTTGATCGGCAGGGACCCGGCAACCAGCGGGAGCGGCGAAAACACCAGCAATCCAGAGAACACCGGAGGCAGCGGGGCTACTGCGTGCATGGAGAGACTCGACTCGACAGCAGATGCGTGTGACACCTGTGTAGCGAACAAGTGCTGCGAGGAGACGGAGGCATTTCTCGACACCGCCAACGCAGAAGACTACCTTTCCTGCGCTGAGCCCTGCGACGCGAGCAGCTGCTATTCAGCTTGCGACGACCAGTACCCATCTGCTGGAGCAGCCTTCGAATCATTCAGCAGCTGTCTCGCCGGCAGCTGCAAAACTCAATGCGGTACAACCTGCGGCGACATCACCGCCACGGACAGTTGCTCCATCTGCATGACGGGCAGCTGTTGTGATCAGATCGAGGCATGTGCCGGAAACGCGTCGTGCTTGAACCTGTCTGAGTGCATCGCAAACTGCTCCACCGAGACTTGCGTTGACACCTGCATCTCGAACAACCCGGCAGGGGCCACCTTGTTCACGAACCTATACCTCTGCACCTACGAAAGCTGCGCATCGAGCTGTGACAACTAGATCCAACGTGCGTCGGTCGGCGTGGGGTGCCTTGCTCGTAGGCGGGCTCGCCCTCGGGTGGGGCATCCTCGCTCGCGGTTCGGAGGAAAGCCATCCCGCCTCTGCGGTGGGTGCGGAGTCGTCACGCGAGTTACAGGTGCAGTCTCGACCCGAGACTCGTGGGGACGCCCCAGGTGAAGGCAGTGCGGTACCTGCAGAACGGGAGGCGCCTCCGTGCGTCGGCTTGGAGCTCTACGACCTCGAGGTCGATGAGACCGGTCACGTCCTCGGTGCGTGGCTGGCCACTGAGCAGGAGGATTCCACACTGGTGAGACTCGAAGAGCCTTTCCGCGTGTGGGCGGCTGGCGAGGGCATCGCGGGAAAGCGGCGGGCAGGCGCAGGCGTGGATGCAGACGCGCGACGGCCTCTGTCGAGTCAAGTTCGCTGCCGGACAGTCCCTTGGAGATGTGTTGCCACCACCGAACACAACTGCTGGCACCACTCCTGGCACTGAGGCGAGCAAGGGCAGCCCAGCGCAGCGATTGGTGCAGAGCCTCGCCGCTCCGGGTATCGCGGCGCTGCTTCGGCAACGCTTCGGGAGCCTCCCGGTTTCGTCCAGCGAGGCCGCAGAGCCCCACCGGGAGGCCATCGGAGAGCCGCCAGCCGACGCTTCGTCTTCCACGGTCGGTGCTGCCTCTACGGAAGATAGTCGCAGCGGTGCCACCGTGCGCGTGGTTCGGGGCATGCTTCGGAAGCGAGCTCTGGCGGGAGAGAAGACAGCCGCCGGCAACGCGAATTCGACTGGCGACCAACGATCGGCGTCGCTCTGAGCTCCGCTGGTGAGAAGCCCCGGCGATAGGCAAACGTCGCTCCCTCGTGCTCCCTGCCGGAGCGGCGCGGTGGCGCGGGATCCCGCGGCGGCTGCGGCTCCAGCGGCGGCTGCAGCTCCAGCGAAGCACAGTGTCCGGCACAAGCAGAGTCGCCTCCCGCCAGCGGCGCAGCTTGCTGACCAAGAGCACGAACACGCCCCTCTCCAGAAGACGAAATCTGGGCGGCTTTACCTGACGAGAAGCCGCGACCAAGCCCGCGTACCCTCCGGCTGAAGCACCTCGAACGGAGGATCTGTCGGTGCCATAACCCGCACCGGGACGCGACGGCGGCCCTACGGCACGTCGACGGCGTACTCGGGATAGCCGGCAACGAGGGCTTTCACCCAACAGGTCACGGTTCTGTCGGCGTTGACGCCACAGATGGCTTCGCCAGTTGGGCTCATCTCTAGGTGCTCGAAGGGGCCGGGATGCACGTACTGGCTGAGCCCGCCCCTGCCCCAGCACACCGGGATGCCATCGAGATCGAGACCGCAGCTGATGTTGATGTTGCCTCCGCGCCCGCCCGCGCCAACGATCTCTCGGAGCACGCCAGGCGGATTCGAGCCGTTTGCGCAAGTCGCCGTGCCATCCGCGTGCAGGCCACAAGGGCCACTCTCGTCGCACGGTGCCAGAGCGACGAAGTCGTTGCCAGGAGGAATGGCCGTCGCATTGAAACACTGGGTCGAGCCATCGGCAGCAATCCCGCAGCCAAGCGCCGCTGAGCCCATGACATCCGTGAAGGGACCGGCGACGTAGATTTGCGCGTCCTCGGGCGCCGAGGACCACGGGATGCATTCGAGATCGCTGCGCTCGTTGAGAACACAGCCGAAGGGCTCAGCGAGCTTCAGGAAGAGGCCATTGAACCCGGGTGCCCCGTCGCCCCAACACGCAACACTGCCGTCGTCACGCAGCGCACACGCGAAGTCGGACTGGAACCATCCGTTGCTGGCGGCGATCTGCGAGAATGGCCCCGCTGGCGCCGGGCCGAGCGCGGCGAGCGCGTCCGCGCTGCCCCAGCACACCACTTCTCCCTCGAGGTCGAGCCCACATCCGAACTCAAACCCGAGGGAGAGGTCACGGAACGCCATCGTGCTGTGCCAAATGCGTTCTGCCCACTCACCGCATGGGGCCTCTCCGCCGCTCACGGCGATCGGTACTTCTTCGGTCGGGATGGAGGGGCTGTCCATGATGTCGCTACCTGCGTCCGGCCCCCTCGCGCTCAGAGTCATTAGCCGATGCGCGGAGTCCGTGCGCTGCAGCCGTTGCGTCGTCGCCGCCGTCGCATGACGGACAGGCCGAATCCGACAACGATGCTGAGCCAGGCTCCATGAGCTCCACCTCTGGAGCTAGAAGTCCGGCAGCCACATCCGCTGCTGTCGCTGGAGCTGGAGCCGGAGCGGGCTCCGGCAGCGCCAGAGTCGCCAGCGGTTCCGTCCTCGCTCCGGCCGCCATTCTCAGCGTGATCCGCCGTGCTACCGGCTTCCTCACCACTGGAGGGATCCGACGCTCTGCCGCCGCCCGATAGGGCGCGACCGGCAGCACCTCCGGCCTCGGTCAAAGCACCAGCCGCGCCGCCGCCCGAGGCCCCTGGATCCGTGGAATCCCCAGCGTCACCGGCTGTCCCATGGTCGGTCTGCGTCGAGCCGCCAGCGCCGCTCGTTCCGACTGCGTCGGGCGTACCCCCAGTTCCTCCGGAATGGCCCCCTGTTCCTCCGGAATGGCCCCCTGTTCCTCCGGAATGGCCGACTGTGCCGGACGCACCGGCGGCGCCGGAGCTTCCGGCTGCGCCGCCCTCGCCGCCGGCCTCGGACCATGCGACGCAGGTTCCCCCCAAGCAGGTGGAGTCGACGGGACACGCCGGACGCGAACCATGAGGTGTCCCGACGATGTTGGTACAGCTTCCCACTTGCTCGGCAACATCGCAAGCCATGCACTGTGCGGTGCAGCTCGTGTCACAGCAGACGCCATCCACGCAGAAGCCAGACGCGCACGAGGCACTGGTCTCACACTCCGAGCCGGCCCCAGCGAGCGGCGCGCACACCCCGGAATCGCAGTGGCGCCCTGTCGCGCAGTCCTCGTCCTGCACACACTCGGTCAGACAGGAATGGGCGCCACACGTGTAGCCGCCGCATGAAGATTGAGTGCTATCCGGGCACGTGACACCCAAGCCCGAGCACAGCGCCTCGGAGGTTTGAACGCCGTCCGCGCAGCCGCTGGCGCGGCACACGGTCGTGGCCGGGGCATAGCCGTTTGCGGGACAAGCTGCCGCCGTACCACTGCACGACTCGGCCAAGTCGCAGTCTCCCGCGGCCGCGCGACACACCGTCGTCGCTGGCAGGAAGCCACACGTCCCGTCAGTCGTCGCTCCGGCCGCAACGCTGCACGCCTGGCAGTCGCTCGCACCGCCTCCGCACGCGGTGTCGCAACACACACCGTCGACACAGTGGCCGCTGCCACACTCCACGCTCGTTGTGCAGCTCGTCCCAAGCGGAGTCCTGGCGGTGAAATCCAGCACCAGCGAGAACTCGCCGTAGTCTGAGTTGCCGTAGCCATCGACCACCAGGTAGTAGGTCCCGGGGCTCAGCTCGACGCTCAGCATCGAACCTCGGTCGGCAACTGAGGTATCGTCATCATTGCAGCCGAGCGAGCTCGACCCGCAATTCACGCCAGCGTAGAGGACTGTGTCGAAGCCCGTGGAGGTCGCTGCGAGCTGCGTCGTCGTCGCGACCGTGAACTCGTACACCTGCTCCCGACCGCCAGTGGAGCCGACGCAAGCCGGTTGGAGCGTGTCGCTTGTGCCAGTGGTGGTGCCGGTGATGGTCTGATCGGTGGCCGTGATCTGCGTCCGGTTCAAGCAACTTGCTGTCGGAACGCCGCAATCCGCCTCGCACTCGAAGGAGGTCTCAATGCCATTGCAGACGCCATCGCCGCACTCTGAGCCGCAATCCGCAGTGCAGTTCACAGTCGTCTCACCCGACCCGCAGTCGCCGTCGCCGCATGCGCAACCAGGAACGCCGGTGCCACCGCCAGCGGCGCACGCAGCTTCGAGGGCACGAAAAACGTATGTCGCGTCCTCAGCACCGGTAGCGCAGCCCGATTCAGCGCAGACATTGACCCGATCACATCCGCTGGTTGGGTCATAGACGAAGTCTTCCTGTCCACGCACCAGAATCCCGACCACCTCGCCCGTGACGGAGTCGAAGATCCCGGAACCGGAATTGCCCCCGAAGGAGTCGGTGGTGGTCACGAAGTAGTCGAGGGAGGCGGCGCGGTTGTCGAGCACCCCAGCGTTGGCCGCGATCTTCAGTGGCAACCCGTACGGGTGCCCAGCAAGGATGAGGCTCGACGTCAGCGGGAGCTCGGCATGTGTCGCCCGAACAGGAGCCGGAACTCGACCGACGACCGTGCGATCGGTGCGGAGCACCGCGTAGTCCGGACCGTCATCGACCTGTTCTCGTGCGACGATCGCAGCGCAGCGGTAGATGTCGTCGGTCGTGACCGTCTGCTGCCCCGCTGATCCATACTCGTAGCCGAAGGCGAAGCGCGTGGAAGCGCAATCGCTTGCACTCGTCACACAATGGCCTGCGGTCAGAATGAGATCGGGACCGATCAGCGTACCGCTACAGAACGCTGTGGTGAGCTGGTCGGTAAAGCGCTCGTCTGCGCAGACGTAGTTGCCATCCGAAAGCTGTATGTCACCCAGAGCACTTCCCTGAAAGGTGACGATGTCGGAGCTCGTGGCGTTGTAGCCCGAGGTCGACATCAACGCGACGTCGTAGCCCCGCACGGCGTCTGCAAACACTGCGTTCGAGACCTGGTACGGGTCGAGCCGGTCGTCGTTGCCGTAGACGACCGGTGCCGAGCTCCGAGCGACTGCCAGAGGCGCCGGCTTCTCCGTGCACGCCAGCGCCAGCGCAGGCAACCCCAGACAAGTCAAGAAGCAACGATTCATAGTGCGCATGACATTCCTCCTCATTGACACGAGCGGGGCTGGCTTGCGGAGCGACGCTGATTCATGACGTACGACTCACAGCTTCCATCCGCTACACTGCGAGCCAAGAGCTCGCCCTCCACCAGCAAACCCGCGCAACCTAGCACGCGAGCGGAGGAGCCGCGCCTGGGATGGTGAAGCGAGGAAAAGACCGCTCGGCCAGAAAGCCGATGCCAAAAGAGTACGCCCGGAACGGTTGCCTGTCCCCAGACCATTCCTGCTTGACCTGCTCGAAGGAGCGGCACTTCTTTCGGCGCTCTTGTCTTGCGAGCAGGCACTGCACGTCGCTGGCCGATTCGAGCGGCGGCAGGTCGCCGCCCACCCAGTGAGGGCAGGCGGCAACCCTTCAGCTCGTCGCATCGCACAGGCAGATCAGCGACCCGCGGCGGGCAACGAACTCTACCAAGTAACGAGTCGTCGTACGGTCAGGCGGTAGTTGTTGTTGCTGTCCTGGTATCCCAGATACAGCTGGTCGTCAGTATCCACGACCAACTGGGCGTCCGCCGCCATGGCGTCGTAGTTGCCCGTCACGTTTTCGCGACCACCGACCAGCACGAACTCGTCCTCCTCCTCGTCGTACTGGAGTACGTGAATGGGGCCTCCGCTCGTACCAGCGTAGTTGTGCGTGTAGGCGACATAGAGCGTCCCGTCACTGGTGAACGCCGCCGTCGGTGCCTCGACGCCGGACTGCCCCTCGTCGCCGGACGTGCCGCCGCCCCACAGGATCGAACGGCGCTGAAGCCAATGACGTGTCCCATCTTCCCACCGCAGCACCGAGAGGTCATTGGGCGACACTTCAGTGTTGATCGGTGCGTGTCTCTCCTTGATGATGAGGTAGGGCACATCCGAAGGCGACAGCACGAGCGAGACCGTGTCGATGCTGTCATTGGGTCCCGCAACCGGAGTGTCAACGACCTCCCATGCGCCATCTGCGTATCGCATGAGGTAAACGTTCAAGGCATTCTGCAGGTTGTACGCAAGATGGAGCGTCCCGTCCGAAGCGATGGCCAGCGAGTGGTGGGACACAAATTCGTCCGCAGGTATGTCGATGGTACTGTGAGTCGTCCACGCACCTTCCGAATACTGGTGGATGTTCAACAGATCATCGGAACTCGAGTAGACGACGGAATAGACGGCCCCGCTACTGGGATCCACGGCGATCGTGGCGTCACTCTCGAGGTCTCCCAGCATGGTAAACGCTTCATCAGCATAGGTGAAGACGCCCGCGCTGACAGCTGCGTATAGGGTCGAGTTGGCGTGAACCAACTGCAGGCCATAGCTATGATCTGCCGAGTCCGTGATATCACCAAGGTCCGACCACTGTGTACCATCGAACCTCCACACGCCGGCCGATGTCGTGCTGGAGGACGCGATGTACCCAGCATAGAGCTGGTCGTCAGCATCGATGGTGAGTGCCGTGTCTCCTCGGATCCCTGCCACGAGGTCGCTCGTGAAACCGAACTCACCCACCACGGGCCACGCCGCCCTCGGGGCATCGCGGGTGATGACCGCCGAGTCCCCGCCACCCAGCGTGTCTTCGGCGAAGTCGCCATCGACATTGAGCCGTTCCGAGTACCGTTTGACGGTGATCGCCGCGTTGTCCGTGTAGTCCCAGTACGCCACGTAGATGCTACCGTCCTCCCCGAGTGCCAGGGACGGATCGGCTTTCATCTCCTCGTCGGAAATGGCGTAGCTGTCCCCGAGATGCACCCACTCTCCTTCTGAGAAGACCATGACGCGGGGATAGCCGCTTTCGCTTCTGGCTGTCTCCGTGTAAGCAACCACCGGAACGCTGGACTGTGGCGCAAATCCGATACTGGGATGGTACGCCTCATTCCCGAGAATGTTCTCGTCTCCAACGTACGTCCAGTCTCCCTCACCATCGTAGCGAACGACACTGAAGCTCCCGCCCAGGAAGTCGCCGTATGCCATGTACGGCAGCCCCTCAGCAGAAACGGCAATATCGTGGTCGTAAACCTCGTTCTCGTCATGAATACTGCCGCCCAGCTCACGCCAGGCCCCGAGTTCTTCGTTGAGCTCGTACACCACCGCGCCGTACTGGCTCGTCGCGCCTCTCATGAGTAGCTTGGCGCTCGCGTAGAGCCGACCGCTCGGGCTCTGCGCGAGGTGGAACTGCTCGGCCCACCTCCGCGTCATACTGCACTCGCTCGTCCACCATTCTCCGTCGACCAAGCGATCCACGGCCAGGTTGTGATCATCGGACTCCCAGGCGAGGAATAGCCCCTGGGGGGTTCCCATCACTGCGCCCTGGTCACCGATTCCACCTTCGCCAACTTCGTCCCACGTGGTGCCGTCGTACTGCATGACCACTTCGTCGACTGCCGCGACGACTTGCTCGGTCTCCGGATCGAGCGTGAGGCTGATCTTGTTGGCTTCGTCGCTCACCCGCCCGAGGTCTTCCCATTCCTCGCTGTCAGAGGCATACCTCCAGACTCGAGCCTCGCGATTCTGCCCGGTGACATATCCCACGTAGAGGTCGCTCCCATGAATGACGGTGTCGATGTTGCGCACCCCCGTCGACATGGCCGTGGTCTCGGCGAAACCGCGTTCTCCGACCAGCTCCCAGGTTCCGTCCGTGCCAATGGCGGGACCGTCCGAGCTGGGGGCACCGCCCGCGCCTCCACCGGCTTGGCTTCCGGCAGTTCCGCCGGTTTCCGTGCCACCGGCGGTACCCGCTTCGCCGCCGCTGGCCTGCCCTCCCGCCGTGCCCCCTGAGCCACCTTGAGGGCTCCCGGACGTCCCAGCCGTTCCGGCCTCACCAGCCTCACCTGCCTCGCCTGCCACACCGGCGCTTCCCGCGGCGCCTGCCCGGCTCGTGGTGCCACCGGTATCTGCATGACCGCCACCAGTTCCGCCGGTCTCGCCGGTCTGTCCGGCCGCGCCTTCGCCCGCGGTGCCCGCTGTTTCGTTCGATGAACTCTTCTTGTCGTCGTCCGAGCCGCACGCCCCCACGAGCGATAGCAGGCTGACAGTGTAACCCAATGAGACGAGGACGCTTCTGTTGATGCGCATATGACCATCTCTCCTTTCGGGATGAGCGGCGAGGGGGAGGTCCAGCACTGGCCCTCGACGTCTTGCCCCCCAAAATCTCCGGGAGATTTGGGACGCATATACACCCGCCTCGGGCAGGGTAGCAGCGGACGGGTTTTGCCTACAAGGGCTGGCTCCGCACCAATTCTGCTCCAAGTCCCACACCCGTAAGGCTGTCTCGTTTACGTCATGGCGCTGGCACATCGAAGCTCGCAACGCTCATAACGGTACGCCTCACCTGAGTCAGGCAGAGAGCTGGGCCTACTTGAGACCGACGTCATCGTCCGGGCTTCTTGAGCCAGAAGACACCCTGCACGCAGACGCCAAAGCGTTGACAGATCGGTCTTCCGGCTACTCGTGGCTCTGACGAGCGCCGAGGTACTCCCGCACTACCTCTGCGTCATCGAAGGGCAAGGTTTCACCCCCGATGATCTGCCCCGTCTCGTGGCCCTTGCCACAGAGGACCACGACATCACGCGGCTCCGCCAACTCGATGGCGCGACGAATCGCCGTTCTCCTGTCGAGCTCGACCTGAACGTGGGCGCGCCCCCCTCGGCGACACCCGGACTCCACGGCCCGAGCAATCGCGCGTGGGTCCTCGTCACGTGGGTTGTCATTGGTCACGATGGCGAAGTCGGCACGGCTTCCGACCGCTTCGCCCATGGGACGCCGCTTCACCGTGTCGCGATTGCCGCCTGCCCCGAAAACGACGATCACCCTCCCGGCGCCTGCCCCCTTTGCCAGCTCCCGAGCCGTATCGCACGTCCTCGCCAGTGCGTCGGGAGTGTGGGCGTAGTCGACCGCCACGAGGGGGGACCGAGCCACGAGTTCGAAGCGCCCCGGCACGCGCCGCAACGCGCGGAGGCCCGCATGCACGGCCTGCGGCTCAAGGCCGGCGGCGAGCGCGGCAAGCGCAGCCGCAAGGGTGTTCTCAGCGAAGACCGCCCCGATGAGGGCGGTTTGGAGCGTTCCGCCGAGTCTTGTGGCGGCGTCCGAGGGCGCGAGCTGAAGCGTCGTTCCTTCGGAAGTGACGGTAACCGCCGAGACCGTGAGCGCCGGTGGCAATAGGGCGGGGCCTCGCGAGTCGAGCGCGTAGCAACTCCGCACCACGTCCTCGGGGATCACGCGATGCAGCAGCTCGCAGGCTGGGTCGGCAGCGTTGAGCACGGCGGTCCGCCCTGGGCCGAGGTGGACGAAGAGCTGGGCCTTGCTGGCCAAGTAGTGCTCGAAGGTCCCATGAGCGTCCAAATGGTCACGCGACAGGTTGGTGAAGACCCCGAGATCGAATCGCCACTTCTTGGCCCAACCACGAGCGAGCGCCTCGCTGGTCACCTCGACGGCCAGATGGCGGATCCCCGAGGCACGGGCCTTCTGCATGCACTCGACGAAGCCGTGCTGTTCCCGAGACTCGAGCGCCTCGATGTCCGTCCCGATGCCGAGCGTGGTCTCCAGGGCGACGCCGTGCCCTGCGGCGCGAAGCATGCTGGAGATCAGCAGAGTCGTGGAAGTCTTGCCATTCGTGCCGGTGACCCCAACCGTGAAGATATCCTCGGCGAAAGCAGCGAAGGCGGGCACTGGCCTCCGAAGCGAGGCGAGCTCGGGCCTCGATGAGTTCATGAGGGAACCGAGCTCGTCTCGTGCAGAGACTCACCCCAAGCGAGCGCGGAGGTGAGCGGCGAGGTCACTCTGCCCAGACAGCGGTGCAAGTCTCGTATGCGGCACTACAGGTGACGGAGGCCACCTCCTGCGCGGTCTCCATGCATCCCAGGACGGAGGAGTAGAAAGTCCACTCGAGCAGCGCTCCCCCTTCGTAGATATCGAGGCGAGTCTCACAAGCCGAACTATCCACGTCGGAGCAGCTCTCCTTCACCATCGCGCACGCCTCGTCGACGGGGATATACTCATCTGCGATCCCCCTGCAACGCCGGTACTGGTAGGCGCAGGTCGAAGCCGGGATCGACCCCCCCTCCGCCGACGGGCCTGCACAGGCTTCGACGGTTAAAACGCTGGCGTCAGACAGCATGCTGAGGTCCGCGACGCACTCGGCCTGGGTCACGTCCGCGCACGCCGCCGCGATGTTCACACACGAGGTCTGGGCAGTCGGGCTCGGGCAGGTGCGCGCTTCCATCTCGTCCACGCAGGCCTTCACCGCCTGCTCGTGCGCCTCGCCACAGTAACCCCCGTCCGCCCCATCGATCTGCTGGAGACACTCGACGAGCACGGCCACCGAACCCTGGCGCTCCTCAGAGTATTGCCAGCACGTGGTGATGCCCAGGGGTAGCATGCTTTCGCCGCTCGGGTTGGGGCAGGTCTCATCGGCGTAGGGCAAGGCAGTGGAGCAATCGACTCCACTCTCCAACGCCGGGTCACCGCTGACACAGGTTCCGCCGGCCGCACCCGCCGCTCCGCCCTCACCACTCGGACCACCGGCACTGCCGCCGAGCCCTTCGCTGCTTGGCGTGCCAGCCCCGCCAGCAATTGCGCCCTCGCTGCTCGGCGTACCGGCTCCCCCGGCGATCCCACCCTCGCTGCTCGGCGTACCGGCCCCGCCGGCGATTCCGCCCTCGCTGCTCGGCGTGCCGGCACTGCCCCCAGCACCTTCACTGCTCGGCGTCCCGGCCGCACCGGCGATTCCGCCCTCGCTACTCGGCGTGCCGGCACTGCCCCCAACACCTTCACTGCTTGGGGTTCCCGCACTGCCCGCCTGGGCTGGACTGCCATCACCGGCAGCGCCGGCCTGACCCTCGTCCTCGGAACCGCTCGTGCCCGCGGTTTCGCTGCTTCCGGGGCTTCCCGCAGCCCCATCGTCATCGGAGTCCTCCACCACGCACCCGGTCGTGAGGCTCGCCCCTGCTGCGAGGGTCATCGTCAATGCGAAGAATTTGTCGAACGATAGCTTCATGATGGTCTCTCCCCGTGTAGCGGACACGATTCCGCGTTCACTGTCCGCCCTGGACGAGCGACGATATCGTAGTGCGCTGGCGTCCACAACCCGCATCCGCACCGTCGTCCGCCCTGGCAGTCCCCCTTTTTGTGCCACACTTGGAATTCTGCCTTCGGCACAGGGTGACACACCGCGATCCCCGGATCGGGCGGGCTCGGTTCCCCCTGTCCCCACGCCGTCGTTCCGGAGGGCGCCGGGAGCCTGCCGCTCTCGCCCTGGCCTTGCCGGATAGAGCGCAGTGCCAAGCCCGAGCCCCGCTTTTCCCAAGGATTCGCACCGGTAACACGGAGACTCGGGTACAGAGCCTCCGCCGCTCCCAAGCGTCCGGCGCGCTGGCATCGAGTGAAGCCGCATTGCCGGGCATGGCACGAGGGATGCATTGGATGACTCCTCGTCGATCACAGGAGAAATGCCCATGCGCCCGTTCGCCCGCCTCGCTCTGCTCGCTGCCCTCGTTCCGATCACGGGTTGCTCCAATGGAGACGGGGACCAGAGCCCTGCCAATGGAGATCCCAACAACCCTGAGACGGGGACCGCCACGAGTCAGGCCGCGCTGGTCTCGCTCCGCTCCTGCTCCGAAGTCGACGAGGCGGTCCGCGCCGCAGCAATTCGCGCCATGGGCACCCTCATCGACGAGCAGAAGGACGCCGCCCTTGCCGCCTTGGCTGACGGCAACTGTTGGTGGTACAGCGGCGGGCTCGACGAGGACGACATGGTGTACTCAGCAGCAGGCGACGGCGCTGCGGAGGGCGGGTCGAACTCGCCTTCGGAGGTCTCGGAAACCAACAACCAGGTGGCCGGGGTCGACGAGGCTGACTTCATCAAGAACGACGCCGACGGCTTCATTTACGTTCTGGCCGACAACGCGCTGCAGATCATCGACGGCTGGCCCGCCGCAGAATCCCAGCTCATCAGCCGGACCGAGCTCCCCGATACCCCTCGCAAGCTCTTCGTCTTGGAAGACACCGTGCTCATCTACTCCTCGGTGGCACGCACCAACGAGGAGACCGCCGACTACGACTCGTGGTGGTGGAACACGAACTCGGAGGAATGCACCTACGGTTACGACTGCGATTTCACCGGCGACGGCAACAAGACCCGACTCACCATCTACGACGTGTCGAACCGGGCTACCCCGAAGCTGGTCCGCACCATCGACACCAGCGCCACCTTCATCAGCGCGCGGCGCGTCGGTAGCGCCGTGCACACAGTGCTCTACGAGGAGCCGGAGCTCCTACGCACACTTCCCATCGTTCCGCAGGCCATCAGCGACAAGGGGCTCTGCAGCGACATGGACGAGAGCACGCGCAGCGAGGTCGCCGCGCCGAACGACCCCGAGCGCGTCGGCGCCCTCTTCGACGCCCTCAAGGCCGACAACCTCGAAGCGATCGCGGCCGCCCCGCTCGACAAGCTCATGGGAACCGTGGAGGACCGTGTCGCCGATGGCGCGACGAGAGAGAGAGACCTCGGCACCTGCGCGGGGTTCTACGATTCACCGCTCGCGGATGGCACGGCGTACCTCACACTCATGTCGCTCGATCTCGGAGACACGGAGCCCGCCCAGACGAGCACCATCATCTCGCGCCCAGGCGCAAGCTACGCAACGGGAGAGGCGTACTACGTCTCGGTTCGACAGAACCCCTATGCCGGCAACTGGTACGCCGATGCCGGCGAGGCCGAGGAGGTCAGCACCGTACACAAGTTCGACCTCGCGGGCGCAAGTAGCCAGTACGCAGCCAGCGGCCTGGTCGAGGGGCGCGTCCTCAACCAGTTCTCCATGGACGAGTACGACGGACATCTGCGCATCGCCACGACGACCGGGTACGTCCCGGATCCCTCGGTGCACAGCACCCTCAGCGTCCTGGCCCAGAACGGCGCTGCGCTCGACGTCGTGGGCAAGGTGGGTGACATCGCACCGACCGAGGACATTCGCTCCGTCCGCTTCGTCGAAGATCAGGCCTACGTGGTGACCTTCAAGAAGACCGATCCCCTCTGGGTGTTCGATCTGAGCGATCCCAAGAATCCGCAAATCCAGGGCGAGCTCCACATCCCCGGATACTCGACCTACATGCACCCCCTCGACGAAACGCACCTGCTCACCATCGGCTTCGACGCCCAGGACGAAGGTGATTTCGCTTGGTACCAGGGCCTCATGCTGCAGATCTTCGACGTGTCCGATCCGGAGAACCCCACGCTCGCCCACAAGGTCGTGATCGGCACACGCGGGAGCACGTCAGAAGCAGCAACGGATCACCTGGCGTTCAACTACTTCCCCTCGCAGAAGGTCCTGGCTCTGCCGGTGACGGTCTGCGAGAACAGCTCGGGAGGCTCGGACTACGGACAGATGACGTTCAGCGGTGTCCAGTTCTACGACATCGACATCGACGAAGGGATCACGCTGCGAGGCGCGGTCGATCATCCCTACGTCGACCCGTACGACTCCGAGTCCTACTACGTCGGCGGTGAGTGCTCGACTTGGTGGAGCGACTCGACATCGGTCGTCAAACGCACGGTGTTCATGGAGAACTACGTCTATTCGGTCTCCGACCGGCTCATCAAGGTGAATGACCTCGAGGCCCTGAGCCCCGACGTCGCGCAGATATCGCTCGATCAGCCGTAGCGCAGCTCGAGCAACCCGCGGCGGGCACGATCGCACTCTCGGGGCGGTCGTGCCCGCCCCCTTTTTGTGCCGGCGACGGCGTCTCCCCTGACGGGACCGTGAACGCAGCACCATTCACCGAGAGTAGCCTTCGCCACCGCCGTTGGCGGCACCGCGCAGCAGACGCGCTAGGCCGTCGAGCAACACCGCGAGTTCCGCCGCGGCCTTGGGCTCAGCCTCCAGCTTCAACCCTCCGCCGGGCGTCGACCTGACTTCGACCCCTGCCAACAGCTCCGCGACCCGGCTCGGGCCGCCAATCCCAAACCCGGTCGCCTCGGGCACCTCGGCGCCGCGCGCAGTCGCGGGCGCCTCGTCCTCGCTCCGCTCGATCTCGGGAGCCCGGTCCCAGAGCCCCGGCGCCTCCGCACGAACGACGGTGTGGCCACCTTGTGTACCGATCTCGACGGCAGGCTGCTCCAGCACGACGTCGTCCCCCACCTCACTCAGCATGGTCGCCGGGGATTCCGAACCTGGCCCCACAGCGAGCTCGGGAATCGTGATTGGCTCGATGATCCGCTCGACCTCCCTCAAGAACCCGGCAGGCTGCTCATAGCGAACCTCGTCACTGATCCCATCGAACAGCCCTGCAAACAGCGCCCGCTTGTTTCCGACCAGGCCTGCGATACGCGATTCAATGCCGGATTCGCTCACCAGATTGACGACATCAACGGGCGACTCCTGACCAAGACGGTGGATGCGACCGATCCGCTGCTCGAGTACCGCGGGGTTCCACGGAAGCTCGAGGTTGATGCAGGCCGACGCGGCGCGCTGGAGGTTCAACCCCACCCCCCCAGCATCGGTAAGAAACATGACGCGCACGTCCGGATCCTCGTGAAGGCGGGCAACATTGGAGGTACGAGTGTCTTGACTCTCGTTCCCCGTGAAGAACACCGACTCGAGTCCGTTCTCGTCGAGCAGATCGCGGACAGCCCACTCCGCAAGTTGAAGCATTCGTCGCCACTGGCTGAAGACGATCACCTTTCGCCCCTGACGGAGCACCAACTCCCCGATGATCCGCTGCAGCTCGGTGAGCTTCGGCGAACAGGCCCCCCGTAGCAGCGCTTCGTCGGCACGCCCCCTGGAGTAGGTGGGCCACACCTCGTCGAACTGGAGGAGGGCCATACCATTGGAGACCATGCGCTGCTTGGCCAGGAGCTGCATCAACCGCAGAAATTCTTGAGGCCGGAGGGGTCGACGCTTGGCAGCCTGAACCAGCTGGACAATGGGCACGGCAAGGGCATCGTGCTCCTCCCGCTGCTGCTCGGTCATCTCCACCGGAACCCGAACGAGGGTTCGGGGAGGCAGCTGACGAATCACGTCCCGACGCAGACGCCGCACGAGCGTCGGCTTGAGACGCAGTCGAAGCGTCTCAAGGTTGCGCGCACCGGTGCGCGCCAGGGCGGTCGTTCCCTCCCAGGTGGTGTGCCAAGGGAGGAGACGCCACTTGGGTGCCAACGCCAGATCGTCGACGAAGTCGAGGATCGTGGCGAGCTCCTCCAAGCGGTTCTCCATGGGAGTCCCAGTGAGGATCAGCCGCCACTCGGGGCGAAGGGTCATGACGTACGCGCTCGACTTGGTCGCCCAGTTCTTGATGCGCTGCGCCTCGTCGAGCACGACGAGGTCAGGAGCGAACTGGTGTACGAGAGCCAGGTCCTTGAGCAAGAGTTCGTAGCTGATGACCAGGAACCCGCGCTTGGTGGTGCGGTAGAGCTTGGCGCGCTCACCTGCGCGTCCGTCGACGAGCACGACGGGAACCTTCGACGTCGTCACCTCCCACTCGCGCACCCACTGTGCCTTGAGGGAGGCCGGCACGATGACGAGTCCACGCTCCACGCGCCCGGAAGTGAACAGGACATGGCAGGCCGCAATGGCTTGGATCGTCTTGCCCAGGCCCATGTCGTCTGCCAGCAGCAGACGACGTTCCTCGAGGAAACGGGTGACTCCCTCTTGCTGGAATGGATAGAGCGGACGCTTGAGGCTCCGGAGGTGCGCCGCGATCTTCGACGCGTCGGCACGTGCCGCGTGACGTCGCTCGGCACGCGCAAGCTCCTCTCGCACCACGAGTTCGGCCGCCGGCTCCGCGACCAGCGCGCCATCGGCGCATGCTGCCTCGAGCTCACGCAGCATGGCCAGACGGTCGCCAAGCTCCTCGAGTACCCGGGGCTTGGGACGGCCCGCATCGAGCCACTGCGCAACGCCCCGCTGCCGCCCTGAACTGCTCTTTGCCCTCCTTGGCCTGCCCGCGGGAGCGGCGCTCGGCTCTCCGTGTGCGACAAAAAGCCCGCGAAGCCGATCCCCCTGCCCCGTCCAGGCGCGCACCGGCTCCCAGCAGAGCCGGGCCGATGTTGCCTCCCCACGAGACGGCTCGCGCAGCACACGGGCACTCCGGCTCGGATCCCGAGCCACGTCCTCGATGACAACCATGAGATGCTTGCAGAGCCCGAGGGAGCTTCGCACGAAGTCAGGACAGTCGCAGCTGCCGCGCACAGGATCGAGGCCGTAGAGCGCGGTCCGATAGGGACGCGCCACGCGGCGCTTGCTCTGCGCGCCACCGTCCATCCGCTTTCCGGCCAAACCGTAGAGCCCAAACGCTCCGCCATCCCGGGGGCGCTCGACGATGGACAGCTCGTCACGCTGGGCAAACCCGAGACGCCGAAGGAGCGCGTCGAGAGCGGCACGCCGCGATGACCAATCGGTCCCCTCTGTCACCGCCAGGGCTTGCTGCACCAACAGATCTGGAGGAAACTCACCGGACCTCCGTCGCGCCAGCTCACCAAGAATCGCTCGTGCTTCGCTCTCGCTCTGCGGGAGGTACTCGCCACGCATGGCTTCTCTGACGAACGAAGGAAGAGGGGCACGCTCAGTCGCAGCGACGGCGATGGATTCGCGCGGGGTCTTGGAGGTCGGAACTCGAGTCACGTCCCGTCGATAGCTCCTCGTCTGCGCGGATGCAACGGTCATCAGCCAGCTTCAAACGCTGCGCAG
>CAYRKE010000141.1:0-19323 GCA_964424695.1 uncultured Polyangiaceae bacterium
GGGGACTCACCCGAGGACGCATACCAAGACCGTCAAGGCTTGCACCACAATCCTGCAGGTTCCTCCGGCGTCCCGGTCTTTCGTAGACAGAGCCATCTCGGCAGCGAATTCGTCGCCATCCGCCTAACCGTCCGAGCTACCCTGTGCACGCAGGAACGGACCCGGCGGAACGGGCAAGATGGACGAGCGCCCCGGCCAACGACCAGCCCGCAGAAGGCCGATCGACCAATCAGTAGACATGCTCGAACTCGAAGAAGATCTCGCCAGGGCGAAGAGGGTATTCAAAACCACTCACCCCGGGATCTGGCCCGCGGGTACTGAGGATATTGCGCGTCCGGAGAGCGAAACGCGATTCGTGTCCAGGCGCAAGGTAGATCTCGCGCGTGGCAAGCGAGACATCGAGCAGAACGTATGGATCCAGGCGCAGGTCCGCGCCATTCTCCACGATGCTCGTCTCGTCGGCGCGCCTCGGTCCCACGATAATCGCTTCCGAACCAAGCTCGAGAGGTACGGTCGGTGGCGCGGGAATCCCCACCAGAAGCCCGGTACGGCCGATCCAGGACGGATAGACGACGTTGCTGGACCCCGCCAGATTCGCGACATAGCCTTCACGGCCAAGATCGCGCTCGGACCAGATGTGCTCGAACGCGCCGTACCATCTCACGTCGTCGTAGTAGTGGATGTCACCCCTCGTTTCCCAAGAGAGGGTGCGCTGACTGGCAACGTTGCGCGCCGCCTGATTGATCCCCTGCGGGGTGAACTCCGCCTTGTTCAGAAGCCAGCTCTGTGCCGCCCCAGAGGTGACGCCGACGAAACGGTTAGGCTTGTATGAAAGCTGGAACTCGACGGTATGGACCAGCTGGGACTTGAGATCCTGTCTGCCAATGACGTCACCTGGACGCAGAGGCGTTGCGTAGAGCAGATAGGGCGATGGCGCCTTGAAGGCACTCCCATAGAGGAGCTTCGCCACGAGCTCTTCGCTGAGTCTCGATGTCGCTCCCAGGCGCCCGGTGACCTGATCTCCGTACTCGCTGTGTCGATCGTACCGAGCGCCACCGGTCAGCTTCAACCAGGGGTCCCAGACCTTCAGGTTGACGCTCAAATAGGTTCCGATGTTGAAGAGTCTGGCGGTCTCGCCCGGAGCCGCCGCATCCCCAGAACGGAACTCTTCGCCGGTTCCCAGACTGACTCGGGTTGGAGCGCGCATTTGCTCCAGATCGTGCACCGCCTCGACCCCAACGATGGAGTTGAAGACGTCCCCTGGCGTCCAGCGCAGCTCGAGAGCGGAATCCCCCCCTTTATACGACTCGTTTCGTTCGACGTAGTAGAGGTCACTCGCAACGTCGATGCGATCGTGGGGAAGGGTCCCCCCTTGGAAGTACGTTACTTGGAGCGCAAAATCGAGCTCTTGACTCGCGTGAATGAGTGCGTCCAGATTGATCCGTAGTTGCTGGAGCGCCACCACTGTACCACGCTCGCTGTCGATGCCTCCGCTCGTGTTGGTCAGCTGCGCCCAGTGGGCGAAATCGCCGCCTCGCCGTATGCCTGAACCGTATGCACTGATCACGACGTCAGCAGTACGTTGGTTGCGATAGCCAACCCTGCCCTGAAGCACCAGTGACTCGCGGGCGAGGTTCAGTGCGTGGCGGCGCCCGCCGATGGCGCTTGGCAGCGTGGCCGCGGGAGACTCCTCGGGCATCGTCAGACCGCTCCGATCCGTCCGCTCTCCTGCCGCGCCGAGCATCACGTCGAACGGGCCGAGCATCCCCCCCCCGACCACGTCGAAACGTCCGCCCGGATTCGTGCCTGTGAGCCCGGCGGCGCCCCGGAACCGTATGGGCCGAACATCCTCGGGCTTCAACGTGATGATGTTCACGACACCGAGAAACGCGTCCGCTCCGTAGAGGGCAGATGCCGGCCCGCGGATGATCTCGATCTGCTGGATGGACCCCAGTGGGACCAACTCGACTCCCAGCCAGTTGCCGGATGTGGTGCGGAACGCGACCGACCGTCCGTCGATCATGACCTTGATGACACCGCTTTCCGCCCTCAGACCGCCGGTCACGCCCCGGACTGCCGCATTGGGAAGGATGTGATCATCCACGAGGTAAAAACCGATGGTGTGGTCCAGGACTTCTGCAACGCTCTGGTATCCCCAACGCGCAATGTCATCGCGAGTCACCACGGTGATAATGGCCGGAGCGTCTTCGATACTCTCGGCAGTCTTGGTAGCCGTGGAAACCTCGACATTCAGTAGTTTGACCAAGTCGAGGTCATCCGCCGACTCCCCTTCACCCTCCTCTGCACGCAGCGGGCCGCAATAAAGCACGGCCGCAATGAGGGAAAGACACGGAATTCTCTTCGTCATGGCTTCCTTGCCAAACAATGCTCCAAGCCGCTGCAGAGAGTGGCCAAGCGACAACGCCGAGTGACCTTGGGCGATCCGCTACACGACGCCCAACGCTCCGAACGACCGTGCTCGCATAAACTTGAGGCAGCACCCTCATTCCGGCAGAGAATGGAGAGATCCCGAGGATTCGCCACGACCGGTCAGGGCGTCATCACCTCGGAATTGAGGCAAGGCAGGGACCGCTGGGTAGCGCTCACCCATTGACACACCAAGGAACACATGTCCCCTTGCTCGACGCCGAACTCGAGGCCAACCATCCTCCTAAACTTCTGGAGCTCAAGGCCGTTCATGCTGGAGCGTGCGTGTTTCGGGCGTTACTCGATGCTGACAATGCGTGAGATTCGATTCGCCACACGTGCGGCTGCCCTCGCTGCTGCACTGCTGATGGGCCGAAACCGGGCCGAGGCGGCCCAGCTCCGGCTTCTCGTGTTCCTGCATCTGTCGCTGACCCAGAGAGCCTTGGAGAAGACCCTCAAGGCAGCGCTGCCAGGGCTCGAGATCACCACGGTCGGCCGAGTCGCGGATTTCGACCGCGCCCTAGCAGCGGGCCAAGACGGGGTCCTGACTCTGCCAATCGTGCTGGCGGCCAAGAGCCTCAAACCACAGCTCCGCGGACGCCGAGACGGCGCCACGGACGAAACGTACTCGCTGGTTGGGGTGGGCAGCGCCCCAGATCCCGCTCGCGTAGCAGTCGTCGGAACCTTGGATCTGCTTGGGCGAAGCGGAACGGCCGCATTCGTAAAGCAACTTCTTGGCACGAGCCCGAAGATCGAGCGTGTCACAAAAGTCGAGGACCTACTGGCGCTCCTCCAGATGCAACGTGCTGAGACCGTCGTGTTGCCCACCCGGCTGGTGAGTGACCTTCGCAATATGAGTCGCCTTGACCTGGTGGAGAGGCAGCTCGATACCCGAGTGGGGTTACCTGCAGTCTCAGGAACCGGCCCAGGTGCAGCGGGAGTCGTCTCCGCAGTTGCAAAGCTTGAGCCGGGCACTCTGAAACTCTTGGGGGTGGATGGATGGCAATAACACGACGTGAATTCCTCGCATTCGCGTCCGGGATCGCGGGAGCGTGGGCATGCGCGAGATCATCCGGCAGACAGGTGCGCACGCCCACTGGTGGCCAAGCGCTGCACGCCCAGCCCGGCCCAGCCAACGCCAGGACCGTCTTGGCGCTAATGCCAGACACGCCGCAGACGCAGGCGGTCTGGACGGGGCTCAGCGACGAATTGGGCGGCGAATTCTCCCTGGTTGCAGTGCAGGTTGAAGACCGTGATAGTAGCCAGGTGATCGCAGACGCCGTGCAGAGATACCGGCCCTCCGCATTGGTGCTGATGAACAACCCGACCGTGGCCGCCTACCGACACTACCTGACACTGCCGAACGCCGCGCGAGGAATTCCCGCCGTCGTCGTCATGACTTCCTTCCTCGAGTCTAAGTCTAAGCAGCTGGCCCAGATGGGCGCGGCGGGCATCACCTACGAGGTTCCACTCATCACAGTCGTCACGAATCTGCGCCGAATCGTGGCCTCACCGGTCGAAAGGATCGGGATCATCTATCGTACCCCGCTCGCAGGGTTCCTACGGCGCCAGAAGGAGCTTGCAGCGAGAGAGCAGATCCAGGTCGTCGCTCTGGAAGTGGATACCACCCCCAATGTCTCCGAACTGAAACGGGGAATCCGGCTGCTCAAGCTCGAATCGGACGCTGTCTGGGTAATGAATGACGATCGCCTGCTCACGCCCCAGTTGATTGCGGGCGCTTGGTTGCCTGGGCTCAATGAGAGGCCGTGGCGCCCCACCATCGTCGGAGCGGCATCCCTTGTGTCATCGGCCACTTCGTTCGGCACGTTCGCCGTTCTCCCTGACCACACTGCGCTTGGTGATCAGGCAGCTGGCCTCATCTTCGAGATAGCGGACAACGACTGGAAGCTTCCGAGGTCTGCGGTTGACCAGCCGCTCTCCGTCAAGACCACTGTGGACATGGCGCAGGTTCGAGAGCGCTTCCCACTCCGCGACGACGCTCTGGCTCGTGTGGACCGCGTCATCGAGTAGTCGATCGCTCTCCCTGTCGTGGCACGCCGGAGCGCGGCGTTGAAGAACCGAGCTGGGCCACGCGAAGCGCAGCACCCCCGGTCGCGCTCGGCACGACATCGACGAGGAGCTGGTCCGCGCCGCGCCCGATACTGAATCCATCGCCGCGCGCAGCGACCGAGAAGCTCGCGTCCTGCGCTCTTCTCAGGACTTCCGCTCGTGCATCGGCGACCGTAAGGTTGGAGCACGTGTAGAGAGCGACGGCGTAGGGCTGCCCGAGCTCGGCCGCGGAGAACGTCCGCTTCGAGCCAACCGGACGCAGCAGACCGAACGCAGGGGGGTCGAAGCCAGGCGCATCGCGCCCAGTCGGAAAGAGGGTGTCGATCCTGACATGCCCCTCCGTCCACAGCCACAACACCGCCGTACGGCTCTCCGAAGGCCGCCGGTTGGGGCTGGGCTGGGCCCGAGCCTGTGCGAATCGCAGGTGACCAATATCGGCGAGGTCATGAGATACCAGGAACGCCTTGGCCCGCTCCTTGAACTCCTTGACGGTGAGATGCCCCCCGGTGTCCAGACAGGCAATCACGCCGCGATCCTCGCCTTGCCAGCGGATCACACCGTCGAACACGTCGTCGAACGGTCCCCAACTCTGCGCGGCGGCGGCTCGGGACAACTCCTTCGGATCGAACCCCGTCATGCTGCGACAGCGCCGAGCGATGGCGTCCAGGGTGTCATCGAGCGTAAGGTCGACCGAGGAGCTGATGACTCTGATCTCGAGACCATTGACCGTCACCAGTCGCTCCTCGCCGTGCAGGGCGCCGCTCGGCCAGGCCGTAAGCTGTCCAAGGGCGCCGTCCAGCGCCCGACCAATTCGCGCCTCGGCCAGCCCAAGGCCAACCGCGGTCATCGCCGCGCAGAGGGCCAACCCAACCAGAAATCGCCTGCAGAATGCTTTGCCTATCCGAGCAAGCGGAGAAGCGATCCGTGACCCTACGTTTTTCCGAGGTTCTGCCCCGTCAGTGTATGGTCGCATCGAGCATTTCCTCCCAGACTCGTTCCAGCGGCTCGAGTGGCTCAAGCTCGGTCAAGTTGCAGCGCAGCGTGTAGCTTCCCGAGACCTTCACCTCACCTCCGCCAAGCAGTATCGGGCGACCGATCCCGCGCGGCGATGTCGAGTAGCCGAAGCCGTCACCACCGAAGAGAGCGTTCAGCACCGGTGCAATCATGATGTACACCGCGCTCTCGATTGCGCTTCCGTCTGCAAGCCGGTTGGTCGCGTCGATCAGACCGCCATCTCCCACCTCGTCCCAGAGGTTCCCGAGGACGTCGTCCGAACTGTTGGCGAACCTTGCCTCCTCACAGTTAGGCAGCATTTGCCGGCAGCCACTGCCAGCGTAGGCCCATGCGCATGCTCTAGCGTTCGCCGAGTCACGCTGTCGCGCCAGAGAAATGCGGTGGACGAAGAGCACCCCAGCGAACACCAGCATCATGAGGAGCACCACGAGGATCGCTTCCACGGAGACGGCTCCCCGCTCGCGCGCGCCGCGGCTTGCGGCTCTCCCCGTCACCCTGGCACGCTGCGCGCTCCTGGCCAGCGCTTCCCTGAGGATGCGCTGCTCCTCGCCCGTTGTTCGCTCGAATCGCATTTCGCGTGTCATCTTTGCTCCTTGATGCGTGCCTCAACGGCTGTCCCCCCCCGGGATGTGGGTCCCCGAGGTGTCGGGCGCCCTTGGCATCCTTGTGCAGTGGCGCTCCCAAGTCTCCGCGCGGCCGACGCCACGGCAGCCGCTGGCCAAGTGACCCTCGCGAATTCAGTGAGCGATGGCGCTCCGGAGATCGATGAGGACGTCCTCGAGCTCGTTCATCTGGGAGACTCCGCCTTCCCTGGCCGCCACTTCGAGTTCGCCCTGGTACTCCTCGCTTTCGGGCCACACGAAGCGCCGAAGGCGCGCGCGCCAGCTCATGTTCCACATCCACGCATCGCGGTTTTCCGCATCCCCGCTACCCGCATAGTAGAACTCGGCTTGAGCTAGGCCGTAGCGTCCGAGCCAGCGGAGTTCCCCGAGGGGGCTCTCCGGCTCGCGACGGCCCCACAGTGGCAGTCGCACCATACGGCTCGCACTGTCCGGGCCAGGTTCTCGCTCGGCGATGGCCCAAACCTGGAAGCGGGGATCCCCCAACTGGACATCCTCGATGATCTGCTTGGGGCTTCGGTCTTCGTCGCCACCCCCATCACCCTGCTCGCCCGTAAAGTCGATCTCCTGCTCGATCCGTTCGGTACAGCCGAAGATGTGGGTGATTTCCTCGTAGTCGCCCTGAACGATGTCGCCGACCACGGGACTACGTGAAGAGAGCCCGCTCGGTGGCGAAGTCTTGGAACAGACAGGCTTGAACCCGCCTGATTCCCCGTCGGGGAAGGGCTCCCGATTGAACTCCCGAGAGACGACGGGCTCGATTCCGGTATCCTCGCCGAGCACGCTCACTCGCGCCCTCCCGCACGGCGGCAGGTTCGCGTTGCCCCTGAGCGCGGCCGCGCTGTGGTACTCTAGGTCGGTGAAATTCGGCGTACCCTGACGCTCCCATCGATCCCCGGTGTAGACGTAGTCTACGGTACCCCTGCGAAGAAGATAGCTGGTTGCCCGAACGCGGCGCACCGAAGGATCGCACTGTTGGCGCGCTGCCCGGGCATAGCTGTGGTAAGGTCCCGACGGCGAGCAGTCAGGGCCTCGGCATTCGCCCGAGTCCTCGTCGGGAAGCGCAGCCGCTCGCTGTTGTTCGGCAGAGCTACAGTCCGCTTCGGATCCCGACGCATGGCAGGACTCATCGCTCGCCATCTTGGGGTATGACACGGTGATCGTTTCCGCGCGCCCTGGCGCGGAACCCCCGTTCTCGTCGCAGAACCAAGAGGCAAGCTCTCTGGTTATGCTCCGAGTCACGTCTCCAATGGGAACGTACTCGTCGATGGGCTCAAAATCGATCCCAACCATGCTGAACGGCTTCATGGCGAAGTCGGCCACCGTCTCTGATGCGTGGTCACACAGCACCGAGTAGGGCGCATCCTCGACCGGAAGCTCGTTCACGGATCCTGCGGCGAACCCGCGCAACCCGAGTGGAGACGCCTTGAGGCCCGTCGCGGCGCTGAACGACGCAACCGCAGGAGCGGATGACTTGACGCTGTTGGCTGCGGCATGAAGGCCCCGCATCGCCTCCTTCGCCGATGGCTCCACTTCGCGTCTCAGGGACTCCATCGCGTTGCGCAGCTCCCGAAGCGGTGGAATGAGGCCCAGGGATGCGCCGGCGGTTGGCCAGGCCAACCCGACAGCAACGGCCATCCCGAAGGTGGCGATGCCGGAAACCATGCGGATCGCGATGAGCACTGCCAGAATGACGGACATCGCGATATTCAGCAGCACGGTGAAGTTCATCGCTTGAGCCTGGACGATGGCGGCGGTCATGGCAGCCGCGTCGGTACCGTCCTGAAGTTGCTGGCGAACAAGCACTGCCTGGGCCGTCCCCACGATGTAGTAGAGGATCCCCACGAGGAACACGGTCATGAAGAGCCCGATAACGGAGATGGCCCCCGCCTCGTCCTTGCGCAGCCTCCTCAATGCCAGAACGGTCATTCTTCCTCCTGCTCTGCGTAGTCCGCGGTCTGGCTTGGAAAGCTAGCGGTCCCCTCGAGCACCAAGAACCGGTCGTGACTGTCGGCAGACTCGACGAGTCCCCCCCGGCTCTCCGCGTATTCGAGGCGGTTCCACGAGGAGTCAGCCCGACTCGCTGCGCGCTGCGCGGCGGCTTGCAGTTGCCGCAGAGTACTGCAGATGAGCGTACTCACCAACGGCACACCGCAGCGAAAGAAGTACGTGACCCGTGCGGTAACGAGCTCGGATCGAGGAAACTCTCGAGGAGGCGGATCACCGGCTGCGACGGTTGCGTGCAGCGTGATCACTGAAGCAGCGCGCGAGTACTCGAGGGCGGAAGCGGAGGCGTCGAGGGCCGGGCTCCGGAGCGCTCCCGCGACGCTCTCGTCAACGCCGGCCGAAGGCGCTGGTGCCAGAGCAAGAAGCGGTACGTATGCGGCCTCGCGCACCACAGACATCCGGGCTCCCCGTTGAGCACCGGTGTCCTGACTGCCAAGCCCACCGAACGCCCCAAACTGGGCCTCCCCCAACCCCAGCGGACTGGCGGAGCGTGGCGTCGCAAGACCGAGCATCACCCGAATTCCGGACTCCGGAGCAGAACCGGAACCGAGATTGCGGCGCGTCACTCCCCCGAAATTGATGGGGTCATCCTCCAGAACGACCGCGGCGGAGCGAGCCGCTACGGTCGCGGCGTGGTGCACGACGAGCTGGGCTGCCCCAGCGAGGGCAAGCTGCACCGTCCCCAGAAAGAGCAAGAAGACGGGCATGAAAGCGAGCAGGAACTCCACCATGACGACACCTCGATCGTCACGGGCGTGCGCGACCAGGTCCCAATAGCTACGCGCGGGAGTCAAACGAACGAGAGCCATAGCATGATTCCCCTGAACCAAGGGCCACCGGCGGTGGCGAGGACGGCGGCGGCGATGAAGGGCCCCATGCGCAGCGAGCTGAGCGAGACCTCGGCGTCGCGGACGGCGTGGCGGTTGGGCACCAAAAGCCTCAACACGATGCGCAGGGAACGAAGGAGCGTCATGATCAACTGGCCACGCCAGGCAAGCATGAGCGCTGCGAAGACGAGCATGAAAGAGCAGCTTCCAACAAGGATCCGAATGCCGACTACTGGTCCCGCCAAGGCGCCGAGACCGGCGAGGAGCTTGACGTCTCCCCCGCCAATCCCGGCGCCCCGGGTCACCACAAACACGATTAGCGGACCAACAGAGGTGAGGAGGAGCCCGAAACAACCCTCGACGAGTGCTGCCCAGCCCCCCAGCACGGACCGTACAAGGAGGGCCAGTGCCACTGCGGGCAGGGTGAGTCGATTGGGAATGGTGCCCGAACGAATATCGGCTGCGGCGCCCGCGAGCGCGAGCAGCATCAGGAGGTGGGGCAGAACAGTGTCGAGGGCCATATCGAGACTCGCATCGAATGGAGAAGAACTTGGCCTCCGCAGATCACCGGAACGCCGAATCACAGCGGGGGCCGAGCGACGGCAGGGCGTCAGGGACCATCCGGGGCTTGCGATTGAACCATGTCGGGCTGAATCCCTGACAGACCCTCCGTCGCGTCGGAGATCTTCTCGTTGAGCCGTGATCCGAAGGTGGACCACGCCGCAATCGCAAAGACCGCGATCAAGAGGAGAATGATCGTGTATTCGACGGTGCTGAGCCCACGCTCGTCGCTCACCGCGTTTGCCTTGAACCACATCTCTAGCCTGCGTACTGCGTCGGTCATGTTCGAACCCCTTTCGCGAGGAGACCCCGGCGATGGAGCCTCCTCTGGTTTTTGATTGAGCAGGGGTCGGCCCGGGTCCGCGGACGGTTGCTAGGAAGCCTCACTTTTTTCTGTTCTCCTCCAGGGTCTCAGCAGACTGGCGACTTGGCCCCTTGTTCGGCGGAAGCTCGACGGAACCCTGCCCGGTACTCAAGTCTGAACGAGACCGTCGACGGCAGAGCCCGGAAGGGGCGCAGGTGGGGACTGCCAGCACCTGGGCCACATTCGAACTTGCAGCCGCCGAAGGGCGCTAGGGCAACCAAACCAACCGCGAGAGGCTCGCAAGTGAGCGTGCAGCAGGCCTCACGGAAAGGCTCTCCAAGCTCTCCATCGTCGTCGAGCCAGAGCATCGCTGTTCTTCACTGCGCCCACAGAGGCGGAGACCGCAGCAAACAGCAACACCAGCCTGGTTCGGCTGGTCGACGGCCGTTTCGCAGGAGTCGGCATGGTCGGTTCGTTCTGATTTCGGAAGCGAGTCGGAAACCGGCTCGCGGACTGCACCGAATCGTTGCGGTCGTATTCAAAGGACCCGAGTGGTCCAAAACCCGGAACGATTCCCATGCGCCCAATTGCGTTCATCGTTGCCGCCCTCTCGGGCGGCGGCGCCCTCACCCTGGGCCACGTGTATCTGGGCCGTCTCGAGGCCGAGGTTGGCGGTGGTCCGAGGACCACAATCGTCGTCGCAACGGAAGACATCTCCGTCGGCGCAACCCTCACCGCCAAAATGCTGGGGACCCGCGAGCTTCCCCAAGCGTACCTCGAACGGCGCCATGTACCCGTGGCCGAGCTCGGCAAGATCGTCGGCACTCGAGTCACGGCTGGACTACAGGCGGGTGAGGCTCTGCTTCGCACCGATCTCGCACGATACGCGGCCGATCTGCGGGTTCTGTCCGCACTGGTCCCGCGAGGTATGCGGGCCATTGCGATCCGGACTGAACGTGGCGGTTTCGACGGCCTGCTGCGCCCTGGAGACAGGATCGATCTCCTGTACAGTGATGAGGCCCACGAAGGCCGCGACGTCACTCGAACGCTTCTGCAGAATCTCATGGTACTCGCCGTAGGCCAACACTTGGGAGGCGACAGTGACGAGGCTCGATTTCCCTCCACCATCCGTGGTGGAGGAGTGACCGTCAGTGCCACCATCGAGCAGGCCCAACTGATCACGGAAGCCCTGCGTCACGGAAGGATCACCGTCGCGTTACGCAACAGCGACGACATCGCCATCTCCGGCGTTCCCCCAGCCACAACGCTCTCCGAGAGTGCGGCTGCCCCGCGGAAGGCGGCCACGGCTCGCCCGCCTTCGAGAGAGACTCAACCCGTGGAGAAGATATCCAATGTCCGCTAAATGCCCGGCAACCAGCCTCCGTGCCGCTCTGGTCGTCGCGATGGTCATCGCTTCGCCCGACCGACTCAACGCTCAGGATGCCATTCCTCGACTCCCGGATCTGCCGTCATCCGAACCAGCGATCAGCACATTCACCCTCGAAGTCGGCGAGCAGAAGGTGATCCCAAGTCACGACGTCCAGAGCTACTCGGAGGGAGTTCGCGGCATCGTCGACGTGCGGCTCACCAAGGACGCGAGCCAGTTCGTCATCGTCGCCCTGAAACCCGGAACGACAACGCTCTTGTTCATCATGCGAGACGGAACCGAACGCCACCATCGCATTACCGTCGCAGAGCGGGAGACCCAATCCGAGGTCCCCAGCCCCGATCACGTCGACGTGCGCGACAACGTGCGGCTCGACTTCTACTTCGTCCAACTCAACCGGTCGTACTCGCGCCGCATGGGCATCGGGTGGCCCACCAGCGTGGCACCGACCTTCAGTGCCGCCTATGACGTTCCCAGTCAGACTCTGACGGAAGCGACTGCCGTCGTCTCGAATCAGGCCTTACCCCGACTGGACATGGCCGAGTCTGGAGGGTACGCGAAGATATCCCGCCAAGCGGCCATCATCACCGCCAACGGCGAGAAGGCGACATTCTCGGGAGGTGGCGAGGTCAACGTCGCAGTCCAGACCGCGACATCCATGGGAATTCAAACCATAGAATTCGGTTCGGTGGTAGCGGTGGAACCCCGCTACGACAGTTCAACGGGACGCATCGAGCTCCGGCTGCATGCGGACATCTCGGAACTGGATAGCGATCGAGGGACAGGAATGCCGGGGAGAATCAAATCGGCGCTCGACACCGTGGTCAACCTTGACCTCGGACAGTCGCTGATCCTGGCTGGACTCAGCGCAAGTCTCATGCGCGCCGAGAAGTCAGGAATACCTGGGCTGAGTCAGATTCCGGTATTGGGAATGCTGTTTGGCTCCCACGCCAAAGCAGAGGAAGAATCGGAGAACATCGTCGTCATCGTACCCTCGGTCGTTGACTCGGTCTCGATGCAGGATCGCGACCGCATACAGGCCGCCCTCGACGCCTATCGCGCGTATGAGGGTGACCTCGAGGAAGTCGATTTCGTGCCCCAGCCGGTGAGTCGAGCACCAAGGGTCGAGAATGCTCGCAAGCAGGGCAAACCGCAGCCATGAATGCGACAGCCACCATCCAGGTTCAGGTGGTCTCCCCTGCGCCCGAAACGCAGGTTCTGCTCGCAGCCAAGGGTCGCCACTGGATCGGAAGAGCACCCGATTGCGCGCTGCCGCTGCAAGGACCCAGCATCTCGAGACGGCATGTCTCAGTGGCGTGGACCGAGCACGGCCTGGTAATCAGCGATGACTCAGCCAACGGAACCGTCGTGGAAGGCGAGATGCTGCGCAAAGCCACCCGCATCGTGCCGGGCGGAGCGGCGATACTCGGAGTTGGCCAGTTCCTGCTTCGCGTCGTTCCCCCCACCCGCTCACCGAACGGTGGAGAGAAGAGTCCCGATGCGCCGCCTTCGCAGACACCCCTGGAGCGCCGCGCGGTCCACCGCAGGCTTCTCGAGCACCTGGATCTCGCGGGAGTCGAACTCCGAGCCATGGCCCCAGAAACGCTCCGGCCCCGCGTCGAAGCTGCCCTCCGGCGCATCCTGGCTCCGGACACCTCCTCCCACGACAGTCTCCCTGATGAGAGCCTCGTAAGGGAGCTCGCAGACGAAGCGCTGGGGCTCGGTCCGCTGGAGCAGCTCCTCCACGACGAATCGGTTTCCGAGATCATGGTCGTCGATCCCATCACCATCTTCGTCGAGCGCTCAGGTAAGATCGAGAATACCGGCCTGCGCTTCACCGACGAAGACTCCGTCCGCGCGGTCATCGAACGGATCGTCACCCCGCTGGGTCGACGCATCGACGAATCCACCCCTCTCGTGGACGCACGTCTGCCGGACGGGTCTCGCGTGAACGCCGTAATTCCTCCCCTCGCCCTCCGGGGCCCCTGTATCACGATCCGGAGGTTCGCTCGCACTCCTCTCAACGCGAGCGACCTCGTCAATCTGGGAGCACTGACCGAATCGATGGCACAATTCCTGTCCCGCAGTGTTGCCGCGCGAAAGAATATTTTGGTCTCGGGAGGAACCGGCAGCGGGAAGACGACTCTTCTCAACGTGCTCTCGGCTGCCATTCCAGCCCACGAACGAATCGTCACAGTAGAGGACGCGGCCGAGCTTCGCCTAACGCAGGCGCACGTCGTGTCCCTGGAGGCGCGTCCGGCAAACTTGGAGGGCAAAGGTGAGTATACGATCCGCGATTTGGTGCGCAACGCTCTGCGAATGCGACCCGACCGGATCGTGGTCGGTGAGTGCCGGGGAGGAGAGGCCGTCGACATGCTGCAAGCAATGAACACGGGCCACGAGGGCTCCCTCACGACCGTCCATGCCAACAGTCCCCATGAAGCGATCGCTCGCCTGGAAACGCTATGTCTGATGTCTGGGCTCGATCTTCCAGCCCGCGCCATCCGCCAACAGATTGCACGCAGTATTCACCTCGTCGTCCAGCAGTGTCGGTTCTCGGATGGGTCGCGACGAATCACCAGCATCACGGAGGTATTGGGAATCGACGAAGCGGACGACGTGGAGCTGCGAGAGCTCTTCACCTTCAAGAAGGCGCGAGAGATCGCTGGAGCCTCCGTCTCTGGCGAGTTTGTCCCAAGCGGATACCTGCCGACGTTCATCGGAGAGTTCTTGGCTCGCGGCATGAGCCCAGAGGAGGCATTTGCATGAGCGAGGAAATCTGGTGGCTCGGAAGAGCGGGAGTCGCCTCTGCGCTGCTCGGTCTCGGCGCCTTGATGCTGGGCGCGTTCGGAAGCACCGATAGCCCAGGACGCGTGGTGCTTCGCGCGCGGGTGTGCGAGCTCGATCGCAAGTTGCGGCTGCTTCGCGTAAGAATCGGCGGCCGCGAGCTCCTCCTGGTGCAGACCGGCGGTGTCGTGCTGGCTCTCACCCTTGCCATGGTAATCCAGGTCTGGCTCGTTGCCGTTCTCGCACCGCTTCTAATGGTCCTGCCTGATCTCGCGATAGGGCACGCCACGTCGAAACGAGCGGAGAGACTGTGCGACCAGCTGGAAGGCTGGCTCTCGGTGCTCGCGAACGCGCTCAGGGGAGCGGCGTCCCTCGGCGAGGCGGTGTCCGAGAGCGTCGGGCTTGTCTCAGAGCCCCTCCGCTCGGAGGTCGAGCTGGTGGTGAAGGAATTCGGTCTGGGCTTGCCACTGGACACGGCTCTCGACAACTTGGCAATCCGAGTAGGCGCCGAAACCGTCACCAGTGCCGTCGCGGCGCTCAGAGTCGCTCGACGTAGCGGAGGGGATCTTCCACGCATGCTGGAGACCACAGCAGAAACGCTGCGAGAGCTGGCGCGACTCGAAAGCGTCGTCCGCACAAAAACCGCCGAGGGAAGGGCGCAAACCTGGGTCATATCATGTGTCCCCTTCGCGATGCTCGTCGTCGTCGATCGGCTGCATCCGGGCTACTTCGCGCCGCTAACGAGCAACTTCGTGGGCAACCTGTTGCTCGTGGCGGCCGGCATCCTCTGGTGCGGGGCGCTCCTGGCAGCGCGCAAGATTCTGCAGGTCGATATCTGAAGGTGAAGACTATGCATTCCCTAACCGTGGTTCGTTGGTCGGTACTTGCGCTCGCAACGATCTCGCTCGCTACGCTTGGCGCACTTCTAGCGCAGGTACCGGCGGTAGCCGTGCCGCGGCTCGGGCACCAGGGCCAGAAACGGCACCATGCCCATGAAGAGCTGAGTTGGTTCCGGGGACTTGAGCCATTCCTGCGATACCTCGCGGGCCTCGCTTCGCTCGTTCCCCTCCGAAATCTCCGCGGGCGCCAAGATAGGCTGCTTGCCTCCTCGGGCTATCCACTCGGCCTGACGAGCGATGAGCTCTCGGCGCTTTCGCTCGTGAGCGGACTGGGTGTCGCGCTGCTGGCCTGGGTACCGGTCGTCCTCGGAAAGGCTGGCCCCGGCCTACTGGCGGCAGGGCTAGCGTTTGGGATCATGCTGCCCACTCTCCGTATCTGCGAGATCAGAAAACGGCGCGCCAAAGAGATCGGCAGGGAACTCCCCCACGGAATCGAGATCGCGGCGATGTGTATGGGCGCTGGGCTCGACTTTCCGGGGGCCATTCGTCTGCTCACAAAGCCAACCGGCAGTCGCAGACCCCCCCTTGGAGCGGAGCTGCAGCTGGTGCTCGAAGAGCTGGAGCTTGGCCACACGCGCCGGGAGGCGTTCCAGGCATTCGGAAAGCGCATTCCATCCGATGCGGTCCGCGACTTCGTCAACGCCGTGGTCCAGGCCGAAGAAAGGGGCACCCCGCTCGCCCAGGTTCTCCGTATCCAGGGCCAGGTACTGGGACGACGCCGCAGCACGCGCGCTGAAGAAGCAGCAGCCCGGGCCGGGGTCATGTTGGTGGTGCCGCTGCTCTTGCTGCTCACCTGCGTGCTCATTCTCCTAGTTGGCCCTGCCGTGCTCCGTAACGAGATGTTCCGATGAGCCAGCATTTCGTGGAAGTCCACACGCCCGAGGGGCCATCGCGACGGCACCGCCTCCCGTCCAGCCACTCCTCGATCGGAAGCGGGGACGACGCGGCAGTCCAGCTTCCGAGCCTCGGAGGTGAGTCGAAGCTGAAACTGGTATGTGACGAACTCCCCGGCGGGGTCTACTTACGCACCGAGCCGCCTCTGGGCGTCCCCATCCGACTCGGCGGCACTCTGCATCGAGCAGTCTTCGTCCCGTGGCGTGAAGACGTTTTCGTGGGCGCTCTGCGCTTGTGCTTCGTGCGGGAGGAAGGCAAAGGTCACACCTATGCATCGTTCGTCTTCCTCGCGATTTCCGCGCTCTCGCTCATCGCGGGACTAGCCTCCGCGGCTCGGTGGAACAATCCGCCGTCGCCTTCCCAAGCCCACGCGCCCCCAGTGCTCGTCGACCATTCGGTCCCCTGCCCCGCCGTGGGAGCGCGAATTCAACGGCAGAGTGCTGAAGAAGCCGTGCTCGTCGCCCACGCGAAGCGGGACCGATTTCCGTTCGACCCGAGGGAGGGGACTGCCGTCCTGAGGTACTTGGCTCGGGCCCGGGCCTGCTACGTGGCGGCAGCCGACTCGCGAAAAGCCCTCGAAGTCTCCGCCGAATACCAAGCATGGAAGGCCGAACTCGAACTGCGCTCCCGAAGCATGCTGCTGGCGCTGGAAAATGACGTAGCCGACAAGCGCTACGCCCACGCCAAACGCGTCGGAGCTGCGCTTCGAGCGATCCACCATGAGCAGCCGCCGAATGGGTTCACGGGCTGGCTGGACGAGCTCGGTCGCTGGCTCGACGCCCAGGTCGCAGGGGGTGCTTGATTCCCCCGTCATCTCGTAGACGCTCCTGGCACCCGTCGCGGTCTCCGCTGTTCGGTGCCAGTTGCCTCACTCGGCCTCGGCGTCGCGAGATTGCCGGGTTCGCTCCCGCTCGTGGAAACCTGAGCACAACGTGCTAGTCCGCGTGCTCCACGGTAGGAGCTGCATGTGCAAGAGATAACGCTTCGGTATGGCTGCAATCCGCATCAGGCACCCGCTCGAGTCTTCGCTCGCGAAGGTGAGCTCCCGCTCCGAGTACTCTCGGGGGCACCAGGATACATCAACCTGCTTGACGCACTGAACGCTTGGCAACTCGTCCGGGAGCTACGGAGCGTTCTCGATCTGCCCGCGGCCGCCTCATTCAAACACGTCAGTCCGGCTGGCGCAGCAGTCGGAGTCCCAATGAGCGGCGCTACGGCCCGCGCCTCATTCGTGGAAGATTTGCCATTGAGCCCGTTGGCAACGGCGTATGCGCGGGCGCGCGGCGCGGATCGCCTGTGCTCATTCGGGGACTGGGCAGCGCTGAGCGATGTGGTGGACGTGCCGACGGCCAACATCCTCAAACGCGAAGTCTCTGACGGGGTAATCGCGCCGGGTTATGCACCCGAAGCCCTCGAGATCCTCAAGGCCAAGCGCAAAGGCGCGTACTGCGTCATCGAGATCGATCCTGGGTACGAAGCGCCAGAGAGCGAGATGCGGGAGGTCTTCGGAGTGCGGTTCGAGCAGCGACGCAACAGGGCCGTACCGGGTCATGAGCACTTGAACAACGTCGTGACGACGAACCGCACACTGCCGGAGTCCGCGAAGCGAGATCTTCTATTGGCGCTCATTGCATTGAAGTACACGCAGAGCAACTCTGTCTGCTTCGCTCATGACGGGCAGACGATTGGCATCGGCGCCGGCCAGCAGTCGCGCATTCACTGCACGCGGCTCGCGGGAAGCAAGGCAGACCGTTGGTTCCTGCGTCATCATCCAGCGGTGCTGGAGCTTCCCTTCAGGAGTGATCTCGGACGACCAGAGCGCAACAACGCGATCGATCTCTATCTCGAGGATGACTTGTCGCCAGCCGAAGAGAAAGCGTGGCTCGATTGCTTCACTTGCGCGCCCAAACGGCTGTCGGTCGCAGAGAAGCGGGATTGGCTCTCGCAACAGAAGGGGGTAAGTCTGGCATCGGACGCATTCTTCCCATTCCGCGACAACATCGACCGAGCATCGCTGAGTGGCGTCAGCTACGTCTCACAGCCTGGGGGGTCGCTGCGCGACGATATCGTCATCGGTGCGGCCAATGAGTACGGGATGACCATGGCAATGTCTGGCCTCCGGCTCTTCCATCACTGAAGTGCTGGAGAGCACCAGCGAAAGATGCGGGTCCGGGTGGACAACCCCTCCTGCAAGTTAATGCGGTCAACTCGTCCGACTGGCGAAGGCTCTCGGACACCCCGCCCGCCGGGCTCGGTTTCTGGGATCATCCACCATGATGGATGAGAATAGTCGAGCGAGTTGCCGCAGCGGCAAGTGCCCGCACGAAGTATGCGACGCGCCCCACCTGATGGGGCGCGATGTCGGGTAGGCGGCGTCAAGCGTGACTTGGGAGAGGGTTTGCACCGGACCGCTGACTCTCAGTCTATCCGATCGGGGATCCGGGTGCGGCGGGGTCTGCTGCGGAAAGACCGCGGTCTACTGGATGAAAACGCCTGCTCGAAAACAAGGATGGCGTCGCGCGAGTGCAGCTCGAAGGAGCGGCTCGGACTCGCTGGGCTCAGGGTTGGGAGACCGCTAGTCTCCAGGGTCACGTCTACACGCTTGGTCGCGCGTGGTGACGGCAGGTAGATGTGTGCGGTCCCGTGCTCGTCGGTAACAGCCACGGCTCGACCGTCGACCCGCACCGGTATTCCCGCCACTCCCGAGGTGTGGACGACCAACACGACGTCCACTTGGACACGGGCGCAGACGGCGTCGTACTTGGTGGGTTCCGCCTTCCCGGACAGATCGTAGGCCGACTTGAGTCGAGCTTGAACGACCGCGGGGCTCTCTTGGTAGCCTGCTGGGCATGTGGCAGACAAGGTCACGACTCGCCCCTCCGGACCGGCAAGCCTTTGCGACAGTTCGCCGCCAGCTCCAGTCTGACCCAGAACTCGCCCGCTGAGCGACCAGGGAACTCCAGCCAGTGGCTCGCCGAGCTCGGACGTTGCCACGAGGGTCACGTCTATTCCGTCGGCCAATTGGGTCGAAGCGTTCCCGCAGGCGGCAGTGGCAAGACTGATCATGACAAGAAACGCAGGCAGGAGTCCGAGCTGGGACGTCATCGCTGCACCTCCGGACAGAACGCCAGACCCTGGGCCGAAGCACCACTGCACTGCTGACTGCTGGCTCTCTGCATTAATCGGGCAATCACTCGGTGTGGCACGGATTGTGGGTATGCGTGGGCCGCCTCGGCATAGCGTGCAGCCGCTTCGGAGTAACGCCCAGCCTCGAGGTACGCCAAGGCGGCAACGCTAAGCTCAGAAAACGGTGCTTCATCAGGACGACTCTCGGCAGCGACCGACTCCGTGGAGCGGGCGCCCACCTCGCTCGAGACCACTCCACCTTCCAGGGCTTCTGCGTTGCGCATGGGAGAGGAAGGCTTCAAGGGGGCACTCCCGGCTGTCGCCGCTCCTGGCGGGGACAACGGTTGCGTGGACGACGGTTGCGTGGACGGCGGTTGCGTGGACGGCGGTTGCGTGGACG
>CAYRKE010000142.1:0-12564 GCA_964424695.1 uncultured Polyangiaceae bacterium
CGCCACTTGATGCCACTCCTTCCACTGTCCGAGATTTGTGACCGCTGATTTGGCTCCCTGGCTCAGCCCTGTCAGAGCTACTGCAGCGACGCCCACGACGGCAGGGACTCGCCATCCGGGGCGGAGCACGAACCAGAGGATCCCGCCGCCCCCAAGCACCATGAGCACGAGGAGGGGTCCAAACGCCCAGACGTCGAACCATAGCGGCTTCGCGCAACCCCGAGATCCCCAAGCAGTGACGAGCAGCGTGAAGGCGTGAACCCCAAAGGCCCCCGCTACCATCAACTCGGAGACCACCAAGGCCAGAGCCCACCCTACTGCCCGCAATCCGGACGAGGTGCTGTTTGAGAAGGGCATGACGCTGGCCTTGGCTACGGTTGGGTTAAGTGTCCGTTATGCCGACGCCGCGCCCACGATATCCTCGGCCAGCCCGCAACTCGCGGCAAGGGCCCACTCCTTCTGAAGCGGGGTGGATTCGTCGAAGCTCAGGGTGTGCGCGGCAAAGCGCAGCAGGGCCACGCTCAACTGGAGCGGGTCCCGGTCATCCCAGAGGTACTGACTGCCCAAGCTACGCAGTGTGCGCAGGGTGGCCCACGCCCGGAGTAGCTCGGGTGAGACGAGGCCAGGGAGCTTCTCCGGGAGCGGCGCGCGGAGATCCTTCACCGCTCGCAGCGCGCGTGTGATATGGAGAGCCTCCTCCAGCACCTCGCGCGAACCAATCGGCGTGAAGATATAGAGCAGGTCGTTCTCCAGCTTGGCGAAGTCCTTGAGCACGTGACCCGGCGCGGTATGGAAGTAGTCGATGACCCAAACGTTATCGCGAGCGTCGACGAGGATGTTGGCGCCATTTAAGTCCCCGTGAACGTACGACACGTAGTGAAACCCGGCATCGAAGGCTCCAGGGGCTCGCAGAAACTCCTGGTAGAAGCCGCAGAGATTGGCAGCGGAGTAGCCGCCTGGGAAGTCGAGCCGTTCGGCATCGGCGCGCTCGCCCACCAGCGCCGCGACGCGCTGGCGCACCGCGGGAGCCCAAGACGTCGAGAACTGATAGTGCTCCAGCAAGGGCAGCCGCTCGTAGCGTGCGGCTCTGTAGAGTGGACCCAAGACTTCTTCCAGGGCCTCACGCAATACCCGGTCGATCACGGATTGCGGGGCACCACTGTCGAACAGTGACTTGAGGCTTCGCACCGAACCGTGCCCCATAGCCGCGAAGGAATACTTGATTCCCGCGCGCCCACCCAGATCCACGAACGCACGCACCCGCGGGGCGCTGTTGCCCAGGATCTCCTCGACCCGCTCGAACGCCACACGCTCCTTGGCAATGGTGGCATTGGGACCGAGCTTGGCCACCGACGGAGCCTGCTGGTGGCCCAAAGCGTCGGTGGCAGAGGCACGAAAGACCGAAGCCCCCGAGAAACCACCGGAGAGCGGTTCTAACGAGACCGTGGAGCTGTCGCGATACAGATACCCGATGATGTCCCGATCCACACCGGAGAGCGCAGCTCCGCTCCCGACCAGCTCCGGCACGGCGCCGGCTCGCGCTGGAATCGGAGGCAAGTAGCGGGAAGCCCCCGGAGCGAGCCAGTCGGCGAAACTGCCCACGGAATCGAAGCAAGTGACCCCGAGAATCCGCTCCAGCTGTGCCAAGGCATTGAAGTGCTGGGTTCGGGAAGCACTCGCCGTGAGCGCGCTGCAGGTCGCGAGGGCATCGATTCCCAAGCGAGTCTTCAAGTCATAGAGCAGGAAGCTCACCTTCGCCTCGGTCCAAACCCCGATGACCCCGACTCGCAGCGCTCCACCGCTAGCGGCCCGGATGGCTTCGAGTTCTCGTATGAGCGTCGTACCCTCGCAATCATTGAGCCCGCGCGAGTCGATCAGCACGCCGCTTCGACCTTCTTCGGGAATCGCTTGGACGTCTAGGACGAAGTCGGCGCCGCGCGTCCCTTGGACGCAATGTGCTCCGAAAGCCTCGAGGTGATCTCGCTGGCTCGGGTCCGAGGGATCATGCCAATCGCGGATGTGCACGACGTGGACGGTGCCGCGAGGAAGGGCGCGCAGCGTCGCCATGAGCTGAGCCAGAGGCCCGGTATGGGGGTCGGGCCCCAGCAAGCGAAGCGACTCGGCATGCCCCACGTGAAGCCGATTGGGCAGAGGGTCATGAGGCGCGACAATCCCGACAAAATCGTGTTGCAGGCACTGGGTAATGAGAACCGTTGCTACCACGCGCTGTCTCCGTGTTTCCGTACCAGAGGTGACGAAAGGCCACGCCGTACTGCTAGCACGAGCCTGGCCCTCCGCCGGAGTGCGGCGCGCTAACAGTCGCCGTCGATGCCGTTCTCCGCAACGCACGTCAGTGCCGCCATCAGCTCAGCGTCGACATCGTCAACGGATGGGACGCCAAGCTCCGTCAAGGTGGACTCGAGGCCGCCCGTGCACGCCCCCTCCTCGCCGATCGTCGCCCCAGCGACGCTGAGGTTCAGGTAGGTGCGATCGAGGTTCTCGTCCCAACACTCGACAACCGAGACGTCACTGCTCAGATCACCCCCAGCGACCTCGACCTCGGCGCGCCCGAGCCCTCGGTCCACGAAGACGGTACGCAGTCCGAATGTCTCGGATTCGTCTGCGATGACGTTGTTGTCGAAGCAACTGCCGGGGTCGGTATCACACAGGTCACCGGACAGCTGCCAGTCCAAGAAATCCAGGCGGGGCCCGTCAGGCTCCTGAACGTGACCATAGAAATACTCCGAGTCGAACGGCTGCGGGTCTTCGGCCTTCGCATCCGCGGGAATGAAGTCTCGGAAGACCGCGACGTTGTAGCGCCCCACGCCCGCGGCCTCCGAATCTTCACCGTACATCATAGCGACGCGCCCGTGATCTTTGTTCTCGAGCGTGAACGCCGGATCGTGTTGCGCTTCGAAGGCGTTGTTGGCGTCGAAGTCCCACAGCGTGATGCCAACGCCCTTCTCGGGGTCCTCCGGATCCGGGTTCGAGCCGCCCCAGATCACCGGAGATGCCGTCGCCAAGTCGTTGTCGACGAGCCGAAGGAAGGCGTACTCGTACTGGAAGTCCTTGTCCGCGCCGTTCTCGCGGATATAGACCATGATCTGACCCACGCCGTCCTCGTTCTCTCCCGGTCCCCACACGAACTCGTTCGTGTCGGAATTGTACACGGTCGGGGGATACTCCGTGACGGCGCTCAGGAGCTCCACCATGGCAAGCGCTGGGCCATTGACGTTGTTGGCTGCGCGAATCGAATACTGCGCAAACTCGGCGCTTCCTTCCGGACTGCCTTGGGCGTCCGCGTCGAGCGGGGCCACCACGGCCACACGTTCTTTCTTTGGGATAGCCCGTAAGTGTTGCTGGAGCTTGACCTCCTCGTCCGGTGACAGAGTGTCCGGCGAGTTTCCCGTTCCGTCGTCCGTGCCCCCGCTGCAGGCGATGAAGGTGAAGGGTAGAACGGCGATGAGGTTCTTGATCTGCTTCATGGGTATCCTCCCAGAACGGCTCGATGAGTTGAACGTTGACGACTACTGAGGCGTTGTCCACCGACAGCGCCTCGGCAAGTGGCTTCTGCAAGGGCGATGCCAAGCCCCTTGCCGCGAACATCCGCCCATTTCACCCGCGGCCGCAGGGGGGTGTAGGGGCGGAAGCAACAGTTCCCGGAGCGACCGTTGCATGCGCCGCTACGGGTGTCTTGCCCTGCCTCAGTTCGACGATGGGGTCGCCAGGCTCGTGCTGACGGAGGCGTCGGGTTCAGGTGAGTCCGTCGCTGAACCGTTGCCGAGCTGTCCGCTCTCGTTGCCCCCCCAACACCAGGTCAACCCGTCAGCCGTGAGCGCACACGTGTGGCTGCGGCCAGCGCTGATCTCGACGGCGCGGTCGGGCAGCACCACCGCAACGGGCGTGCTGACGCCGGGCTCGAAAGCGCGCTCGGGGCCCAACTGCCCCTCGCGGTTGTCACCCCAGCACGCGACGGTCCCGTCAGCGAGGATCGCGCAGCTGTGGGCCCAGCCGGCGGCGATGTGCGTCGCCTTCATCCAGTCGACCTTGCCGTCCATCGCGACCCGCAGCGGCGTTGGGCTCAATTGCGTCTCCTGAGCCGCCCCCGGCTCTGGCGGGCGTCCAAGCTGTCCCAGGGCGTTGTTTCCCCAGCAGAGCACCTCGCCGAGCGTGTTGATGGCACAGGTATGCGAGCCGCCCAGCGCGAACTCCAGTGCGTAGAACGGGAGCTCGTGCGGTTCGGACGAAGCGGCCACGTCGAGAGCAGCGGCGATCTGCCCGAACTCGTTGGATCCCCAACAGCTGAGCAGGCCCCAGGCGGGCTGAACACAAGTGTGATAGTCGCCCGCATCGAGTGCCACGGCGTCTCTCAGAGCCGAAGCTGCGCTCTCGGGCGGCAGAGCGTCTCCGGACGTGGAACGACCGAGCTGCCCCTCGGAGTTGTCGCCCCAGCATCGCACGCGGCCGCGCTCCAGGGCGCAGGAATGGCGGCGTCCGATGGCCACGCTCTCGGCTGCTCCGCTCTCGGTCGCCGCCAGCACTTCGACCGGACCTGTCTGCGAGGAGTCGTCGACACCGAGCCTACCGTTCTCGGGATTTCCCCAGCAGAAGATCCGACCCTCGACCACGGCGCAACCGTGTTCTTCGGCGAGATCGACGTCGGTCACCGCCGGGAGCGAAAAGACCACCATGCCACTGACACTTGGCTCCCCGCTCCGAACGCCGTCGGCATCGGTCTTGGGTCTGGCTCCCCAGCACCTGAGCTCACCGCCGAGAAGCACGGCGCAGCTCTGCCCGTCACCCAAGGCGAGGTGCCCCGGCGCGGGCACGCACTGATCGGCGAGTTCGCTGGCGGCCAGCTCGGCGTAGCGGCGCTGCGAGGGGCACGCAGCATCGGGGAAACTGCAGCTCCCAGTGGGTTCACAGGTGCCGATGGCGTGCGCTTCGACGCACTGGTCGTTCGTCTTGCAGGAGAAGGGAACGTCGAACTCGGTGCAGCCCTGAAGCAGCACGAGAACGATGAGGCACGGGCGCTGCTTCACAGCGCCCCCCGCACCGTGGCCATGGCCCCAGAGGGCAGCACGCCGAGCCCGACGTCGACGGAACGCCGCGACGCAACGGAATGATAGCGAAGGCCACCCAAAACCATCGCCGAGACGCCAGCCACGGACAGCAGACCGCCGTAGAGGAGCTGCTGCCTGGCGGCATCGAGGCGCTCAGCATGCTCCTGGTAGGTTCCCCGAGTCGCTCCCCCCTCGAGCTGCTCGGCGTCGGCCTTCTTGCCATTGGCCACGATCATCAGCACCACGCCTGCGCCCAGGCTGAGAATGCCGCCCCCGGTCAGCGAAGCACCAAGGGGATCGAGATACCATGCCGGGCCGGCGGTAGCGGGAGGCGGCGCGGCGCTCGAGGTATGCGGTCGCTTGAGAGATGGGTCCTGGCTGGGCTGGGAGGAAAGGCCATGGCCAGGCTGGGCGTGAAACGCTTGGCGCGGCGGTGCCAGGCGCGCTCCAGTGGGGCTAGGCGAAGCGTCTTGGGGACTCCCCTCGGTCGTAGCCGCTGGGGGCTCGGCGCAGCGCTCCAGGTTGGTGCGCGCCGCTGCCGCTTGTTCGAGGCTTGGCGCGACCTCCAAGAAACGCCGGTAGAGTGTGACCGCCTCGGCGCACTGGCCGGCAAGGCGGAGTGACTGGGCGAGCGCGTACAGCAGTCGCGCGTCGGCACTGATCGCGTAGCCCGCGCGAAATTCTGCGACGGCTTCTGTGTAGTGCTTTTGGCTATAGAGCTCGAGTCCCCGCTCGAGGTGCTCATCAGCCGTCAGCTCGGTTCGTGCCGAAGCCTCGACCGGGGCCGAAGCCTCGACCGGGGCCGAAACCTCGACCGGGGCCGAAGGCGCCTCACCAGGGGTTTCTTGCGCCGTTGCCACGCCTGTGACGAGGAGCAGCGCAGCCGCGCACAACGCCCCGAGGTACTTCCGCGGGTGCGCGTCCCCGACCGCAGAGATCCCCGGTCCAGGGCCGCCTTGCGCGCGAGGCGCAGGGAGCACCAGCATGAAACGTTCGTGGCTTTGTGAACACCGGAGTGCCGCCGCAGCGCTGGGGCGCGACGGGGATCGCGGCTGGTCCTTCATGCGAAGCATGAGCGGATGCCTCAAGGGGGAAGTGGAGAATCGAGGGTCCATGGTGCCGAGGGCTTGGTCGAAGCGGTAGGCGCCGATGAAGCAGGAACCATACCACCAGCATCCAAGGAAGCGTTCCGGCGTCGTTGCGCCGGTGAGGGTCCGGGAGTCCGTGTTCTCCGGGGTGGCAGTGGCAGGGGCTCAGAGGAGGAGGCACCGCTATCCGGGGTCGCGCTCGGCGCGGATGCCAAGGGCTCGGGGGGCTGGGCCGGACCAGATGCCGTGGTTGCTCGGAACGACGGGGACGGCTCCGCCAACCTCTGCGCGGCCCTGGGTCGCGACGCTGTTTGGGCCGAGTCCGGCAGCAGTGGCCCGCCAGCGTCAGCTCTGGCTGCCTGCCGCCCCCCGGTCGTAAGCCGCAGTAGCCCAATGCCCAGCAAGCCCGCCAGCGCGAGGCCCCCTGCCACGCGGAGCCAGCCGCTCCGTCCAACAGGCGTCGGGGGCGGGAGAGGCGCTGAACGGCTGGGCCTCGACGCACCCTGTTCGGCACTCTCGTCGGGATCCACGGCCTCGGCGGGCCCACCGGGGACGGGGACGGCCAAAGGGACCTGATCCGCTCGTTCCCCGAAGATTTCCCGCATGTACTCGGCCAGCGCGACGTTGGACGACAGCAGTCCCCGCGCCTGACCGAACGACTCCAGCTCCACTTGGAGCTCCTGAGCGGTGCGGTAGCGCCTCGAGGGTTCCCGCGCGAGGGCGGTCATCACAATCCGCTCGAGCTCGGACGGGTAGTCCTTGCGCCGGGTCGATGGAAGAGGGATCGGCTCGTGGAGGATCGCGCGCAAGACGTCGTGGTCGTCGCGGTCGCGATGAAGGCGGGTTCCGGTCGTGAGCTCGAAGAGCAGAACTCCGAGCGAGAAGACGTCGCTGCGACAATCGAGTGGCTCCCCGGCGCACTGTTCGGGCGACATGTAGCGTAGACTTCCCTGGATCGAACCACGGAGCGACTGGCTCTTGGTGCTGCGCGCAGTGGCGATCCCGAAGTCTACGAGCCGGACGCTGCCGTCGAAGGTGAGCATGACGTTGTGCGGCGAAACGTCGCGGTGCACGATCCCGAGGGGCCTGCCCTCCCCGTCCTTGAGCTGATGAGCATAGTGGAGCCCAGCCGCCACCGATTCCACGACGCGTAGCGAGTTACCGAGCGAGAAGCCACGCTTCTTCTTGGCCGCCGAGCGGATGACGTTCGCCAGGCTCTCTCCCGCGACGTACTCCATAGTGAGATAGTGGCTGGGCCCGCTGCGCCCAAAGTCGTAGATCTGCGCGATGTTGGGATGGTGGAGGCTAGCCGCCAGGCGCGCCTCGTCCAAGAACATCTCCACGAAGTCGGGGTGACCTGCGAGGTGCGGCAAGAGGCGCTTGAGAACGGCCAGCTTCGCGAAGCCCTCGATGCCGCTACTGCGCACCAAATAGACCTCTGCCGAGCCGCCGACGGCGAGTAGGCGCAGCACCGTATACTTACCGATGAGTGAGCCAGGCGTCAGGCTCGACGCCACCGCCTCTGGACTATCCTCGGAACCCATGGCGACGCAGGAGTTTGTGTAGGTAGACTCGGTCCATCCCGCAGGCACGCGCCGAACGCGACACGTTGCCGTCATGAAGCTCCAGGAGCGCCTTGAAGTAGCGGCGCTCGAAGTCGTCCAGCACGGCTCGCTTGGCATCGCTGTAGGGAACGTGGGCGTCGATGATCGGCCCATTCGTGCTGGGCTCGGCGAACCCGGCATCCCCGAGCGGAGCGGCTTCCTGCAGGACCACGCAGCGCTCCAAGTAGTTCCGTAGCTCGCGGACATTGCCGGGCCAAGCAGCACCGCGAATCCGAGCGAGCAGCTCCCTGTCGCGGAGTTTGTCGGCCGTAGCTTCGTTGGTGCAGAGTGACGGGATGAAACGCTCGACGAGCTCGGGAATGTCCTCGGGACGCTCGCGCAGCGGGGGAAGGATCACCTTCAAGACCGCGAGGCGATAGTAGATATCGGAGCGAAAACCGCCTTCATTGACGAGCGCGCGCAGATCGCGATTCGTGGCAGCGATGACCCTGACGTCCACCGGGAAGTACGTGTTGGAGCCGAGGCGTCGGATCTGCTTACGCTCAAGGACGCGAAGGAGCTTGGGCTGGAGCTCCTGCGGCAGCTCTCCGATCTCGTCCAGAAAGACCGTGCCCCCCTGGGCTTCTTCGAAGGCACCGATGCGCCGGGAGGTGGCCCCCGTGAAGGCGCCACGCTCGTAACCGAACAGCTCACTCTCGAGCAGATTGGCGGGCATCGCCGAGCAGTCGACGACGATGAAGGGCTTGTCCCGGCGGGCACTGGCTTGATGCACCGATTCGGCGGCGCCTTCCTTGCCAGTCCCGGTTTCACCCTCGATGAGGAGCGTGGCATCGCTCTGAGCGGCTCGCTCCAGCAGGGCGAAGGCCGCCCGCATGGCAACCGAACTACCGACCAGACTCCCGAAGCGCGGCGACTCCGAAACGGTGAGAGCGACCCGCTCGGTCCCGAAATGGAAACGCAACACGCTGCGACCCAGGCGAATCAGGCTGGCGTCGCGTAGGCCACCGATCCCCACGGGCACGCCGTCGACGAGCGTCCCGTTGCGACTGTCCAGGTCACTGAGCCACGCGCGTCTGTCCTTGACGCGAATCTCGCAGTGGAAGCGCGAAACGGCGCCATCGTCGAGGACGAGATCGTTGGAAGGGTGCGAGCCGATCGCGAAACGCCGACTCGAAGAGGACCAGCGTTTGTCCGCCTCCGGCCCTTCGACAGCCGTGATGTGATAGACTTGGACGATTTGCTGTGGACCATGCTGATGAGTCAGCAGATCCGTCGTGCCCACCTGATCGGCGGCGAGCTCTGAAACGTCCACTTCCTCGTCTGATGGCATACGACGGGACGAAAGTAGCAGGAAACCTCGCGCGGTAAAACTTGCGCAGAAATCCTGGCGAACTGCCGCCCCGGCCGAGCGTACGCAGCGCCGTCGACGCGCGGGGGCTGCACTGCCTGGCGAGCGCGACGATCCCAAAGAGCGTCCGCCTTCTCCGCAGGGTGGCTGGGGCCACCATCGAATTGCGCGGCGCCGCAGTCGGAATCCATCACGGGGCGACTCGATTGAGACCATTCAGAGCGGCAACCCGATATGCCTCGGCCATGGTGGGGTAGTTGAACGTGGTCTCCGCGAAGTACCTCAGAGTAGCCGTGGAGCTTGCCATGACCGCCTGCCCAATGTGGATGATCTCCGAGGCTTGGTCGCCGAAGCAGTGGATACCGAGGATCTCCAACGTCTCACGATGGAACAGAATCTTCAGCATGCCAACGGTGCGTCCGGTGATCTGGGCACGCGCGAGGCTACGGAACTGTGAATGCCCGACCTCGTACGGAATTCGGGCAGCCGTCAGTTCCCGCTCGGTCTTGCCAACACAGCTGATCTCCGGAGTCGTGTAGATGCCGGCGGGCACCACTTGGGCACCACGGGAAGCGCAGTGACCATGCAGGATGTGTTGAGCCGCGGCACGGCCCTGATCGTAGGATGCACTGGCAAGAGCTGGGGGGCCGATGACGTCACCTGCGGCATAGAGGCTCGGTACGCTGGTGCGAAAACAGTCGTCCACGGCGATCTGGCCTCGATGATCGACGGATACCCCCAATGCCTCGAGCCCGAGACCTTGGGTATTGCCGGTGCGCCCATTGGCCCACAGCACGATGTCCGACTTCAACTGCTTGGACGACTTGAGGTGCAAGACAACGGCGTCATCCGTTGGCTCGACGGCGCTGTACTCTTCGAGGTGACGGATGAGGACGCCTTGGTCGCGAAGATGGTAGCCGAGGGCGTCGATGATCTCGTCATCGAGGAAGGTGAGGAGCCGGTCGCGCTGGTTCACCAGGTTCACCTTGATCCCGAAGTTGCGGAAGATGCTCGCATACTCACAGCCAATGACCCCGGCTCCATATATCGTGATCGAAAGTGGGTCACGCTGCAGCCCAAGTATCGTGTCGCTGTCGTAAATGCGGGGATGGGAGAAGTCGACGTCCTCGGGGCGGTACGGTCGCGATCCCGTGGCGACAATGAAGTGGTCGGCGGCCACGTGTTCGACCTGGCCCCCGGGCACCAACACCTCGATCTCGTTGGCCGAGACGAAGCGGGCACTTCCGTGGTACATTCGAACGCGATTGCGGTCATAGAAACTCCGACGCATGCCGACTTGCTGGCGAACGACGTCGTCCGCACTACGCAGCAGGCGCGTGAATGGCACCGCCACGTTCTCCGAAACGTTGGCCAGGAGCGGGTGGCTCTTGAATTCCACCACCTTCTGCATCATGTGGCGTAGCGCCTTGCTCGGAATGGTGCCCTGATGCGTACAGCCACCACCAACCTGCGAATGTCGCTCCACCATCGCGACGCGCAGGTTACCCTTGGCCGCCTGCATCGCCGCTCCTTCGCCGGCAGGTCCACTGCCAATCACCACCAAGTCGTATTGAGACATCGGCGATTCACCTAGGTCCGTACCGACGCACTGTCGCCCCCCGCTCAGCCGACACCTAGGAGTTTCGGGAAGTTACGTACGTCGTGATGAGTCGCTGACGAAGCTCGTCACGCTCTTGGCACCGAGCGAGACCGTAAAGCTGCCTCCGCTCACCGGAACCGCGCTCTTGGAAACGAGGTTGTCGGTCTCCAGCGTCACCCAAGGCGACATGGAGGCCCGCGTTGTCCCTGCGCCAATGAAGATGGGCCCCTCGATAGCTGCGCCGGGCCGCACGAACTTGCTGTGATTGCCGAGAGCGTAGGAGCGCGATGCTCGTTCGAGGTTCCTTGGCGCTCGCCCCGCCATGCAACTGAACCCGTCTCGGCCAGGAAGCCGTCCCAGATTGATACTCCACGTCTCAGACCTCATCCCCAATCGGTCGCCCCCCTTCCGCGCGAGCAGAGCACTGTCCGCCCAGTCTGCTCAAGCGAAACAAGGTGAACGACCCCGATGGTGTCAAACCAACGGGTACGCACTTCGCTCCGTGGCCCCAACTCCGAGTGAGCCCGCCGACAAAGACCCTGTGCCAACACACGCAAGTCTAGGGATCATCGCGTGTTAGGAGCTTCGCCCATCTCGGCAATCCCGCGTGGCAGCGTTGGACGAGAGAGCCGCTGGACTCTCCCGACTACTCTGCTACAGCAGGTGGTCACTTGCGGACTTGCTGCGCACTGAGTGGTAGCATAGGATTCACCATGAACAGAGTAATCGTCTCATTTGCGACCATTAGCTTGGCGTTTTCGGCCGTAGCCTGCGGTTCCGATGACAACGGGAACGGCAACCAAGGCACGACGGGCGGCACCAGCCAGACTCCCGGCACGGGCGGCGCGACTGCGTCGGGCACCGGAGGCGGGACGGCCACTGGGGGCAGCTCGACGGTTGTCCACACTGGCGGCACCTCGAGCATCGGAGTGGTCACAGGTGGGACGGGCAACACCACGGGTGGAACCACGAGCACCACGACCACGGGTGGAACCACGGGCACCACGGGTGGAACCACGAGCACCACGGGTGGAACCACGAGCACCACGGGTGGAACCACGGGCACCACGGGTGGAACCACGGGCACCACGGGTGGGACCACGGGGACCGCGAGCGGCGGCACTGGTGGAGTGGGCGACAGCGGCGGTACCACCGGCTCCAGCGGAGGCACCGACAACCTGGGAGGCGATACCGGCAGCACTGGAGAGACCGGCGGCATGGGTGACGGCGGCACATCGGCCACCACCGGAGGAGCAGGCGGCAGTGAGCCGGTTGGCGGTACCGGCGGTACGACGGAGCCCCCCACCATTCTGACCGTGCAACTCGATAACGAGCGACAGATCATCCGTGGCTTCGGCATCAACGCTACCATCATGCCCGACAACAAATCGCTTCCATGGGAGCAGCTATTCACTCTCGAGGGCGAGAACGGGCTCGGTCTGTCCATCCTACGGATAGGAATGAAGGAAGATGGAACCCACAGAAGTGTGCCCAATGATTGGACAACAGTAAGACAGCATGGCGCCAGAGTCATCGGGTCCTGCTGGAGCGCTCCAGCAGACTGGAAGACCAACTCCAGTACGACAGCGGGTGGGCACCTGAAGCCGGAGTACTATAGGCAGTGGGCGGAGAGGATTGCCACCTACGCGAAAACGAACGACCTCTACGCCATGTCGATCGGGAATGAGACCGATTTTGCATCGTGTTCTAGTTCTGGTGCGGGAAAGGCCTGTAACCCACCGCTGACTGACGAATACGAATCCATGGTCTACACCGGCGAGGAGTTAGCTAACTTCGTCGCGATAGCCGGAGAGGTTTTCGACGAGATGGCCCCCGATATCAAGGTGATGGCCCCCGAAGCATCCATTTGGCTCCACGTGTGGAGCACTCTATCGCCTAC
>CAYRKE010000142.1:12664-19253 GCA_964424695.1 uncultured Polyangiaceae bacterium
TGATGGCCCCCGAAGCATCCATTTGGCTCCACGTGTGGAGCACTCTATCGCCTACCAATAAGGCTAATGGCGGCTATGACAGCTCTGATCCGCTGGGGTGCGGTTGCTACTCGAATGATATCGACGATGAGGCCGCGCTGGCTACTTGTGACCCCAAATGCATTACTGGAAATGAAGGCTATGACTATGGTCACTGGCTGGCAAAGAATGAGACAGCCTGGAACGGCTTCGACATCCTCGGTGTGCACGAGTACGAATCGCAGAAAGCGTATGCGTGGCCAGCTGACGTCACCGGTGGCGTGAGAACCAAAGAGGTCTGGCAGACCGAGATGTCCGGCGTGATGTACTGGCCGGAGCAGGGGCCCTCGACTGACATCAAGAACGGTATCGCGGTCGCGCGGTGGATGCACTCGGGCCTGACGGTGGGCGAGGCTTCGGCCTGGCTCTACTGGTGGTACGAAGCCTACTACCAGAACGACAACGAAGGCCTGGCCCTGATCCAGGGGAGCAACACCATCGCCAAGCGCTACTACACGTTTGGCAACTTCAGCAGGTACATCCGCCCCGATGTCTTCCACGCGGTGCAGATGGCCGGCCCCTCCCCAGACAAGGTCCTGGTTTCGGCATACGAGGGCGACGGTGGCGAGGTCGTCATTGTGGCGATCAACGAAACGAACCAGGCCGTCGAAATCCCGATCGCCATCACGGGTGGAACGGCGCCGGCCTCGCTGACGCCCCACGTGACCTCGGAAAGCGCAAACTGGGAAGCGGGTACGGCGGTTACAGTAACGGACGGAACGTTCACTGCGTCGCTTCCCGGTATGAGTGTGACGACTTTCGTTAGCGGGTGATGTCTCCGAGGTTACCCAAGCGACGTCACGGGTAGAGCGGAAGCTCTGCTGAGTTGCACGAAGGCCAACCCACCTGGGTTGGCTTTCGTGTATCTGGCTATGAGAGAGAGCAGGCGGGCCCACCGATGCCGCGTGGCATGCTCCGAACCGCGGCCGCCCTCCTCCGTGAAGCCACTGCGGTTCTCGTCCCGGCAGCGCTAGCCCTCCGCAGCACGCCGAGCGGCTTCGGTGCGGCACTCGGCGAGGAGCGCTTGCGCCGGCGTCGTGAGCGTCAGATCCGACCGCCACGCGACAGCGATCTTGCGAACCGAGGCGCCCACGATCGGGCGGGTGACGAGGCGATCCCGCCTTTCTACGGCGAACCCCGGAACGATGCCAGCCCCGAGACCACAGCGGACCAGCTCCTTCTGGACCGAAACCGAGCCGACCTCCAAGACATGCGATGGCGAGAGCCCCCGCGCCCGCAGAGCCTCGTCGACGAGATGGCGCGTCTGCGTTCCACGCGCGAGCAGCACCAGTGGGCTGCGCACCAACTCCGCCGGATCCACCGAGCCATGGTCTTTAGTCCCTCGCGGGTAGGCTGCCACATGCCGATACCGGAGCACCACCTCGTGGTCGATCCGCGAGTCTGCCACGGGCAGCAGCAGGAACGCGAGATCGACCTGACCGCTGCAGAGCAGGTTCTGTGAGCTCGGGGTCGAGGACTGAACCAAGTGAAGGCGGAGACTGGGACGCCGCCGAACGACCGCGCGCAGCGGCCCCGGGAGGAAGTACCGAGTCACGGTATCGCTCGCAGCCACCCGCAGCTCACCTCCCTCGGCCTCGCCGAACCAAGCCTCCCGCAACCGATCGTGTGCACGGAAGACCTCCGCCGCGCACGCCAGAAGGCGCTGCCCCTCCGCCGTAGGGGCCACGCCGCGCCGGCTTCGCGCCAGCAAACGTACCCCGGCCTCGGCCTCCAAGGTCGCGAGCTGCATGGAGATGGCGGGTTGGGAACGAAACAGCCGAACCGCGGCGCGACTCACGCTGCCCTCCTCGCAGACCACCAGGAAGATCCGAAGCCGTTCGAGGTTCATGCCGTGCTTATATCACGGATAAGCTTTATTGATTGGCCTGATGACTGGGTCCGGCGCAGGCTTCCCTGCAGATGGCACACCCCACGCATGAACCACCCCCGACCGGGTCCCGCCCAAACCAGTCAGAAATGGCACACCCCACGCATGAACCGCCCCCGACCGGGTCCCGGCCGGGCCAGTCAGATCAGCCCACCCGATGGGACGCGACGGACTACCACCAGCACTCCTCGGCTCAAACCGGTTGGGGACGCGAGGTCCACGACCGCATCAGCCTGAGCGGCGACGAACACATCGTCGATCTCGGTTGTGGGGACGGTCGGCTCACGGCAGAGCTCGGAAGGCGCCTTCCGCGGGGATCGGCGACGGGCATCGATTCGGATGCCAGCATGATCGGGTTTGCGCGGTCTCATCACGCCAGCAGCAACGTGACCTACGTTCAGGCTGACGTGCGTCATTTCTCGCTGGGGAGACGAGTCGATGGGTTCGTGTCCACGGCGTGTCTCCATTGGGTGGATGACCCCGAAGCGGTGCTGCGGTGCTGTCGCGAACACCTGGAGCCGGGCGGGAGGCTGTCGTTCCAAATGGGCGGCCGCGGCAACTGCGCCGAGGTCCTCGATGCCGTCGAGTCCGTCGCAGACGACCCGCGCTGGACCCGGTACCTGCGGCCGCTCGCGCCTCCCTGGCGTTTCCTCGGTCCGGACAGCTACGAACAGCTGCTCCCGCCCTGCGGATTCCGCCCGCTGCGCGTCGAACTCGTCCCCAAGGACATGGTGCACGACGGCCCCGAGGGGCTCCGCGCGTGGCTCAGAACGACCTGGATGCCGATCCTGAATCGCGCTCCCGAAGCCGAACGGCCCGATCTTCTGGAAGCCATCGTGACCCGCCACCTCTCGCAGCACCCCCTCGATGCCCTGGGCAGAAGTCACACCGCCATGGTCCGCCTCGAGGTAGAAGCCGTGGCGGCTGGGAATCACGGTTCGACGGCGGCTACCCGCGGCCACCGCTCCTGCATCTGACGCAAACCAGCGTTCGCTCCAGCGGCCGCCGCTGCCGCCGGGTCCACCGCGGCCGCTGACTCTGCCCCTGACGCTGATTCTGCCACTGCCACTGCCACTGCCACTGCCTCTGAGGCCGACGCTGACGCTGACGCTGACGAGTCTCGCCCCACTTCGGATCATATCTCGCCCCTAACGATGCCGACTTGGGTCCGAATGCGTCCCATGTTACTCGCGGGCTTGACATAAGGCTCGCACCTGACGGACGCCCTCGCGCCTTCTCGGGACGAGGCTCGAGCCGTGGTGGTGGTGGATGCGGTGCTCAAGCGGCTCGATGCGCTCGAGGCCTCCACGGCCTCCGAGGATCGGCAGGCCGTGGCGATCCTAAGCCAACGCGGCGTCACAACCGAATACCGCGAGCGCCTCGGTGCGCTGGTCGCCACGCGGTGCGGGACCTTCCGAGGCGAGTTGTGGTGCTTCGGACGCGGATCCGAACCCTTCGGCGGCCACTCGTAGGGTCTCCTTGGCCGCCGCAAACCCTTCAGATGCGCTGCGAACCCTATCGAGGCGGCACCGGTGGCACTGTAACTGGAATCTGAAGCCCCATTTCTCGTGGTCAAGGCGTCTTTCCCGGTTTCTGTGGGGAGCGTTCTGGAAGACGAAGGGCGATTTCCCGCCGTGGAAGGGTTTCCAGCGCGTCGCAAGGGGGTCGCCCTGCGAGCCTGGTAGACGCCTTCGCCCGGCTGGGCTTTCCGTGTCGCCCCTCGACCCTGGTGGGCGCTGCTCCCGCCGGTCCCTTCCGCGCCAGGTCTCGGTAAAGGCCAGATCACCTTCGCGTCGAGCCAGCGCTCGCGAGCCACCTCCAGAAACCGCACCTGCACCCGGTTGGCGCCGCGGAGCACGTGCTCGCAGGTGAGCACCCTGTCGGCCGAGATCGCAAACCCCGTGGCCACGGCAAAGCCCTCGCCGTCGGCACCGGGCTCTGCGAGCACTTGAGCCAGTCTCTTCTGGTGTTCCTTCTTCGTCGCGGTGTTCCTTGGCGCGCTGCGGCGCGGCTCCGCTCCGTGGACGCTCATCTGCCGTCTTCTCCGGGGCAGCCCCAGGCAAGTCCCGGGTCAGCCCCAGGCAAGATAGTCGGGACGATGCCCGCAGCTCAAGGCCTTCCCGGGTTCGCCGAAATCAGGACTATTGCGCACGGGTGCGTGGTTGGACGCGCGGGTCGCCTGCACCGCGGCTCTGACCAACGCCGGGCCTACCTCATCGAGCCGACGCCGCAAGAGCGACACGCAGTCGAACCCAGACCAATCCCGGCACACACCGCCCCTGTCCCTCCGCCGCAGTAGCGCGCTGTCGCGACGCAATGCGACGCGACAAGCCTGCGCCCCCGTCTCGACACGACTCCGGGCGCGCACGTCCCTGCGGGCGTCCCTACCCCCTCCTCTCCGCTCCTTTCTTCGCCATCCAAGTACAGGGTCTCGCTGCGATGCGGCGCAAAGCCCCGGGCGCCGCGAAACCTGGGCCCGCACGCGTGGCATGAAAGCACCAGGGGTGTCTCGGGAGCGCCGCCGGAACTCGTGTGGACCCGCAGCCCCACCAACAGAGGTCGCTTCAGCACCTGCAACCACAACATCGGCAATCGGACGGCCCTATTCCGGCCGACCTATTTGCATAGAACTCTGAAGACACCCGCAGGACTACCTTGGGCGTTCGCACCGACGCGCTGCCACCGGGTTCTCGACTGCCGAAGCAGAGGCTCTGCCATCGACTACTCCTCGCGGGCAACGACACAATCAGCCCTGTTTCGCGGAGCGCCGCTCTCGGCGACTGCGGCGTCCAGGGGTGCTTCGAAAGCTCGTGTACGGCTGGCTGCTGGTCGCTCGGCGTTGCCGCGAGCCACGACTCGTTCTTTCCACTGGCATCGAGTGCGGATCACGGCGAACATGTCGCCCGACTCAGAGATGTGAGTCAGGGGCACGGCGCGACCAAGCGCACGGCGCGACCAAGCGCACGGCGCGACCAAGCGCATGGAGGATGGAACGATGGCTTCGAATGGGATACGACTCACTGTTGCACACAACGGCGATCCGCTGCTCATCCCGCAGCTTGCGGCAGCCAAGTCTGTGCAGAGCGTGTTCGGCAAGATGTCCATGGATCTCGTCGGCGGGGGGCGAAGCGCCTTCGCTCTGGCACAGGTAAAAGAGGACGATATTGGGCGGCTCGTCGCGCAAGCCCACGCTCAGGGGCTCAAGTACATCTACCTGCTCAACGCGCCATGCCTTGCCAACGCCGAAACGACGCGGGCGTTCAATGATCGGCTATTTAGTCATATCGGCAAACTGGTCGACCTGGGTGTGGACGGCTTCGTCGTCTCACTTCCCTACCTGCTCGACCTCATCAAGCACAACTTCCCGAAGGTGACGGTATCGGTCTCGACATTCGCTCTGGTAAACTCGGTCACGAAGGCGCGCATCTGGGAAGACAAGGGCGCAGACCGGATCATATTGGTGCCGGAGGTGAACCGAGATTTTCGCTTGCTGAAGAAGATCCGCGGAGCCGTTTCGTGCGAGCTTGAGCTTTTCGCGAACTGTCAGTGTTTGCATCAATGCCCCTTCCTGCCTTTTCACGCAGCATTCAGCGGCCATTCCAGCGCGACGATGGACAGGCAAGGCGGCTTCGGCCTGGACTACTGCGGGTACTCTTGCTCCCGTCGAAGGCTCGAGGATCCTACGGAGTTCGTGCGTGGGCGCTTCATTCGTCCGGAGGATTTGCACCTCTATGAAGACGTCGGCATCGACGTCTTCAAGGTTGCGGATAGGATCAAGCCGACTCATTGGCTCCTGCGCGCCGCCAAAGCCTACGACGAGCGACACTTTGACGGCAACCTAGCTGACATCATCAACTTCACCCACCTTCGAGGTGACCAAGACGCCGCGCTCGCGGACGCATCAACATGGTTCCTTCGGCTGGAGCATGTCAGCCTGGGCGTCCTGAAGGAAATGGCAGAAGTGGGCCAGGCGAAGACCATCGTCCGCATCGACAACAAGAAACTCGACGGCTTCTGCGAGCACTTCACGAGGCATGATTGTCGCCTCGCCGTTTGCGGTGAGGACTGCACGCACTGCGAGCAATACGCGAAGCGAGCCATCACCGTTGACGTCGTGGCGGCCGAAGAACGCTTGAGGCACACGCGCCGAATACTCGAGATGCTTGCCGATCGCAGCGCGTTCACTCCGGAGCCCTTGGCGAAGCGTGCTGTGGTCAAGATGTACGGCTTTGCGTCCAAGACCTTCGGTATTCCCATGCGGAAAGGCTCGAAACCCAATCCCGCACCATCCACCAGTGCCAGCAATCGGCAGTCCCGTCCTGTTGACGAGCCTCCGGAACTTCGGCCGGCGCCGAGAGAGTGAGTCCTGCGCTCGGTCGAACGCTCTGCACGCAACTCCAGCCTGACGTGGACAGGCTGGAGTCCCGATTCTGGTCGGCAACCCGAAGTCGACTGAAGCTGTTCAGTTCGCGCTCGCCACCACGGGTGTGCCGTCGTACGCCACGATCTCGTCGACGGAGGAGCTCACGTCCATCCCGCTTCCGTGGTCCGGCCCCACCCAGACAACATTGAACAGCGATTTTCGCGGAGGGGATAACCGTCACGAGCAGGATGGGTCACAGG
>CAYRKE010000143.1:0-19193 GCA_964424695.1 uncultured Polyangiaceae bacterium
ATGCCCGCATTTCCGCGGCGCGGCACTGGAGAAAATAGCGGGTTTCGGGGTGAGTCTGGCAACGAGCTGGCATGGGGAGCTCCTTCGCCCGGGCAGAGCTGCCGGGTGAAGCGTGCGACGTCAGTTTGGGGGCGCAGCCCGAACACGATGGCGACAGAGGACGAGTCGTGGGACGAGGCGACGAGGCCGAGGCGCACCGGCGACGGTGTGGAGGGGCACATCGCGGCACGTAGTCGAGATTCCCCCATGCGCGCGGAGCACGCAGCGAGCCGAACACAGAAACGCTCCGCCGGGCAGTGAGTTGCGAGCTGCTTGTGAGCACGCATGAGGGGGAATCGGCGCCCGTAGGGCGCCGGCCGTGTTGAGAGGACCCCGGCGGGGGCCACCAAACCCCATGCGCGCGGAGCACGCAGCGAGCCGAACACAGGAACGCTCCGTCGGGCGGTGAGTCACGAGCTGCTTGCGAGCACGCATGAGGGGGAATCGGCGCCCGCAGGGCGCCGGCCGTGTTGAGAGGAACCCGGCGGGGGCCACCAAAACCCAACGCGCGGGTCGTGGGACGAGGCCGAGACGGAAAATAGGCGTTGGAAATGTTGTGAGATTCAACCTGTCTGTCGCTCTAGGCTACGAGGGGGACGCACGATCCTGGGCAAGCACGTGCGTGAGCTTCGAGCCCAGCAGGGGCTCGAGCCGAGTCGCGGGGTCAAACGCCGTTTCGAGACGGGTCCGGGTAGGGTCCCAAGGTCGCTGTGAACGGGACCGCCAGTCATCCCGCCTCTGGGGACCACCGGCAATCGAGGCGGGAGCTCGCAGGATGCCAGCCCTACTGGATCAGTAGATTGGAGACGCCTCTATCGTCTGGCAGCCGAAGCTGACCTCGATGCTCGGACCCGGAGCCTCACGAATGCGTTCGCAAGTGGCTGGACAAGCGATAACCCGGGTTGGGGAGGACGGGTCATCGTAGTACCAAGCGTCGTCCAGTGTTCCGCATCGTTCGGATGTCGAGGCATAGCGAAAGTAGGTCGACTCGCCTCCGGACGTGAACAGAACGTTCACGACGCTGGGGTCGAGGACGTCACCAGGCGGAGGTGGCGGAATCACCCATTCGCAGTTCAGCTCGGAATGGTCAATGACGGACTGCGCGAACTGAGCGAACACCGGCGCAAAGTCCTGGGCACAGAGATCGGCCGCGACGCCGCCGGTAGCCAGACTCAGATCGCGGTAGGAGACTCCTTCGCCGCCCGGAGCCGCGAACCTGCAGCAGGGGTCGTCCGCCGACAGCCCACAGGCAGCTTCCTTGCTCATGGACGAGAAGATGCCGTGAAACACGTAACCGTCGATTGGCGGGTCCAGGGCTGCGAGCTGGGCCTCGAAATCGGCTGCCGTCGTCAAGTCGCCATCGTCGGAAATCGCGACGAAATGCGTTTGCGCAAAGGATCGGAGCTCCGATTTCCAGCTGTCATAGGTGTCAACCGCTCGCTCCAGGAGCTTCTGACTGGGCATTCGCTGGTCGATATGGAGGTAGCCGGGAGCATTCGAGTCGCTCGTCGTACAATCTCCACTGCCAATCGGCGGCTCGATGCAGATCCCGAGGGTGTTGCGGTGGCCGTCACAGCCATCCAAGAGACACGAGATCATGACGATTCGCGGATCGATCCCCCGGTCCGCGATGGTTCGGCTGAACTCGTTCATGTTCTCTCGAGTCCAGCGGATCTCGTCGCGCATGCTCGGGGAATTGTCCACCAGAAAGACGATGTCGGCCGGTGCGAAGGTGTTCTCCGACTCCTCGGCAACCCCCGTGCAGGCGTCGAAGTCCGTACCGGGTGCGACTGGTTCGATACCATTGCCGGATACGTCCAACGAGCCCTCGTCGTCCAGAGCAAGGTTCTCGCCGGTGCCAACCTCGTTGTCGGCAGTGTCGTCACTCCCGCTCTGGCCATCGCTTTTCGGACCACCCGAACCACAAGAGGTGATGGCTGTCACTGCCACCACGAGTCCCGCTCGTATGCATTCGACTCGCATCGTAAGCTCCTCCGTTCGAACGGATTCTCGCCGCAGGTACCGCGGCTCATGGCTTGGACGAAGTCGGCAGTGCCACAGTTCCCGAGTATCTGAGTGCAGGAGCGGGTGCCTGCTACTGACCCCAGGAGAACCGTGAGCGGGATTACTCCGTCTTGGTCAGGAACTCACGTCGCGAGTGTTTCTCCATTCATGCGGAACTGCGGGAACGGTGACTTCGTCCAAGGCGTACCAGGTCTGGCAACCGTTAGCCTGGGGTTCGATTGCGCCTGCAATTCTCCACCGTGATCCAGATTGCGGTCGTGGAGCCCACCTTGGGTGAGCTGATGCCGTGGGTGGGCGGTGGTTAGGACAGGCGCGCTCCACAGGTCCACGTTCAGGAGGTTCCGATGCGATGCTCGCTCTTTCCGACGGTTTCGGTCGTATTCAGTCTTCTCGCCCTTAGTGCTTGTGGCTCCGACGACTCTTCCGCGGGTCGCGGCGGCGGTGCAGCGGGGGCGTCGGTGGACGACTCCGGCACGGGTGGTCTTGCGCGGGCTGCATCCTCAGGTGGAGCCAATGGGGGGGCCGACGACGGCGGGGCCGGGTCGAACGTGGGAACCGGTTTGGACAGGGAGGAGGCGGGAGCTCGTGACGCTCTGGGCGACCAGGGTGTAGCGGGCTCGAACTCGAACCAGGACACTGCAGCGGGGTCGGACTCCGATGCGGCAGGCGCGCCAAGCGCCGGGGGAAGCTCAGAAGCTGGCCCGAGCTCGGGGTCCGCTGCGAACCCAGAGAACGGCGAGGCCTCTGGGAGGTCTGGCAACTCCGGGACGGGAGAGAATCCTGGAACAGGTGGAGATCAGGGGCTTGGCGGCCGGAGTGGGGATACCGGTGGCAACGATGCCTCCACCGCGGGTGAGTCCGCACAGGGCAGTGGTGGCGCCACCAGTTCGGCTGGTGACACAGCAGGGGCGGCTGGCGCAACGACTGTTGGTGGTCGCAGCGGCGGTGACAACGGGCACCGAGCTGGGACGTCGGGCCTTTCGGGCGACGACACCGAGGTTACGCAGGGAGGCTCTGCAGGGGCTCAACAAGGCAATGGCGGCTCTGTTGCCGGGCGCGAGGGAGGAGTCGCGGGAACCTTCGGTGCCACGGGAGGCCGCGGCGGTCGTGGGAGCAGCGCCGGAGCCGCTGGAGCCGGTGACGCGTTCTGCCCCGCCACGGCACCAGACGACGGTAGTGACTGCACGCTCGCTCCTGGTGAGACCTGCAGCTATGACGACGTGAGCTGCACGTGCTCCGGGAGTGGGCGCTGGCGCTGCTAAAGCCCAGACCACAATCCAGCTCTTTTCCGCGCTCATCGATTGGGACAGCGAACCAACCGCTCAGATCGCCAGGTGCCGCTCGATGTGAGGCAGAACCTCCCTCGCGTGTCTGCAGGCGAGATCGTGCTCTCCGCCTTGGACGACCACGAGGGTGGCACAGGGGAGGAGCTCAGCGAGCCTCTTGCCAACTCCGAGATCCCGCTCACCTTGGGATCTGGCGGAGTCCCTCCAAAGCCAGGCCAACCGAAGAACACCCGCGCTCCCGGATGTGAAAGGCCCTCGGATACCGGGCGCCAAAACTCGGTGTCGCCGGCAGCGCCTGGGAGGAACATCAGGGTCTCGGGGTCTTCGGACAACGCTTGCCTCCGCTCCACTCGTTCCACCGAGTTACTGTGACAGGACCTGGCGTTCGAGTGGGATTCCGCGGGGGGCGACCGCCGGAGCTGGTCCAGCGACGGAGCCGAGGTAGCCAGGGTGTCGGCGTCCTTGATGCTCAACGGCGACGTCGACCATGGGGGGGGGAGCCAACGGACTGTAGTCAGTTCACAACGCATCTGCCGGGACGACACGGTGAAGGGACCAAATAAGGTCCGCGACCGGGCCAAATGTGGCCCAGCGAGCCGAATAGGAGCCGTCGGTGCTGATTTCTCAGCGACTAGCAACGTGGCACGAATTGTGCAAAGGTTCGCGCGCAATTGTCAAGTACGGATTCTCTCGAGCATCGTAGCTGCAGTTCTGTGCTGTCTCGGCAATTGGGACGACTTCGCAGCGTCCCCAGCAGGGGCTTTCCCACCCTGTTCGGCGGTTGGCTTGGCTGCGAGGCAAATGAGGTCACCCCATGACGGATTCCCCCACTCTGGCCCTGGCGAGCGTCGGCGCTTCTTCCTGGGCGCTTGTTCCGCATCTGGCTCCCGCGCTTGTGCTCGTGTTCAGCGCCGTGTCTCTCGTCGTCGCTTTCGCGGTGCGGGGCATGGTTCGCGGCCAGTACTGGGACGAACAGGTCGCTGGGCGTGGCTCGACTGTGTTGGTAGGGATGTGGCTGAGGCAGTGCTTCGCGTGGGGGATGCAGCCCGTCCTCAGCGGTCTCTTCTGGGTCGGGCTTCCTGCGGCGGCGCTCACTGTTCTCTCGCTGTTTCTGGCGATTGGAGCTGGAGCCGCCATCGCGGTAGGGTGGATGACGCTTGGGGGTGTGCTCTTCGTAGCCTCTGGGATCTGCGACTTCCTCGATGGTCGAGTGGCTCGCCATCAAGGCACTGCCGGTCCGCGCGGTGCACTCCTCGACTCCGTGATTGACCGCTACGTCGAGGCAATCGTGTTTGCCGGGCTGGCGTGGTACTACCGCGGCACCTGGGTTCTCGCGGTGGTCCTTGCCGCGACGGCCGGCTCTTCCCTGGTGCCCTACGTTCGCGCTCGAGGCGAGGCGCTTGGCGTGCCATTCTCGAACGTTGGAATCGTGCAGCGCCCTGAGCGCATCGTGATTCTGGGGGCAAGTCTTCTCACCAGCTCGATCGTCGAGTCTATGCGTAGCCCCCGGAGCGGCGACGTCCCTCACCGGGTCATCGTGGCCGGATTGGTGATACTCGCTGTGAGCACCTTCGTGTCCAGCTTGCAGCGGTTCGTCTACGCGTCGCGAGCCCTTGCACCGCACGCCTCCACTTCGCCACTCGCCGGGGCCGGCGCACTCGCCTCGAAGAATCCTGTCGCGGCAGTTGCTGGCGCCGTGGCGGAGCGCGTCGGTCGCACCGCCTTTGGTCGCGGGAGCCTGGTCCGGAACGCTGGCGCGTCGGCACTGGCAACCGTAGTCGATTTCTCCCTCGTTCTCGCCATGGTCGAGTGGGGGAGGCTCCATCCAGTGCTCGCCACCGCGCTCGGCTGCTTCGGTGGCGCCGTGGTGAACTTCTCCGTGAATCGGTTTTGGGTGTTTCAGCGGAGGCGTCCTACCTGGGGGACTGCTGCGCGGTACGCCTTCGTGTCCCTCACCAGCGCAGGGCTGAATTCGGGCCTGTTGGCTGTCCTTCTACTCGTGCCTCTGGGGGGCTACTCGCTGCTATGGTGGGTCGTGCGGGGTTGTGTATACGTGCTCTGGAACTATCCCCTGCATCGGGACTACGTCTTCGAACCACCGAGGCATGTGGTTCCGGTAGCCGCGGACTCCCCGAATTCGGAATCGGCGGACAGCGAGGTGGATCCGCGGATCGGCCTCACGTCGAGGTTCTGAGTCGCCTCGCCGGGCCCCATTGGCGCCTCCCCAAGTTTCCCCTCTCGGGCTTCTACCCGAAAGGGACCCCAAGCCCGGAGCCCCCGCCGCGCGAGGCGGAGCGCGGCCGGTCTCCCATGCAGGGCGCGAACGGATACCGGCTTCCGTTGTCGGTCGCTGCGAACAGTACCGTCAGGCGGTCAGTTGGCAAACCAACCGATGGTGCTTCCGGTGGGGGGGGTCACGCTCTCTGTCGGCGCTGTTGGTGGCCCGGGCACGCTTGGCCTGAGGAAGAGGACGCCATCGGTCTGCTGGTAGTCTTCCGTTACGACCGAGGCACTCACGGCTGACGACGAATCGAAGCTGAACGGCCCCGCGATCGTGCCACCATTCTTTTCGATCCAGATCTGGTCGAGCCAGAGGGTCGTGCCGGTCGGTGTCGGCGCGTCCGAAGCCGAGGGTGCGATTAGGTCCAAGCCGAGTCGGCCGATGCCGGTGTCACTCGAGCAGGATCCCAAGGACCATTCCAGGGTGACCCATCCGCTCGTGATGCCCTCTGGCCATGTCAGAATTTCCGAGTAGCAGATGGCATAGGGGGAAGCGCTCTGCTGGATCAACATCTCGTAGCTCGTGTTGCCGAGCGCGGGAGCGAATGCTCGGACCTTCATGGTGCCGGTTTGGATCAAGGAACCCGAGCCATCCGTTGCGCGCTGGTTGACGTCCACCGCTGTTGCGAACTTGAGGTAGTAGCGCGCCAACTGGCCCTTGCTGGTGAACGGCACGTTCAGGACTGCGCACCCCGAGCAATCGACGGGTTCGATTGCTCCCGAGCCGCCAGTGGCGCTGCCGCCCGTGGAGGTATCACCGCCAGCGGCGCTGCCGCCTGTTGATGCATCACCACCGGTCGAACCGCCACCACCCTCTTCGCTTCCGCCGCTCTCGCCGCCGTTCGCGCTGCCGCCGTCCGATGCGCTGCCTCCGGTGCTGCCGCCGGCGTTTTCGCTGCCGCTGCTGCCGGCGTCTTCGCTGCCGCTGCTGCCAGCGTTTTCGCTGCCGCTGTTGCCGGCGTTTTCGCTGCTGCCACCGTTGCCAGTCGCTGAACTCCCGCCGGTCGCGGGGGTGCCGCCGTCCCCACCGCCTCCCGTCGAGCTCTCGGGGGAGCCGCCCGAACCGGCGCTGGACGAAGTGTCGCCGCCTGTCGTTGTCCAGTATCCTGCTGCTCCGCCGGTGGATGTGCCCGAGGAACTGCCGGCAGTCGTCGAGACTGACCCCGTTGTCTCCTCCTGACCGGCGTGGGCGGTGGTGCCACCGGCGATCGGCGAAGCATCCTCGGTTCCGCTGGTTGGGGTACCGCCGGTGGCTATCGAAGCGCCACCGGTTCCGTCCTGATTCGCATTGGCCGCATTGGACGCGCCCGCGTCCGAAGCGGAGTCATCTGGCGCGGTGAACCCGCCGCTGTTGGACTGGGAGTTCCGCTCGGCTCCGAGGTAGTCATAGTCCTGCATCGAGCATGCGCAGGCGAACAGCGAGAGCAACCAGACATCGAACTGGCGATTCATGGGTCTCGTGGGGCGAAGAGCAACGATGGGTCTCTGCATGGCTGGAACACGAGGAGCTCAGTGGGGGAGCCGCCAGTGCATCAGAATCCGACGGTCAGCTTGGACTCCACACCCCCAGTAGGCAGGACAATGGCGCTCACCCGAACCGATTCCGTGGGGCGGAAGTAGTAGTAACCAGCGGCCGCAACCAGCGCCGCTCCGCCCACCGCGAGCGACAAGTCAGCCAACAGCGCCTGATGCCGCACCGAGTCGATCTGTGCCTCGGAGCAGGTCGGGGCGCACGAAGACTTCAGGTCATTCTCCTTCCCACGCGTCGCCAAGCCGAACCCGACGAATGCGCCAACTCCTGCGATGCCAACTCCCCCAAGAGCGTAGACGGGCCAAGGCACGGGTCGGCTCAGCTCCATGGAAGGTGCCGGCTCAACGGCGGGCGGCGGCTCTTCGCGCGGTGACTTGAACTCGGCCACCACTGCCAGGAACTTGTCCCCGATCGTGATCGTGACCTCGCGCTCGATGGGTGGCAGCCCCGCGTGTTCGAAGCGAAACCGATACTTGCCCGGATCGAAGTCTAGCGCTCGAGTGGGGAGCTCCGAGAATAGCTGTCGATCGCCCACGAAGGCAGAGACGTCGTAGCGGGGCTCGCCATCCACCGTGACACGAAACACGATGGACGGTACCTGGGCGCGCAGCTCGTCGTAGAACTGGAGGCATTCGGCGCGAACGAGCTCTGGGCAGGTAGCCTGGGCGCACTCCATGAATCGGGAGCGACTCTCCAGCAGCTGGCCTTCCTGTCGCAGTTCTTGTCCAGCCACGTGTGCTTGGAGGCACTCCGCCACGGATGGGGTGCCCGAAGCCTCGGTGCCCTCTGGCGCAGCGTCTGCTGCATCCTGGGCAGGTTCATCGGCGGCACTCGCCCGATGCGGGGCCAGTGTGGTCGCGCCGAGCGTGGCGACCGAAAACGCGAGCAGCGCCCGAGTTGCAGAAATGAAGCGCGACGGCATATAGAGTTACAAAGGTGACCGATCGCGCGCGCGCAGTCCACGAATTGTGACCTGGATGATCGGTTACCGTGTGGCTCTGCGTGAAGCGTCTCCGCGCTGTTGCCCCATCGGTGATCGAGGCGCGTGATCGATGGGCGTGGTGGTTGCGAGAGATTGCCGTCGAAGACCACGACAAATCAGCTCCAGAAAGCGACTTCTGGGGAGCTTGCCTCGTGGTGTGAGGCGCGGGTACTATGATCCGAGCTTACATGCAGTCCGAAATGCCAGCAACGCTGATCGTTGTCGTGGGGTGGCTGCGGCCATGGGGTGTAGCTTCCATGACGCTACTACCATGAGGATATGTGGCCGTGGGTTCGGTTTCGCGCGTGTCAGTTGGGTAGAGTCAACGGGGAAGCTGGGAGTCTGGAGGCATCTTCGACGCCCTTCGGCCCGCGTGTTCACTTCGCGCTTCGTGGGCTCCCTCGCTCCGTTCGGGGCGTCGCCCTCAGTGGGCTTCGTCCACCGGGCTGGATTTCGTCGACCTCTGGGTTTTCGGAGGGGAAGTCGGTGCGGTGCTGGGGGCGGGTGTGCGCGGGGTTGAAGTGGGGGGGGGCGGGAATGTGCGAGCGGCGCTGGGGGCTCTTGGCGTAGAGGTGAGTGTCACAGGGGTGAGGGCGCTGCCGCATCGGGTGCTACAGACACTCCGGTTTGAAGTGCTTGAGCCCCCGCTGGTCATAAGTGTAGGGGGGAGAGCAGGAGGCTCGGGGTGGGGGAGGGCTTCTCGGCACGCGCGCGACTCGCGTCGTTGCGGATGAGGTCGCGCGGGCAGGAGGAGGAGATGTTGTCGGTCGTGCAGGCGTCTCCGTCTTCAGGTGGACGACGACCTCGACGTCCTGAGAGAACTGTACTCGTTGTTCGACGGTCTCATAGCCCGGTGCCTGGATGCGCAGCTCGTGCCACGTGTGGTCGACCGCGAACTCTTTGACGAAGGGGTTCTGTCCCACCGGGATGCCATCGAGGAGGAGGGTGGCTGAGGAGGGAAACGCCGTCACGCTGACTTGGGCTGCTTTCGGCGTGGTTGGGGTAGGTACCGAGGCCACGACCGCAGCGCTCGCGCGCTCACGAGGAGCACGGAGCAGCAGTGCCCCCCCGAAGAGAATGCTGACGGCGAGTGCTTGAGCCAACCGTTTTGCCAGACGACGCCGGCCACCCCCTTGCGCGGTTGCTGGGGCTTGGAGTCGCCACGGCGCTTCTGGTGTCGTCTCCGTGGTTGTGCCTGGGGGAGTCCTGGAGGTGCGGGCGTCCGGCGCGTTGTCGGACGCGTTGGGCCAGGACACCAGGGCATCATTTGACAGGTTGGTCTCGATGAGCTGCTGCGCCTGCCTGCGTTCGGCGGAAAACCATTGGGTGACCTGACGACCCAAGTCCTGAGTCGTGATGGGGGCCGAGCGGCTCGTCAGGAATGTCTCGAGGTCTTGCTGCATCTCGGCGACCGTCGGGTATCGCTGGTCGCGGTCGATCGCTAGCGCCCTGGCGCAGATGTGCTGCAGCTGTGGCGGGCATGAGGAGGTGAAATCGTTTGGCGTTGGGATGTCCCCGTGGGCCACCTTCTCGGCGACCTCGGCGTCAGTGAGACTCCCCCAGAAGCGCTGACCAGTCACGGTCTCGCAGAGCACGATGCCAGCGGCGAACACGTCGGTTCTGCGATCCAGCGGCAAACCGAACATCTGCTCCGGTGACATGTAGCGCAGCTTGCCCTTCACCACGCTCGAAGGCGAACCGTTGTCGAAACGTGCAATCTGGGCGATTCCGAAGTCCAGCACCTTTGGGACGCCGTCATAGGTGACGAAGATGTTCTGGGGCGTGAAGTCTCGATGGACCAGCTGCAGCGACGTTCCGTCGAAATCCGTGAGCTCATGGGCGTAGTGGAGGCCCCTCAAGGCCTCCGCCAGGATGTGCAGCGGCACATCCAAGGGTGCCCTGCCAAGCATGCGGCGCATGATGGCGGAGAAGGGCTGCCCCTGAAGGTACTCCATGACGATGATGGGAACCCCACCGCGCTCCTCGACCTCGTTCACCGCCACCACGTTGGGATGGCTCATTCGGGCCGATACGCGCGCCTCACGCAGGAAGCTATCGTGGAGTGCGGGGATGCTGGCGAGATCCTGTTTCAGGATCTTGAGCACCACGAGCTTGTTGAATCCGGCTGGCCCGCGCGACACTGCCAGATAGACATGGGCCATCCCGCCCAACCCCAGCTCCGTCAGGATGCGGTACCTATCTGACGGTACGGTCGTCGCGGCGCTGGCTTCATCTGACTGCATGCGAATGCCCACGTCAGTTGGTCGAACCACCCCGCTCAGCGGCTACGCTCGGTGCTGTCAACCGGGGTGCTGGATATGGGTTGTGAGGTGCGGTGTCGGACGCGATCTACATGCAGTCCGATGACACACCATGCACCACGATCAATATCCGATCACACACTCCGCGACAAGTGTGGGCATCCGGCCCACAGCCACGGAGGTTCAGCTCCGGAAGGGTTCGGCGGCACTGCCAGCACGCTGATTCTGGCGGGCACAGATCCAATGTCCGCGACCGCGACGAACGTGAGCACCGGAGCACAGCAGCAGCTCTCCGCCTGCGCTCCGCATCGGTCAATGTCTCCTCGTGACTTCGCGCCTCGGTGGATCTGCCCAGACAAGTGGGATCGCTGCCGAGCCCCGTGGGCGGCGTGGACGGATGCGGTCAGCGCGTTGAGGCGAGCACCCTTCGTTCTGCTTCGGGGAGACCCGTGGCTTGCCGGGCGCCCCGCCGGACGCTGATCGCTTGGGCGCGGCCCCTGTCTACCCCGATGACGCGGCTTCGTTCCTTGGAACTGGAAGCACTGGGGGATGGCGAGAGTCCAAGGATGACGAGGACGTCCCGATCTAGACGCACGCGTCGGGTCAGGACCTCGTACCCAGGTGCTCTGGCAACGAGCTCGTGCTCGAGATCATCCGGACGACGCTGAAGCGTCAGCGGATTGGATACCGGCATGCCGTCGAGGGTGAGCTCGGCGTCGACGGGCTCGACGCTGATCCACACATTCGCCAGCGGACGGGTCTGTGCGGGCTCCTGGATGGCACTCGGCGACTCGTTCGCTCGCGCTTCCATCACTTGTGGTCCGTTGAGGGTCTTTTGCTGCAGGGAGCCGATGAGCCACAGTCCCGCTGCGACGGTCGCGAGCAGGGTCATGACAACGTAACGCTTCTTGCTTCTCGCGGGTGTCGGTACGCTGCTCAGGAGCCAGGGTTCGGTGGTGGGGCGCTCGAGGGGACCGAGTACCTCGGGCTCCGAGGGTAGCGGCGCGCAATAGGCGCGCGTCATCTCATCATCGTCCGCATCGGCATCTTCAAGTGCGTCCCACGGGTTCGGAGCGCCGAGGGCGAACGCCGGGTGTACGTAGTGCCGGGTCTCATCGTCCTCGGGGGGTTCATCCGCCAGCCTGTGGCGCAGGGATCCGGCTTCACAATCGGCATCCAGCAGGAGACGGTCGAGGTAGTTCGGCGAGTAGAGCCTCGTCGCTTCGTCTTGCAGGTCCTCCTCGGACCCTAGATGAACGGGCAGGTACTGGGAGCTGTCGGGATCAGGTGTGTGACCAGGCACGCGCGGCAGGGATACACTGAGGGCGCCATGATTGACTCTGCCTGTAGCCAGACCGCCCGCCGCGTGCGGTTCTCTCAGCAGTTCGGTGGGCCAGAGTCGCGGATCGTGGAGGAAGGGTCGGCCGCCAGCGGTCGCATATCCCAGGCTTGCCGCCTGGGCATCCGAAGGTTGATTTGCCGGCCTGGGGGGCTTGGGTGGAGCTCGGCGCAGCAGCGATCCGGGGGCTCGCCATGATGGTGGAACGTCGCTGGCTGGGTCCGGCGAGCGAGCGGTTTGGGTATCGGACGAGCCGGCAAGCCATGCGAGGCTACCTGCACCACCTTCTTCTTCGGTATCGACGTAACCTTCTGAGTCTTGCGGTGTTTGGCCGTCGGGTTTCACTCAAGCCTCCTCTTGTTGGGGGCAAAGGGCTCACCACAGCGCTGGCCTCTGCGGCGAACACGGGCCGAGTTCAGGGCGACGCTGGTGTCGATCTGCGAGGTGCCGGTCGGATCGGTGAGGTCTTCAGTTCGACCCGACGCCCCCCCCAATGCGCAAGCGTCAACTTCTGATCACTCGTCGTGTCACAACGGTGTGCGGGGTGAATACATCGGCCACGAGCACGAGCGGAACCGGCGCTGGCCAACACTGCCGGATGAGGTCGCCCGAATCATCACGGCGTGCGGTGTGCTCACCGCCAAGTCGCCAAGATCGCCAGTGTTTTTGGGGGGCGCGCTTGGGGGGGCAGTGCCTTCATCCGACCCTGGCTCTTGGAAGGATGTCTCGCAGCAACTCGACTCGGGCGAGGGCAGACCACCAGGTGGCCCTTCAAACGTTCAGGGGAGTTTCTTTTCCCCATACTGGCTGGCACCGTTACGCTGCAACGGCGTCCGACGCGCGCGGTCCAGCAAGGATGACCGCTCTTGAGACGAGGCGTCTTCCTGTTCCGCCCACCACTGCATTCGACTCGAGATGAACCCTTGGTAGACACGCGGCCCGGGCTCTGCATCGACCACGGCAATCAGATCGGGAGCGAACCACGGTTCCCCAGGGTAGTACACTGGGAGTTCGGCAGACAGGTAGACCTTCTTACCGATGCGGCGAAAGTATTCACGCAATGTCTCTACCGCCTTCTCCTTGGGAATGCGGTGGCGATCGCCTTCTGGCAAAGTCGCAGAGGGCGGTTCAGACGGCAGGCTATCCACCACTCGAGCGCGCTCCTCGACAGACATGGCCGCCCACTGCTCCAGGGTTGGCGCCCGGGGATCGGCCGCGTCAAGGCGATAGGGGACGACTGACATGCCGACAGCCTGGCACGGGTGGTTCGGACGCGGGATCCCTCATCCCGCCGGAGTATTCGAAGTCTGGTTCCATTCTGGCAGCGGGCGCATCGCCACTCCGCGGGGAGGGCGGAGCTCGTGGGGGCAGCGGCTGCGACAGCGTCGGTGTCTGGAGCGGAGGTAGGGGCAGCATCGGCGTCCCGAGCAGGGGCAGCCACTGCAGCGGTGGCACGGACTGGGGCTGCAGCGGGCGGGATGGCACTACCTCTGAAACCGGACATGGACGGGTGCTGGAGCGTTTCGGGCGGGAAGCTCATACGGCGCCCCTGGTACGCCGATCACTCCCTTGCCAATCACCCGCGCTCCTCGTGTGCCGCCTGACGCAGGGCCGTCACGATTTCGTCGAGCCATGCCACGTCAGCTCCTCGAGCCAAACGAGCTTCACGGATCAAGCCCAGATTGTTGACCGTCGTCTCGGGTTCCCAACGCTCCCGCATGACCGCCAAGGCTCGCCCCAGATTCTCCGCGGCTTGGCGTTGATCCTCGGCCAAGACCGCGAGTTCGAGGAGCGTCGCGTAATCCCAGTAGGCGGGGTGAGCCGCCTTCAAGCGCTGCCGCGCGGCGAAGCGAACCACGGGTACCAGTTGGTCCCGCTCCGTCAGAGAGGCCGGATCGCCTCTGATGTCGAGCAGAGTCACCGCATTGATACCGGGATAGAAGTCGCGAGAGTCTGCCTCGAAGCCCATGCGATAGAGCTCGATCGCGCGGTCGAGATGAGCCCCTGCTACGAGCCGGTTGCCAGACTTCATGGACTCCTGCCACATGTCCTTCTCGACTCGACCGAGAAGGCCACAGATCTCCGAGCCTGGACCCCTTTCGCTTAGGACCCCCTCAAGGACTTCGATCGCCCTGCGCCGCTGTCCGAGACGGTTGTATGCCCAGCCCAGCTGCTCGCGCACCAATTGCATCCGTCGGAGTGGGGGGGCCATACGGTCGTGCAGCTCCACCATGGCTTGCCAGTCCGATACTGCTCGGTAACTCAGGTAGAGATCGATGACGACGCCTGCCTCCGCGTCCGCAATGGATCCGAGGCTCGCCTGGATGTCATGCAGGGCGAGCTTGTCCCTCTTGTGGCGGGCCTCTGCCAGCGCTTCCTTGGTCCGAGTGGCGTACTCTGCCTGGTCGCGAAACACGTCGGTCTTCAGGTGTTCGATTTCGGGTTGACGGTACTGCGGGATCAGCTGAAAGACAGGACTATCGGAGCAGGTTTGCCGGCGCGCCAGATCCTTGAGATCGAGGAGCTTCGCCATAAGGTCACTCTGGAGCTTGGCAGCGTCACCGGCAGCAAATGTCAGATCGTGCCCGAGCGAGTAGGGCAGCGCGCGCAGCAGGTTGACGTCGAAAGGCAGAGACTGCCCTTTGGCGAAGATGGCCAGCGTCGTCGACGGTCGGGCCGCGTGTCGCACGCCGAGCTCATAGAAGACGTTGGCATTGGCCGTGGTCAAGTCGGCGATGGCATAGTCACAAAGAATGAGCCGCTCGAACATGGTCCTGTGGATGATGCCGCCAGAACGCTCCTCGTCGGCTCGGATCGGGTCGAGCCCAGCAGCGAGCACGGCCGGGCGCACTCCGTTCTCGTAGATCTCGTCGAAGTCGATGAGCCCTCCTGTGCTCAGGTCGGACTTCTGACCGAAGGGCATCAACACGAAACAGAGAGGGCGCTGGGCCATATCGAAGCCTCCGGGCCGACAGCGTAGGCGAGATGCACGGCCAGTACCAGTCCGCGTGCTAAGCTTCTGCCAAGCCCTCGCTTATGGCTCGTGGCTCGTGGCTCGTGGCTCGTGGCTCGTGGCTCGTGGCTCGTGGCTCGAACGTGCCTGCTCGGCCCACGGAGCACGATGCTCAAAAACGGCCCGACCGCGGGCGTGTAGGTGACAGGCGCAAAACCGTTGCGGGGAGAACCATCGAACATTTTCCTATGGCAGACCGAAGCGGACCTAGCAGAGTTGAGCGAGAGTCGGGGCTGCATTCAATCATGGAGTCCAACAGTTGGAGCCGGAGCACCTCCGCCCGGGGCCAAGTGTCAGTGGCCGGCGTTCGAGCCTGAACCAGCGCTGCCAAGCCATGCGCCAGTGGTCGGCTCGGGCTCACTCGAGCCTCGGGTTGCATCGGGTTTCAGGACTGCGGGGCTTCACGGACTGCTGCGGGTTGACGGAGGAAGACCGCGTCCGCGATACTGGGCCTCGGACCAGGGCGGAGCGGCGCGGTTGCTCTGGGCGTATTGTGCGTGAGGTGTTGGGATGTTGACGGATCTCTATGTGATCTCGGATCTCCACTTGGGCGGAGCATTGGGGGATGAGGGGCATCCGGGTTTTCAGATTTGTCCCCCCCGTACCCAGAGGTTACTCGAGGCATTCGTTGACCGTTTGCCTGCTCCAACGGGAGGGTCGGACGTGCGCCTCGTGCTCGCTGGCGACATCGTCGATTTCCTTGCAGAAGAGCCGTTTCAAGCCTTCACTGGCGACCCCAGAGTAGCTGCCTCCAAGCTCCAAGCCGTGTTCGAGCGCACGGTCCCGGTATGGGGCGCGCTCCGGCGCTTCGTCACGGAGCGCCACGGTGCGCTGACACTCATGCTCGGCAATCACGATATCGAGCTCTCCCTGCCTGGCCCGCGGCAGTTGCTGCTCGAACGCGTGGGGCAGGGGCGCGTCGAGTTCATCTACGACAACGAGGCGTTTAGCTGCGGTCCGGTGCTGGTCGAGCACGGCAATCGCTTCGACGAGTGGAATGCCGTACCCCACGGCGCGCTGCGTCGCGTGCGCTCACAGCTATCTCGCAAGTCGCGCGTGCAGCCCGACTTTCCCGCAATGCCAGGGAGCCGCCTGGTGGTCGATGTGATGAACCCGCTGAAGCAGCAGTATGCCTTCATCGACCTGCTGAAGCCGGAAGACGCTGGCGCCATACCGATCGCGGCTGCGCTCGGCGCTGGTGGGCTCCGTGAGATCTGGCAGTTCTTCCAGAAGTACCGACAGACGTGGTCCGTCGACTTCGATGAGAGCCGGGAGCCGGTCGACCAGGAGTATATCGGTGCTGGCGATCAGAGCGATCAGCAGCTGTTCGACCTTGCGCAGGACATCGCTCAGGGGGGCGACGCTTCGCAGGTTGGCGCCGTGGGCGACTTTCTTTCAGACGTGGCTGGAGTGGTTACCGACAAGGTTCATCAGGCACGTCGCGCGGCGTTGTATCAAGCCATTCGTGGCAGTGCCGCCAAGCACCGCGACACCTTCGATGTGTTGCGTGAGCGCGACACCTACCTCGTTCCGGCCCAAGCAGCCGTGGAATCGGGCTTTCGGGTCGTGGTCTATGGTCACACCCACTTGGCCAAACGTGTCGCCCTGAAGGCGGACGGAGAGGCCTCCTCGGTCTATCTCAACAGTGGAACCTGGGCTGATCTGATGCGTATCCCGGACGCAGTCTGGGCCGTGCAGGAAGAGCGAGCACGCAGGACCCTCTCGGACTTCGTCGCCGATCTCGAGAGCAACGCCCTGAAGGCATGGCGCCGCGGAGTGCCAACCTACGCGAGAATTCGGCTTGACGGGGACGCCGTCCTGGAAGCCGACGTCTTCTTTGCCGACGGCGACGGCGCCGAGCGACTCACTACCGAGGGGCTGATGCAGCGTCTCTCTGGAGGACCCCATGCCTGAGACACTGACAAACGACGTGCTGCCCCGTCTGAAGGAAACCTGCGTTTTCATCAGCGGACCAGACGGCACCGGCACAGGCTATCTGGTTGCGCCCCAGCGAATCGGCACGGCGCACCACGTCGTCAAGTCGTGGAAGGTTGGGCAACGCTTCCAAGTGATCATGGGGGTTGGGGGGCCAACGTGTCAGGCGTCACTCATCAAAGCGGATCCAGCGAGCGATTCGGCTGTGCTCGGGTTCGACGAGCATCTCGACGTGCCCCCACTGCCCATTGGAGAGGGCCTCCGGCGTCACGTCGCTTGGGAAGGCTTTGGTTTTCCGGCATCGGTTACGAAGAGCGGTTCACCTTCGGGGCTTCCCATCGACGGAGAGGTCAAGGACCCCGATGGCAAGAACGACACGGGACAGTCTGCGATCGTGCTCTTCTCCGAGGAAGCGGCAGCAGGTCAGGCCTCGCCGCTGCATGGCTTTTCCGGTAGCCCGGTCGTCGTCGATGGCGCCCTCGTCGGGCACCTCACGAAGCATCTCGGTGACCCCGACGACAAGCGTCGCGCCTCGTATGGTTATGTCTTCGCCTGCCCCATTGATGCCGTCGCCAAGTTGCTCGACTGCTCCCCGGAGAGGAAGTCGATCGCGCCGCCACCGCTCCCATCTCGGCAACAGTCGATACCGCCAGTGGCAGTGCGGGAGTATCACGTTCTCGTGAGCTATCGCTCGATCGATCGGCCGTGGGCCTTGAGCTTGGTGGCACGACTGGAGGGAGCTGGGCTCAGCGTCTTCTTCGATCAGAACGAGCTAGAACGCGGCGAGCACCTCGCGATGCAGCTCAAGTCGGTGCTCGAGCGGAGCCACGCTGCGGTCGTGCTCGTGAGCAGAGGTTGGCTCGCATCGCCCTCATGCCAAGAGGAAGCGAAGGTGATCAAGAATCGGGCCGTCGAAGACCCAGCGTTCAGGCTGATCCCCCTCAGGCTCGATGATAGTCCCATGCCCCCGTACCTTGCTGAGCCGCCCTGGCTAGACTTCAACGGCACGGCGCAGGCAGAGGGGGATCAGCTCGACCAGCTCCTCGAGATCCTGAGCACGGTGCTCGGTGGCAAGCCGCTCGAGGCAGGCACGCTGGCAGCACGCGTCGAAGCCGCCGAGTCGCGCGTGACCGATGAGTTCGTTGCCGAAATCAAGGAGGCGGGGGCGGCGCGTGTGACCGCCGACTTCGTCGATGAGATGCACGCAGCGGCAAGGGGGGACTCCCAATACATCCTTGAGCTCGTGGAACAGTGGCGCAAGACGGCCTCAACCAACCTGGCGCCAGTGATCACGGCAGCAGAGATACTGAACGGCAGAGGTCAGTTCGAGCTAGCCCTCGACGTGCTCAGAGCCGAGCCGGAGACGCTGCGCGTGCGGCAGTTGCGCGCCTTTGCTCTGCGCAAATTGGACAAGATCGATGAGGGAACTAGGCTCCTCGAGTTGCTCTACCACGAAGGGGAGCTCGATTCCGAGACAGGTGGTCTATTGGCTGGCAGCTACAAGGCGCGGTGGATGAGCAGCGGGGACCGTGCATTCCTCCAACAGTCATATCAGCTCTATCGGGAGACCTACGAACGAATTGGGGACACCTTCAACGGAATCAACGCCGCGGCGATGGCGCTCCAGTGCGGCGATCGGTCGGCAATGCGTCACTTCGCCGAACAGGTTCGTGACCAGTTGCTGAAGGCAGATGTCTCCCACCTAGACGATTGGGGTTTGGCGACCGTCGGGGAGGCTGAGCTGCTGATGGGGCGGTACGACAGCGCCCGTGGCTGGTACGCCAAGGCTGCCGGCAAGGCCGCGGGCCTCTACGACCACATCTCGGTGATGCGCAAACAAGCGCGCCTTGACCTGGAGGCACTGGGACAGAATCGTGATCGGTTCGATGAGGTCCTTCCTGTGCCCCGACCGCTCGTCTACTTCGGGCACATGGTGGACGCAGAAGGCCGGCCGATACCCCGCCTTCCGCCCGCCAAGGTGGGCAAGCTGCGCAATCTCGTCAGAGATCGCATCAAGGGGTACGGCGTCGTGCACGGCTTTGGTCAAGCTGCGAGTGGTGCGGATCTCATCGTGCTCCAAGAGCTGGTAGAGCGCGGCCTCCGAGCAACCGTGGTGATGCCGCTCCCGAGGGCGGATTTTCTGGAGCTCTCCGCTGGTGGTCATTGGAGCGCGATTTTCGCACAACTCCACAAGGACTCGCGCATCGAGTTCACTTCGCCGCTCCGAACCCAGCGTCCTTCGAACGAGGACCTGCCCGCCGCGTTCCTCGAAGCAAATATGGAAGTCAAGCGTCGAGTCAAGGAGTTTGCCCGCCGCTTCGACGTAGTGCCTATTGTCCTGGCCGTTTGGGATGGAAGCGTGAGCAGTGGCTCAGGCGGTACCGCCGACGCGGCTGCATTGTGGCAGGAAGAGGGACTCGGACTCGACATCATCGATCCGACGAAGATCTGAATCAGCGGTCACAAATCTCGGACAGTGGAAGGAGTGGCATCAAGTGGCGC
>CAYRKE010000144.1:0-1223 GCA_964424695.1 uncultured Polyangiaceae bacterium
GAACGGTCCCACCGTTGTCGCGAGGTCGTGATCGATGCTCCGGAACGGTGGCACCGTTGTCTCGGACGAATCGCACGGGGGAGTGACCATTGTCACAGGTCGGGAATGGCGAACCCGGTCGCCGCAGGCGGCTGTGCCGCGTCGAGCGGTGACCGGGGTGGCGCAGCGGGCGCCTCCGACACATTGGGGGCGCCCACGACTCGTTGGCAGCGGTAGCTCGTCGACTCACGCTCTCAGTAGAGCAGGCAGCGCAGGCTCCCGTAGTAGGCCGTGCACTTGCGTCCCGTCCAATTGACCCCCGTCGCGTACCTGAGCTTGCAGTAGGTACCCGCCTTGGAGCCTGATGGGCAGAGGCCCCAAGCGTTGGCGAGAACACCCGTGGCACTTACGGTCGAGCTCGCTGGCAGATTCGTGCTGCCGTCGCCAGCGGGGTCAACGGTGGACTTGTCTCCTCTGACCTTCAGCAAGGGGCAAACCTTGATGAACTCGTTTCGAGTCGTCTTCCAAGACTTCTCGGGCGTGTCCGTCACGTCGACGTCGTAGACTAGCGTGTTGGTCAGGGCGGTTCCGTCGGCGGTCCACGCCAGGAGATCGGTGCAGCCGTCGATGCTGGGATTGACGGCGACGCTGGCCACCGTGTACGGCGTCAGGCCAGAGACCTTTTCGAGCGCTTCGGCAACCCCAGCCTGGGCATCGGGCACGGTGTTGACGAGTTCGAGCTGCCCGGCGACGGCATCCGGCATGTCCGGCGGGCCAACGATAGCACCCGACGAGTCGACGCTCAGTTGAGTCAAGGAGAAGTTCTCCTGCAGGCTCGCGAGCACGAGGTCACTGATGAGGGTGTGATGGGGTTCCGCGTCTGTGCACTTGACGTGCTCAGCTGCGCTCGAAACCGTTCCTAGCGGCTCACTCGGGTCACTCCCGCCCGAGCTGCAGGCCAGGGGGACGATGAGACTGAACAGGCAAGCGGTTCCGATTTGTAGTGTCCTAATCATGAGATTTCTCCGGCTAACGGGTAACTGCACTCCGCGCTCGCGATAAGTTGCAACGGACGTACCGAGCCGCGCGCTCGCGAAGCGGCGGGAAGAACACGGCAAACGGCGAAGCCCACCGCATGAAGCGTCGTCGGCCGCGACAGGAAGTGCAGCGGCGCTGCGCTTCGGGTGAACGCGGAAGGACCGCGATGCCATGGACCACGATGCCAATCGCTTGCGCAACCCAGC
>CAYRKE010000144.1:1323-7559 GCA_964424695.1 uncultured Polyangiaceae bacterium
CACGCTGCGCGATGCCTCCAACCCGCCAGCACGCTGCGCGATTCACCTCGCACATGGGGGACCTCAGGCTCGGGGTCCCACTCGGGCAGCAACCCGAGTGGGGGGAGCCTGGGGGGTTGCGCCTAGGGTTCGGTGCTCACGTACCCACGTACGCTGCGCGCCGGTCCTCGGTGCGCGGCGTGGCGGTCTGTCGCTCCTGCGCGCACTCGAATCGGCCACGGTCTCCGCCCTCGCGACTCAGAGTCGGGTTCGGGCTCGGGTTGCCATGGATAGGCCGTCTGGCGCAGCCGAATGCGGCGATCAGCCAGCCCAGATGCGCTGCACAAACGCCACGAACTGCCGCCCCCAAGGCCCATCCAGATAGGGCTGCAGCACCAACGCCGCTCCGAATCCGCACCCGAACCCCAAGATGCCCCACCACGCTGCTTGCCAACGATCGGGCCGATCCGACGCGGCGCGCCGACTGTTTCGGATCCGCCGATGGACAGCCGTTACCGTTCGCTGCTTGGGATCCTCCCTGAGCGGCGAGGCCTGTGCCACCGGGCGCTCACCGGTCTCGGTGGGCACGTCCACTGGCAGAGAATCCCGGTTCGGCACCTCGCCATCGATCAGCACCGTTGGACCCTCGCGCCGTGCGCCATCGTGGGACGGCGATGGAGCCTGTGATCCCTGCTCAGGCCCCAGGCGCTCGATGATGGCGTCGGCGTAGCCCTCGGAGCCTTTGCAGTCGCGCGCGAACCTGGCGAGCCCTGATAGGTCGACTCGAGTCGTTCCTTGATGATCGCTAGGCGTTTCCATCATGTCGTACTGTCGCGGCGACCGTTCCGGAGCGGCAACCTGAAGCGGCGTCTTGGACAGATCCAGGCGAACCGTCTTGGCGTCCTCACAGGGAAGATCGGCGAGCTGAGCTAGAGCAGGAAAACGCTTGTGTAACGACATGGGGCATCCAGAATTGCGGGTTCCGCTATTGGGTGTACGTGAAGACGAGCTGCGTCCCAGTCAGGCCGAGCTTCGCGACGCCGCGGTCCGTGCTCGGGCTGTCGTCTCCGCCGCTTAGCGTGAGGTAGAGCGCCGTACCTCCCGTGACCACCGCTGCGGCGGTGAGCACGTCGGAGGTCGTGGCCAGAAGCCTGCCGCGGCTCCGCGCCTTGCTGCGCTCATCGGCCGACGAGGTCGGAGTGTCACGCAACTCCGCGAGCTTGTCCGCCTGCATCCAGGCGAGGGCGCCCGTCACGCCCGCTGCTGCCGCGAGTGTACCCGTGCCGATCCACGCTGCCGTCGTGAACATGCTCGTCCCGGAATCCCGCTTGGCCGGACCCTGAGGGGACTGGCGGTGGGCGGCCTTCATAGGTGAAGCGGGCAGCACCCCGCGTGGCCGCTCGCGGAGGTCGAGCCGCTCTTCGACGGCATCGCCCGATGCCACGACGATGCGGCGCTCTTCTTGGTCATAACCGGGGCGCCGGGCCGTGATGAAGTGCTCTCCCGCATCGAGCCGGACGGATTGGGGGAGCGGGCTCTTGCCGATGACGCGATTGTCGACGAGCACTTCGGCGTCTTGGACGCTGACCGTGATGGTGAGGCGCGCGGTCCTCGAACGGAGCAGCTCGAGGTCTCGCTCGACCTCCGCCCGCCGCGCAGGCTCGACTTCGTTCCCGCCCCTACTCAGGTAGGTTTCGTAAGCATCAATGGCATCAGCGTATTGGTTCAATTCGTCGTTGACGCGCCCGAGGTTGTACAGCACTCGATAGTTCCCCGAGAGCTCGAAGGAACGTCGAAACTCGAGCAGTGCCCAGCGGTAGTCACCCGCCTCGTAGTACTTGACGCCGCGAAAGAAGTGCGCTCGAGCCGCCTCGACTTGTCTGTCGCTCTCCGAGGCGCCCTTGGAGGGGGAGGCCGTGGGACTCGGGGCTGCGGGGGTCGCAGGCGCGGCCTCGGAACCCCTCTCGGGCTCTGCAGCCATGCAGGGATGCAGGGAGACAAGCGATATTGAAGGGACGAGTAGCCAGGTCACAGCGACTCGGCCTCCCAGATGCGCGAGGAGGTTGCGTTCGCCGAAGCCTTTCCCTCGGCGAGCGTTGTTGCTGAAACCAAGCATCGCTACTCCTTGAAGGGGTCAGTCACGTCAATGGTGCGTGGTGAGCGGCGTGGGGGGAGTTGCTCGGAGAACGCGGCAGACGTGGACTCGGCAATTGCCGTGACGTCTTGGTCCTCCTTCGCAGGCTCGTTGCCAGTGGCCTTCTCGGTTGGACTGGGCGAGCGTTTCGCAGCCCCGTCACGCCGCGGTAGAGCGGCCCGAGACTTGGAACCCTCGGTTCCAGTCTCTTTCTGGTTTACGGTCACGGGCTGGCTTCCATAATCCCCGGCGCTCGTGCTCGACGCACTCTCGCCCTGCTTTGCGGCGGCGGTGACCCGACTGTGCGCAAGCTGCCCCGCTTTGCCGGTCGCTGAGAGATCACCGCCGCTCCAAGATCCGTCGGCAGAGGCGGTTCCCCACTCGAGCCTCGACGCAAAATCGCGGCCTCGGATGCCCAGGCCGATCTCCACGCCGCGGCTCTGCGCGGCGGCGTCGTGCGGTATCGCTTGGCTGCCAGAACGCCAGATGAGCGCGAGCATCGCGACGATCATCGCGGCGCCTGCTAGGCGCGGCAGTGAATGGCTAGTCCGAACCCGACTCCTCTCGACATCGACCGCGACGGGGTTGGGGGTGAGTGTGCCGGGCGCTGGATTCGACGCTTGGCTCGCGGGCGATGGCCCGCTGCCGGAGGCGCCAGCGGCGGGCTGCGACGTTACCCGTACGATGGCAGATTGTGAGTCGAACTCCCGCTGCGCGTCGCGCAGCTTGGCGCGGCGTTGTTCCATGGCGTGCCCGAGACGCTGATTGACGAGGCGCGCTACATCTTCGGGGCCAACCTTGACATTCGAATGGCGGATGAACGCGAGCAGTGCTTTCCGGAACTCCTCGGCGGTTTCATACCGTTCCTCGGGTTGCGACGCCAACGCCCGAAACACGATGCGCTCGAGCTCCGCGGGGTAGCCAGGGACCAGTGACGTGGGGGGATCCGGACAACCCTTGAGCACCTGAAGGAGCGTGCCTCCAGCGCTCTGGTCGCGGAACGCGTCCTTTCCGGTGGACACCAGGTACAATACCGCGCCCAGGGCAAAGATGTCGACGCGCCGATCGCAGGGTTTCCCCAGCAGCTGCTCCGGTGCAAGATACGAAAGCTTGCCTTTGACTTCGCCGGCCTGCGTCTCCTGATGAGCTTGGTTATTCGTCTTGACGATGCCGAAATCGGTCACCTTGATGGCGCCCTTGACCGAAAGCAGGATGTTCTGTGGCGTTGCGTCGCGGTGCACCACATGGAGCGGCCGGTTCTCTTCGTCTCGAAGCTCGTGTGCTGCGTGCAGCCCCGCGCAAGCTTCGGCGACGATGTACGCGGCCAAGTGGAAGTCGAGGCGGCGCTCTTTCACCGCAGACACGACCATCGACAGCGAAGCGCCGTCGATCCAGTCCATGGCGAGATACAGGACGCCACCCTCCTCGCCGAGGTCGTGTACTCGGCACACGTTGGGGTGGTCGATGGATGCGGCGACGCGAGCCTCATCGAAGAATAGCTGCTCGGTCTGCTCGGTCGCTTCGCTCAGCGCCGTTTTGACAGCGACGATTTGGGGGAGTCCAAGCCGGCCAGTGCGGCGCGCTGCCCAGACCATGCCCATCCCGCCACGGGCGATGGGTGTGAGTAGCTGGTACGAGCCAAGCCTGTCGCCTGGCATGAGCTTCTCGAGTAGGTCCTCACCGGAGGGCGATTCAGCTACTATGTCGTGCGACGATGTTTCTGCCATGGGTTGTCCTAAGTGTTCACGGGGCGCCGGGGCTAGAAACCTGAAAAGCACGTGAAGTCCCCGACCAGGTCGTCAGAGCTCGAGTCGTATCGGAGCACGTCGTAGGCGAACGTCAGCGTGAAGCCAGACTGCGCGAAACAGTAGATGCTCCCTTGCCCGCGCCGAGCGCCGACGCCGGGGTCGAAATCGGCTGGCCCCATCGTGCCGTTGATACGGATGTTACCACCAGCGGCGAGGGCCGAGAATCCGTCTGCGATGCTCGTGGGGCCGACGTCGACGCTCACAGGACCCGAGACGATCCGCTGCATGCCCCGAGCAATATCGCTGCCCGTGATCTGGGCCACGGATCCGGCGGCAAACATGGCATTCGCCAGGAGGTAGACGGCGTCGTAGAAGTTCTCGAGCCCGCCCGGATTTTCGAACTCCGGGTACTCCGTGATGAAGCGGACCAAGAACTTGTTGTAGAGCGTGAGATCCTCGGGAGCTTCTGGGGCAACGCCCACGAAGCGCCGCTGCTTGTCTGCGCTCGTCGTGCCATGGCCGTCGAGCGAGATGAAATCGAGGAGATCGGTGTTGGCCGAGAGGGCCGTGGGCAGCACGTAGAACGGTCGCGGCGGTGCGTTGTCGCCGACGGGCCACGCTTCTTCGAGGACGGGTAGGATCTTGTAGACGAACTCGTCGCGCGTGACGGCGATGACGACATGGGGCGAGAACTCGGAGAGCGCCACGTTGACCTCGCTGTAGTCAGCCGATGGATCGTCCGCCATCGCGGGCACGGTGGCCGAATAGAAGTTGTCGCCATTGTCGAGCGCCGAGCGGCCGTTGAACTGCAGCTGAGACGCCATGGTGTCTGCAATGCTCTTCTCGGCATAGCGATCCGCGACCAGCATCGCGACGCGAAGTTCCTCATCCATGCCCAGGTTGAGATACGTCTCGATTCTCGCGAGCAGTGGCACGTAGGCGGGGGCAACGTCCCGGACGTCACCGATGACGTGCCAGAAGAGCCCACCCGAAGAGAGCGACGTGAGCGAGTTGTCGGCAAACCCTGGATTGAGAACGAACGTGTCGTTCGGTAGCGCATGGTCCACGAATAGCGTCTTGAGCTCTGCGCTGGGCAGGTGCGCTAGCACGGCGCTCACGCCGACGTTTTCGATCAGATGCTTGGCTCCAGCCGCCATCAGCTCAGGGTCGTTGCGACACACGACCATCGCCAAAGGCCGAAGCGCGCCGAGGGGCCCGCCTGGCAGACCGCCGACTGATTCGTTGAATTCCTTGAGCGCGAGTTTGACGTTCAGTACCGACATCTGGGAGAGAGGCGCAGCCGCTGGGATGTCGAGGAAGGCCCCGACGACGATGGAGTCGTCGTCGTTGTATTCCCCAAAGACGAGAGGACACTCCGCGGTCTTCAGCGAGAGGCACTCGGCCCCAGGGGCCGTGCAGACGTAGGGCTCGTCCAGGTTGTCGGCAACACATTGCTCGGTGGAGGTACAACCCGTCGAAGCCCCGGCCTGCTCAGCTGCTCCCGCGTCCCCCTGAGCCCCAGAACCTCCGGCTCCGCCCTCCAGAGTCATCGCTTCGTCATCATCGGATCCCTGGTTTCCCAGTAGCTCCGACGCCGACGCCGATGACGAGGCTCCTGAGGCGCCTGCCGCACCATCGGTTGCGGCCACGCAAGTCCCCATGGAACAGACGGCAGAGCCCAGGCCACTGCAGTCTGCATTCGATGAGCATTGGTCGGCGTCGAAGTTGAGCGCGAACGAACAGCCGACGAGTGCCGGGCCAACGATTGCGAGGAGTCGAAGTGCTAGTGAATGCATGCGGGTATTTCTGTCGGGGCTCTATTGCACCAGGGGCGAGCGGCGCGCGCCCTCGGATCGAGGCTTTCAGTACGACATCGGGCAGGGGTCCAGCGGCAGCGTGGGTTCGTCGCTGTCGACGGTCACCGCGTTGGCGCCGACCGCTTCTAGCTTGGCGCGCAGAGCGACCTTCTGGTCTGCCGTCATGGCATCGTCCAAGATGTCGTGCCGATCGATCACCATGAGGAACAGGTCGATGGCCGCGGCTACGTCACGTCGTGAGAGGCCGGTTTCGTGAGGGGGCAAGAGGCCGAACTCTTCCTCGCTGGTGCCAGGAGCGGCGTCTGGACACTCCAGGATCTGTGCGCGATACCAGTCGGTGAGTCCGGCGGTGAATTCGAGGATGACGGTCATTTCCTCGGGGTCCTCCAGGAATAGAGGTTCAATCTGTCCGCCGAGTTCGCAGCTCGCGAACAGTTCGAACGAGTATTCGTCCACGAGCCCACGCGAGTAGTCGTAAGGTACGGTCGTTCCATCCGGAAGTTGACAGAGAACTGCGTCGGCAGTGTCGTCATCGTCGGCGGTGTCGTCATCGTCGGC
>CAYRKE010000144.1:7659-12448 GCA_964424695.1 uncultured Polyangiaceae bacterium
GGCAGTGTCGTCATCGTCGGCAGTGTCGTCATCGTCGGCAGTGTCGTCATCGTCGGCAGTGTCGTCATCGTCGCCATCGTTGGCAGTGTCGCCACCTGCGCCCGCTTGCGCGTTAGCGCCCGCAGCACCCGCTTCTAGGGACGAGGTGCCTGCTTCGGCTGCATCAGAGCTGGAACCGCTGGCACCTGCGGCCGACGCGGGTGAGTCGTCACTTTGGGCGCTCGTGCCCGCGCCCGCTGCGTCATCGGCTTCCGGGTTGCTGTCTCCGTCTTCGCATCCGAGCGCACTGGCAGCGCACCCCAAGGCAAGAATACTGAGTAGGTAGCAGGCCTTGGAGTGTGTGGCGCGCGCGTTGCGGTACTGCATGGGTAGGTTCCTTGTAGGTGAAGTGGCGTCCTTGCCTTCGGACAATGCGAGGCAATCCCGCCGTGGTGAGCAATCGGCGTGCCATGCCGCGGGGTGCAGCTAACGCCTGGCCGACGTTTTGCGATTCACGCTGCTAACGCACGTCCTCTTCCGGACTCTTCGAGCCGCGAGTTGAGCGGCGAGCGACGGGCGCGTCGCCTGAAGTGCAGCCCGCGTGCACTTCAGGTGACCCATCGGTGCGTGCTGAAGCGCAGCCCGGGAGCGGGGCATGCGCCGTGGGACTCCTACCAGGGCTGACGGTGTGGCGGCAGCGCAGTCGAACCTCATGGGGTGGGCGTGACTGGTTGGCGGCCGAACTTGCTGGTTAGGCTGACGGTCGCGCTCTTTCGACACTGATGCGCGGACTCGAACGTGCCGTCACGGAGGCCCATGCGGATTCATCACAGTGTCTGCGGGCTTTCCAGGTGGGGTCTCGCTCTCGGTGTTGCGAGCCTCGCGCTCGGGCTGGGAGCGGGTTGCGGCAGCGCGGAGCTCGATTCCCTCGGTCGCTCCCGTCATGCGATCATGGGAGGCGAGCCTTCGACACCCGAGTACGATGGGATCGTTCTGCTCACGCTCGACGATGGCGAGGAGACTCCTTCGAGCTGCACCGGTACACTCATTTCGCCGCTGGTGGTGGTTACGGCCAAGCACTGCGTGTGGCCGCAAGCCAGCGGTTCCTTCGTCTGTTCGGGCGCCGGCGACCTGATTGACGAGGGGAGCGGCGCGGGTACCTTTGGCCTGCCACTGGCGCCGGAAACCATTGCGGTGCACGTGGGCACCACGGCCTCTCAGGAAGACACGGTGGCGCACGTCAGCCGTGTGCTCGCCACTCCGACGACGCACACGTGCCGCGACGATTTCGCCGTTCTGGTCCTCGACACCCCCATCGAACAGGTGTCTCCCTTTGCGGTTCACAGCGGCGACGTGGTTCGAGCTGGCGAGACGGTGAAGCTCCTAGGGTACGGCGAGGAGACGGCGGCCGGCGTCTACGAACGGCGAATGGTCCGCGATGTGCGCATCAGCCATGTGGGAGCGACCGGCGTCGAGAGCTCAGCCACCCCGGCGCACACCTTCGTCGTCGCCGGTACGACAACTTGCCTCGGCGATAGTGGTGGCCCTGCTCTCAATGACCAGGACGAAATCGTGGGTATTTACTCACGCAAGGCCGGGGACTGTCTGGCGGCAGAGACCTGGAATACTTACGTGATCCCGGGTCACTATGCTGACCTCGTCGACGAGGCGCTGACCGAGACTGGTGCTGCCACGCCGTCAGCCGCCGGCGGCAGCGGCGGCGCAGGAGCGTCCGAGGACGATGCACCCGCAGCGAGTGCCGGCGCGAGCGGGGCCGCGCAGGCTTCAGCGGCAATCGCGTCGGGTGCAGGGGCCACCGATCCCGGGAGGCTCGGCTCGTCCGACGGCCTGCGGTGTCAATTCAGCGTGGTGGCTTCTGCGAGTTTGGTCGCCCGAGCGCGTGGGGTTTGGGGTCCGCTTTGGGTGGTTTTGACGTTGCTCGTTTGGCGGCGACGTGCTTGCGCGGGCGGGGCATTCCCAGGCGCTCGAGGCGCTTGATCAGGGTGCGTCTCGAGACACCGAGGAGCGCTGCAGCTGCCTTCTGGCTGCCTCCGGTCTGCTGAAGGGCCTCCCGGATCTTGCGACGCTCGCGTTCCTCGAGCTCAAAACGCAGCCTGTCCGCCACAGCTGCGGTGGGGGGCTCGGTGTCTGGAAAGCGCGGGGCTTCGGAAGCGCGCGACCTTCGCTTGGTCGCGATCGAAGGGGCCGCGTTGAATTCGAGATGGGTGACGTCGATGACGCTGCCCTGCGCCAGCAGCAGAGCCCGATGGATGACCGACTTGAGCTCACGCGCATTGCCGTGCCACGGGCAAGCCTGAAGCCGGGCCACGGCTTCGGGCGTCAATCGGGGGGGCTGACCACCCGAGAGTTCCGCGGCGAAGACCATGCTCAGCTGCACAATGTCTTCCGGCCGCTCGCGCAGCGGCGGGACCGCGATCGTCATGCCGTTTAAACGATAGTAAAGGTCGGAACGGAAGAGCCCCTGAGCGATCGCGGCCGGTAGGTCGCGGTTCGTCGCCGAAATGACGCGCACGTCCACTCGCCTGGGGCGCACGGCTCCGAGCCGCTGTACTTCTCGTGTGTCGAGGACGCGGAGGAGCTTCGCTTGGGAAGCCAGAGGGAGGTCGCCCACCTCGTCCAAGAACAGCGTGCTGCCGTCGGCCGTCTCGAAGAGCCCTGGCTTCGACGCCACGGCGCCCGAGAACGCCCCCTTCTCATAGCCATAGAGCTCGCTCTCGAGCAGGTTCTCCGGGATCGCCGCGCAGTTCAGGGAAACGAGGGGGCGGTTTCGGCGTGCCGAGCGCTCGTGGATCGTGCGTGCCAGAACCTCCTTTCCCACCCCTGTGTCTCCAATGATCAGCACGCTGACATTGCTGGCCGCCACTAAGATTGCGAGCGAGTGGACGCGCTTCATGGCCTCGCTGGCCGGCTCTGTCGGGAGCTCTGGTGGTGGCGAGCCTGCGCCGGGCGACGGCACCGCCGCCGTGCCGTCGTGAGTGCGGCCTGCCAAGGGAAGATCGAGACGGTAGGTCCCGGAAGGGCGGCTCTGCGCGAACCTCGCCACCGTTTTCCCAATGACGATGGTCGCGTTGATAGGAATCGGGCTCTGAACGAGTGGAGCGAGCCGACGATTCCCAACCCAGGTGCCGTGCTCGCTGCCCAGGTCCACGATCGTGGGTGGGTTGCCACCGATGATCGTGGCGTGCTGTTCGGACGCGGCAGGATCCTCTATGTGAATATCCGACGCGGGTGAACGGCCGATCGTGTACGTCGTTCCCGGCGTCAGCACGGCAATGGATTGGGTTCCGGTTGGCGACGACACCAACAAGCAGAGCGGAAACCCGCCTTTGGCGCTCGATCCAGTTTCGCGGCTCGTCATTCCGAGTGAACACCTTTCAAGCTTCGCCGCATAACCTGCCCCCGCGCCACAGGGCATCATGGCGGAGGTTACGGCACTGTCAAGACGTGGCAGGGACGTGAGTGGGCGGTGGTGCGTTGGAGCCCCCGCTGCACTCCGCGCGCCAATGCGGGCGTTCTTGTCGGAGTGGTCGTGGTCGGGCTCGTTCGTTCTCACCCTGACTTCGACCAGCGACCTTTCCGCCATTCAGGACACGGCCCTGTCGGTGTATCCTCCAGAGTTGGACCGGTTCGACGGGCGGGAGCTCCGGCTGTCGCTCTATAACCACCTCACGGGCACCTCGATCACCGTCCACGCCACGGTCACTTTGCTGGGGCTGTACACGTTGGCGGTCGACGTCGCTGCGCCGGCCAAGGGCCAGGCGCGGGCCTCGCGCTCGGCCGATGCGTAGGCAAATCGCGCGGGTCCCTGAGACGAGTACACCGACGTACCGCACGGAGTGGAAGCGCGGAGGCACGGCCGTCACCGGGCTGGGCGACGGGCCCCGGTGGCTCAGCCGAGCAGCGCCAGCAGATCCTCGCGGGTGAGGCCGAGATCGCCGCACTCGGACGGTGGCCGGTGGGCGCTGTCATCGTGCAGACGGTCACCCACCAGAGCAAACCAGACGCAGCCAGGCCGGGACCGATCGCGCCCGCGATCGTGCTGCGCTCCGGAGGGTGGACTTTGGGGCATAGACCGGTGATGTTGGAGGGCCATCGCGTCACGCGTGCGACCGTGGGGCAATACGGAGTCGAGCCGCACCCTCTGGTCCGCACTGCCAGTGGCGAACGTGATAGCATGGCGGTCGGTCGGTGGTCCGCTTCTGCTGGAGAAGAGCGTCTGAATGGCAAGGCTAGGTCAACGAGCGCGGCGACTGTGTGGAGTGATGCTGCTGGGGAGTGTGGCCTCGTGCCAGACGCTGATCGGGCTGAACGACCTCGAAAGGGCGAGTGGGGGGGCGAGTGGGAGCGCCGGCCGTGGCAGTGCAGGAGGCGGCAGCGGGAAGGGGGGCGGCAACGTCGAAGGCACCAGCGCGGACAGCGGTCGTGGTGGAGATAGCGGCGGAAGCGGCGGCATCGCCGACAGCAGCGGGGACAGTGGCCGCGCTGGAGGTGGCGTCGGCGAGAGTGAAGGCGGCGGTGGCAACGGCACCGGTGGCCGTGGCGGAACTGCGGGAGCCGGGGGCGAGGGCGCCTACTGGGAAGAAGCGGGGAGCGCGGGGACGGGCGCATCCCGGCCGGAGTCAGGGGGCGCCGGAGGGACCGGGGGAGTCAGCATCGGAGGCACTGAAGCCGGAACCGGAAACGCAGGCACCGGAGGCATCAGTTCTGGGGGAAGCGAAACCGGAGGTTCCGGCACGGCTATAGGGGGGACCGAAGCCGGAGGTGCTGGTACCGGAGGCCTGGGTGTCGT
>CAYRKE010000144.1:12548-17015 GCA_964424695.1 uncultured Polyangiaceae bacterium
GGGACAACGCCCGAGGGAACTGGCGGGCAATGCAGCGGGACGCAGTGCCCAGGGGCGTGCGTGGACCTGCTGGAGGACGTTCTTCACTGCGGAGGGTGTGGGAGGGAATGCGATACAGAGGGCGTGCAAGACTGGTTCTGCGAGGACGGAGTGTGCACCTCGACGTGCACAACGGGTCGCGCGAACTGCTGGCAGCCGGTGGCGCCACAGCCGGACGACGGATGCGAAACAGATATCCTGAATGAAGTGCTGAACTGCGGGGGGTGCGAACGAGCGTGCCTGACGACTCAGGGGGTGGACCAAGCGAGATGCGATGCGGGAGTGTGCACGTCGACGTGTTTGCCCGGGTACCTAAACGTGAATCGACCAGTTGGGAGTGCACCAGACGACGGATGCGAGGTGGAGGACGTGGCGAACTGCGGAGAGCAGGGGCGCGAGTGTGCGGGGACGAACGTGGCAGCGCTGAGCTGCAGTGCGGGGGTGTGTACATCGACGTGTTTGCCCGGGTATCTGAACGTGAATCACCCGGTTGGGAGTGCCCTAGACGACGGATGCGAGCTCGACACGTGGACGGATGCGGACAACTGCGGAGAGCAGGGGCGCGAGTGTGCGGGGACGAACGTGGCAGTGCTGAGCTGTGGTGCGGGGGTGTGCACATCGACGTGTTTGCCCGGGCATCTGAATGTGAATCGGCCTGGAGGGAGCATGTCAGACGACGGCTGTGAGCTGGAGGACGTGACGAACTGCGGAGGGCAGGGGCGGCCGTGCGCGGAGACGAATGTGGCAACGCTGAGCTGCAATGCAGGGGTGTGTACATCGACGTGTTTGCCCGGGCATCTGAATGTGAATCGACCTGGAGGGACCACGCCAGACGACGGATGCGAGCTGGATACGTTGACGGATGCGAACAACTGCGGAGCGCAGGGGCGCGAGTGCGCGGAGACGAACGTGGTGACCCCGAGCTGCAATGCAGGGGTGTGCACATCGACGTGTTTGCCCGGGTATCTGAACGTGAATCGGCCCGGAGGGACCACGCCAGACGATGGATGTGAGCTCGACACGTTGACGGACGAGGACAACTGCGGAGGGGAGGGGCGCGAGTGCGTGGGGACGAACGTAGCGACGCGGAGCTGCAATGCAGGGGTGTGCACATCGACGTGTTTGCCCGGGTATCTGAACGTGAATCGGCCTGGAGGGAGTGCGCCAGACGACGGATGCGAGCTGGATACGTGGACCGATGAGGACAACTGCGGAGAGTTCGGACGAGTCTGCGCAAGCACGCACGTGGCGGCGCGTCGATGTGAGGGGGGGCTTTGCACGTCGACGTGCGACGTGGGGTACGGGAACTCGAATCGCCCCGCAGCAGGGAGCCCAGACGATGGCTGTGAAGCGGTATGCCCAGCGACGCCGGGGGCGTCGCCGATGGTGATGCTCCCGGAGGGGTACTGCATCGACCAGACGGAGGTGACGCAAGGGCAGTACGCAGCGTGGCTGAACGGGACGCCAGCGCCGTCGACAGCCGGGCAGGATACGTGGTGCACATGGAACACGAGCTATGCCCCGGACACCAGCGGGTCTTGCGACTGGGACCCCGTATCCAGGGCGAACTATCCTGTGGTGTGCGTGGACTGGTGCGATGCATACGCGTATTGCGAGGGAGTGGGGAAGCGGATGTGTGGGAACCGGGCGGGAGGCCCGAATGGGTACTACGACTACACAAATGCGGGCCAGAGCCAGTGGCACAACGCGTGCGTATCGGGGGCTGCGGACAATGCGTACCCGTACGGGGACCTGTACGAAGGCACGCGGTGCAATGGGCACGACTATTCGTTGACGGACGACGCACCGGTGGAAGTGGGGACGCTGAGTACGTGCCGGTCGCCCCTGGAAGGTTACGGGGACGTCTACGACCTCAGCGGGAATGAATGGGAGTGGGAGGATTCCTGCGGCGGTCAGGTAGACCGATCGGATTACTGCCGCCTTCGCGGTGGCGCCTTCTACTACGACATGGAATTCATGCGATGCGACGCCGGTCACGAGACCAACCGTGACTACCGGGGCGTTGACGTTGGAATCCGCTGCTGTGCTCCGTGAACTGTCGTGCCTCGTGACGGATATAACCTACTGTCCCGAGTGAGAGCTTGGATAGCGCAGTGAGGACGCGAAGCAGCGAGGGTGCCGGGAGCGGGCTTGACACGTCGGTGAACCGGTACCAAAAGGGAATTGCGAATTCTCTTTTGGTACCCCTTTTCGACAAGGGGGTCTCCTGGAACCAGCTGGTAGCGGAGCATGGCCCAGAAACCCAAGGAACATGTGCGTCAAGCGATCCTCGATGCTGCGGCCGAGGAGCTGGCGCGCGTGGGGTACGCGGGGGCGACCCTTGGCCGCATCGCAGCACAGGCCGGCACCTCCATTGGTAACCTTTACAAGTACTTCCCCAGCAAGGAAGAACTCTTCGAGGCAGCGATTCCTCCTCAGTTGGTTCGTGAGTTCACGGCGCTTCTCCGGCAGCGCGTGAAAGCGCTTGGCTCGAAGCGCCGTATCGAGGGGCTCGACCCGGTTCATCCCTATCGGCTCGCCTCGGAAGAGCTGCTCGGCTTCGCCTTGGAGCATCGGAATGCCCTAGTTTTCCTGCTTCGTCGCGCCGAGGGAACGGTGTACGCTTCCTTCTCCGAGGGGCTGGTCAGGACCCTGACGAAGCTCGCCATCGAGTACACTCACCGCGCGTATCCGAAGACGCAATTCACGCCGACGGCCCGTCGGGCTCTGCGGCGCATCTATCGCGGGCTGGTGGGATCACTGGCCTCGACCCTGAGCGAGGAGTCCTCGGCGCGCGCCCTGCACAGCGCCAGCGATCTATTCGGGATCTACCATTTGACAGGCCTTAAGGCATTCTTCGAGAGCGTCAGCTCGACGACCACCGGGGAGCAACCATGACGACCAGTCTTCTTCGGCCGACAGCGACCAGCAGCCTGCTCGCGCGGCTCATCGACGCACCGGATCTCGTGCACACGGTGCGCGGTCTCGCGCCTTCGACGTTTTCTGCCCTGGTTCGACACGTCGGGGTCGAGGACGCTGGCGAAATTGTCGCGCTTGCCACGACCGAGCAGCTCGTGGCGGCCTTTGACGAGGATCTGTTCGTCAACGAGCGGCCTGGCGAGCGCGAGATGTTCGACAGGGAACGCTTCGTCGCTTGGCTCGAGGTGCTACTCGAGGCGGGCGATAGTGCGGCGGCGCGCCGCATCACGGAGCTCTCCGACGACTTTGTGGTTCGGGCGCTCTCGAGCATCGTGCTGGTCCTCGACAACGAGGAGCTGATGTTGCGCATGGGTGAGGGCGGCGAGGACGCTCGCATGGCGGACAAGGCCATCGAGAGCTGCCTCTCCGAGGAGATCGAAGGATACCTGTTGATCTCCCTCGCGCACGACGGTTGGGACGCCGTACTGGCGCTGGTGCTTGCCCTCGATCGGGATCACCACGAGTTCTTGGTCCGCATTCTCGACCGCTGTGCTGCGCTTGCCAGCGGGTACGTCGAAGACTTGGAGGAGCTCACTTCCGTGCTCTCTGATTCGGAATCGCTGAGCGAGGACGTGGAGGCCGAACGGGAGGAGCGACGGGCGCGGCTGGGCTATGTGGATCCGCGTGCTGCGCGGAGCTTCCTGGCCATAGCGCGAAAACCTCTGTCGACCGACGGCGACGGGCCGGTTCGCGACGCCGTGACTCGAGCTTACTTCCGCAACCTCGAGCGGCCGGCGGTGGCTCCCGGCACTGGTGCTGGCGCTCCGGAGCGCGTCGCGGAGCTCCTTGGGGCAATTGGGGAGGTTACGAGTGCGCCGCTGCCCCCTCGACTCGGCGCTGCAAGCGCAGACCAATCGACGGACGACGGAACGTCCTTCGTCGTGGCCATGCGGCAGCTGGGCGAACGGGATCCCAAGGGCTTCGCCGAGCGGATCGAGGAGCTCGCCTACCTCACCAACGTGATCGCGGCTGGAGCCGAAGGGCCTCACGGTCGCTTTCGTCCAGACGAGGCTGCGGACGCGGCGTTGGCGACGGTGGCCCTGGGCGCCGAGCTCCAGGTGCAGGAAGGGAGGCGGACCAAGCGGAAGAAGGGAAGTCGAGCCAAGCCCGAAGAGCTCTCCGAAGCGCTCGGCTCCACCCCAGCCGACGTCCTTTTCCGAAAAGCGCGTAGCGCTCTGAGTGAGCGACTGGGGGGCGCGGCTTCCCCCGGTCTCGTCTACTCGGAGGCAGACGTCGAGGAGACGCTTGCGCGTCTGCAGCGTCGCCGCTCGACCCAGTGAGGAGCCTCGACCGAGTACGCCTCCTGAGAGAGCTAACTCAGCCAGTCGCTCTGCGCATCCGATTTTTGCGCGATCGCTTGCCATTGCAGATGGGTCAGACTTGATCGAGCCGATTCAGCTTGTGCTGTCGTCGTCGCTGCTATCGGAGCTGCAACCGCACACAGCGAGT
>CAYRKE010000144.1:17115-19149 GCA_964424695.1 uncultured Polyangiaceae bacterium
TCAGCTTGTGCTGTCGTCGTCGCTGCTATCGGAGCTGCAACCGCACACAGCGAGTTGATCAGAGCTCCGCATTGCTCCCAATACGGCGAGATAGTCGACGAAGGCGTCGATATCGACGGCTTCTCGAATATGCTGAGTGGGAGGTGCGCCCTCGTTCACGTAGCCTTCATTGTCGGCGTATACGACGTCTTCGATGAGCGCCACCAAGTCATCGATGGACCCGTCCTCGTCGATCTTGCGGTCGTAGGCGGCTCGGTAGGTTGCCTCGTCCGGCAGGGGAACCATACCGGCAGCACCCGGCTCCAAGCCTTCTATTGGGTCAGCCTCGTAGAGCGACTGCTCGTCAGAACGCCCATTGTGCCGCAAGAACTCCTTCCCGATCCGTTCGACCTCGAGAAAGAGGCCATAGTATTCGCCGTTGAGCGTGAGTCTGACGTACCTGCTGCGGGATGCTGGGATCTGGGTATAGAATCGGAACGTCTCCAGGGCGAGCCGGTTCCGCATGAACGAGGGATCGTTCCATTCGGAGCGAAGGATGATCTTGCGGGTGAGCCCGGGATGATCGACGTCGTTTGGAAACACGAAGTGGAAGGAGCGCTTGTCATACTCGCGGCTCGAGCCTCCGTGCAGGCGAACCCTGCAGCCTTCCGAGTACTCGATTCCATTGGCACCGAGCGAGCAGGGTACGTAGAGTTCGGTGTCGAGCTCCGTGTTCAGCGCTTCCCAATCTGCGGGCGCGATCTCCAGCCGCCAGTCGGGCAAAGTCGTGGGAACGCAGAACCCCAGCGAGCACTCATCGGTCTGTTCACAGTCGGCGTTGCTGGTGCACGAGCCGCAACTGCCGTCGGTGCCGCAGAGCGCGAAGTCCGGACACTGGCTACAGGTCGTAGAAGTGCCGACAGCCGAGCCTGCCCCACCTGCCGTCCCGTTGTCGCCCGCGGTTCCCCCGGGGGCGCCACTGTTGCCTCCTGAGCTGCCGCCCGCAGTGCCCCCCAGCGCTCCACTGTTGCCTCCTGGATTGCCGCCTGCGATTCCCGGTGGGGCGTCACTGTTGCCCCCTGAGCTGCCGCCTGCGATTTCCGGTGGGGCGCCACTGTTGCCTCCTGAGCTGCCGCCTGCGACTCCCGGTGGGGCGCCACTGTTGCCTCCTGAGGTGCCGCCCGCGACTCCCGGTGGGGCGCCACTGTTGCCCTCTGGGTAGCTGCCCGCGGTTGCGCCAGTGACGTCACTACTGCCCCCTTGGTCACCGCCAACAGCGCCTGCGTCGGCTGCAGATGCAGCGGATCCACTCCAGCCTGATGCCCCGCTTCCGCCCCCCCCCTTGGTCATCGCCTGCTCCCGCGGGGGTTGCAGGAGCAGCAGAACCGCTCGAGCCTGCTATTCCGTCGTTTGCCCCGTGGGAGTCCGAAGAGCTGCCGCAGCCGCATGCAACTGCGACCAGGCTGGCCAGGAACGAAGCCATCACGCACTTGAGTCGAATCATGGCGCCCACCATTCCCCGCAGGCGCAGTCTAGCAAGGTCTGGCCCCAGAGTACTCCGGAGATTCGCAAAATCAGTCCAGCGATGGTGGGGGAGGCGCGGCGGCACTCGGCCGCCACGGTTCGCGAGAGCAGGGGTCATGATCGTTGGACACCCGATCATGGCGGCTTCTTGCGAGCAGTCCAGTGCGGCAGGCCCAGGGTTTGCAGAGGAGATGGGGCGAGGGGCTCTCGACGCTAGCTCGGCTGCTGGCTCGCAGCCCGGGGCGATTGCAGCGCGCTGCCGAGCATCGCAAAGACCGGGGCGCGGGCGACTCAGATTCGACGGTCACTCGTGAGGCGCCGCGTGTCTGCGAAATGACTCGCCGAGCGTGTTGAGCGAGACGGCGTTGCGGGTTGCGCACAGCAGGCAGCTTCGGCGGTGCCCTCGCCGATACTTGGACCTACCAACACTCCTAATACTACATACTACTGCCCCAGATAGGCGCGATCGGCACGAGAGGGGCAGTTCGTTCGAGAATAACTAGAAATTAGGGACAGGAAACCGGGAACGCG
>CAYRKE010000145.1:0-10731 GCA_964424695.1 uncultured Polyangiaceae bacterium
CGTGATGCCTCCCGTGGCATCGGTCGGGTCGTCCGTGATGCCTCCCGTGGCATCGGTCGGGTCGTCCGTGATGCCTCCCGTGGCATCGTCGGGAGCCTGCGCACTTCCGCCCGTCGCGTTCGAAGTGGCCGAAGCGCCACCCGCACCGAGTTCGTTGCCAGCGCCTGCTTCCGCGGTTCCGTGATTCGAATCCTCTCCACCTAGCTCAATGCCGGGGAAGGTGCAGCCTGATGCCGCCAACACCAACACCCAGAGTGCACAGTCTGTCCTCAGTCCCATGCGTCACCTCCTATTCAAAGAACCGTCCGAGCCAGGCTCTCCGATCATGGTTTCTGTTCTCCAAGCAGAGCAAGTAGGCGGTCGGCATGCGGACCTCGAGGATGCCGGCTCAGCTCACGCTTGGCCACCGCCTCGGCGCCCCGCCGGTTGCCCGAGCGGAGCAGAGCCTCGACTTTGAGTAGTCGGGCCTCGGGACCCAGCACTCCGGACCTGATCTCGCGGTCACGGCGTTCGAGCACCGCGATTGCTGCGCGTGGCTGGCCCCGCGACAGCAGACCACGCGCTTGGTCGAGTAGGGCCACCTCTCGTGAGAGCTCCTCTCTCAGTGACCTCGGCTCCGACGGCGCTGGCGAGCGCCGCGCCATGAGCCCGTCGGACGCCTCTACGGCCCGACGCACAGTGGCCGACTCCGCCTCACCACCGCGGGGCGGCGACGGCTGCGCCTTCGCACCTTCGTCAAGCAAGGCCGGGCGTGAGCTGGAACCGTTCCCGTGCGGCGCATTCTCGGCATCGGGATCGCTCGCAGTGGCTTCGAGGACCTCCTCTTTGGCCGGAGTGTGCTGGACCCGAGGTACCCACCGATGTGACTGGCTTGCCCTGGCCCCCACGGTCGCCACGACCCCTGAGAGCATGAGGCTCGGCGCACGGCGCGGACCCAAGCCCTGAGCTGCGGCAAGCGAGCCCAAACCCACGATCGCCCCGACTCCAAGCCACTTGACCGACAGGCGCCCCAAGGAGCCGAGCCGCCCCCCTCCCTCACATCCGATCCCGGCGTCATGAACCCCACGGCGCCCTGAGGTAGCACCCAGCGCAGCCAAGGACCGAACCCGCGCAGCTCGCGAGCCGGCATCGGCGTCTGCCGAGGCCAAGAGCGCAACCTCGAAGGCATCGGCCCCCTGATCGCGCCACCGCATGGGATCGGTCACAGCGTCCCTCCTCGAGCCATGCGCGCGCGAAGCCGCTGAGAGCCCAGGTGGAAAGCTTCGCGGGCTCGGCGTAGGCGCGAGGCCACCGTTCCCACGGGCAGAGCAAGCAGCCCGGCTATGTCCGCGGTAGCAAGCCGTTCGAGCTCGAAGAGAACGAAGACGGTGCGCAGCTCGACTGGCAGCTCGTCGAGAACCAGATCCAGAAGCGCGCGGCTGCGGCGCTGTTCCAGGAGCTCGTCGGGGGGCAGCGCCGGCTCGATGGCGACGAGCAGCGCTTCGTCGTCGCATACCTCGCGGCACCTGGCTCGCTTGCGTCGAAAATCGGCAGCTACGAGGAGCGCGGTCTTGAAAAGGAAGGCACGCTCCCGGCCTGCCGCGATCTGCCCGCGCTTCTTCGCCGCGATCTCGAACACTTGCTGCACCGCATCATCCACTGCGTGGTCTGGACGCACACCAAGCCTGCGAAGACTGCGCCATATGAATTGAAAGCTCTCTTCAGCGGCCCGCTCGAGCCCGCAAGCATCACTTGCCGACTCCAGGACGGGCCCGAATTCCGCAAGTACCAATTGCGCCACCCTGGGCTCCTTTCAACAACCGCTCGAGCGAGCTTGGCGGATCACAAAAAGCGCACGCTGATACCAATACCGGCCGAAAAGCTCGCCCCAGGGACCCGGTGGACCTCGTCCTCGCCACCAGACCCGGCCGAACGGGCGAAATAGAAGTGCGGGCGGCGAAGGGGCGCGGCCACGGCCCCCTCACCGTACAGGCTGTACGGCCCTGTCAGAGTCGCTTCGGCACGAATCGAGGTCCCCACCGAAAGCCACAGCTCGCGCGACGACTGGAGCTTCGGTGCCCGCTGGCCTTTGGCCCGGTAGGTGCCGATGTCGGCGAGCGCGCAGGGCGTCGCTCCGAAACGCGGGCCACTCGCCACGCTGCCGCACACCTCCAGGCGGGACGTGAACCACGAGAACTCAGCGTCGCCCACTGTGCCCGGGACTCTCGCGCTCCAAGCCGCAGCCATGGAGACGCGTCCCAGGTAGCCGATGTTTCCGGCTGCGGGCTCCCGTCCGATGTCGAGGGACAAGCGAGGCCCCAAGGTAGCCTTTGGCGCAATCCCTGTGTGACCCGTGCCGCCGAGAGCCACGCGACCGATCCAGTGCCCTGGCGAAACACGGGAACGGCTTTGCTCCGAGTTCGGATTCTGCGCACTCGCGCGAGCCCGCCGGTCCATGCGTTTGTGCCGCGCCTGCTGTCTTGCTTGCTGAGCCCCTGGAGTGTTCGCGTTGCGGAGCGCAGCGGGAATCGCGTCTCGCTCACCACTCGCGGCTCGGCCCGCGGCGAAGCCATCCAACTCGCGCGGAGTGACGGCCGCGGACTCTGTTGCCATTTCGTTCTCTGCTTCCGACGCGAAGGGCGGAGGCTCGGACCCGGACGCCGCTGCGGGTTCGATGAGCACCGCGCCGACGAACCCCAACGCCCGCACGAGCTCGGTGCAGTCGTCGCTCCAAACCTCGCGCGTCAGGCTCGCGTCGCTGGACTCAGGGACACGGAGCCTCCCGCGGAATCGGCCATCCACGGCCTCGATCCTGACGTCCAGGCGCCCGTGGACTTCACGGCGCTTCGACGCCGAGAGTCGTCCCAGCACGGCCTCCTCGAAGGCGCCCCTGCCGGGGCAAGTCGACGGCGCAACATAGGCGACCTGCAACCCGCGTCGCGGGGCGGCAACGGCGACCCGCTCGCCGAGCGCCCCGCCCAAGACGGTGCCCACCGCTGCAACGGCTATTGTGACCAGAGCTGACCCTGACCCCGCAACGGGACCAGCGAGCGCACCCGCAACGGGCCCCAGGAGCGCACCCGCAACAGCACGCGCCCCCCAGAGCCGCATCCGCGCGAGCCACCCGAAGCCGCAACGCGCTGCCATCGAACTGTGCCATACCTGTGCCAAACGTGGACTCAACCATCCCGGCCCGCGTTCACTCCAAATGTGCATTCCCTGCAGAGAACACCAGGGCTTCACCCGCATCGGACCGGTGACCGGCTGTTCCGGTCCTGCGAACGATGCTCCCCGCTGCAGTTTCTGGGCCAACGCTCGAAGCCCGACTCTGCCGGTGCGTGGCACAGAATGGCGCCTCGAGCTAGCCCGCCGCACAGTTCCGGCTCGGCATGACCGGCGACGGCTCCATGGTCACTGAAACCCAACGCGTGACGTCTCGAACCGCGACGCGGCTGCTCGCGTTCGGACTCGCCCTTTTCGTCGCGCTTTCTTGCAGCCGATGCACGCAAGCTTGGGCATCTAACCAAGGCTACTCGGAGTACGAGAAGGAGACCATCGACGATGCGTGTCAGCAGCTAGGACTCGTTCCCGAACCGGCAGCTGAGGGGCGCCCGATCGGCAGTATCCACATGGTTCGGCTCGAGGTGTTCGAGCGACGCGATCCGGTGCCCCGGTTTCTCAACGTCTTTCACGTCCGGACACTCCCCGGGGTACTACGTTCCGCCCTCCTGTTCCGCGAGGGCGAAGCCTTCGACTCGCAGCGCGTTGCCGAATCGGCCAAGGCGCTGCGTCAGCGGAGTCAGCTTTCTCTTGTGCTGCTCTTGCCGGTACAGGGCAGGCTTGCAGGATCGGTAGACGTGCTCGTGATCGTGAAGGACGTTTGGAGCCTTCGACTCAACTGGGATGTCGAAGCATTCAACCTCTCATTCAACGAGCTCGTTCTCCAACCGTCAGAGACGAATCTCTTCGGAACTCACACGCTCCTCGGCGGGCTATTCATTCTGCACCCTGATACCTACTCCGTCGGCGGATTCGCGTCCCAGCGAGACCTAGACGGCTCTCGACTAGCCGTCAGTGTCAACGGCGGGGTCATCGACAATCGCCAGACGGGAGAGCCAGAGGGGTCGTTCGGCAGTTTCTACTACGGGCTCCCTCTCTATTCTCTTGCTTCGCGCTGGGGGTGGCTGGTGTTGGTGGATTGGCGCATCGAAACCGAGAGACTGTACAACGACGAGAGGCAAGCCTGGTTCGATGGGCGAGATGACGACCAAGGCGGAGCGTGCACCGCGACGACACCAGGTTGTATGCCCTACGAGTATCGGGCAGAGCTCTGGAGTGGCACCTATCAGCTCACCCGATCCTATGGGCGGCGGCTCAAAACCGATCTATCCGCCGGAGCCGAGGTGCTCAAGCGAGAGTACAGCGTGCTCGAAAGCACCGGCGGCACGGCGGCTGCCCGAGAACGCTTCGCCCGTCGCGTGTTGCCGGTTTCCGACATGCGAGTCAGCCCATTCATCGAAATTCGGAGTTTCGATGGCGAGTTCTCCCAGGTGCTCGACTACATGACGCTCGGTTTGCAGGAAGACGTTCAGACAGGGCACGACCTGGTCCTGAGGTTCTATCCAGCGTCGAAGTCCGTGGTGTCGTCGCGAGATCTCGTCGGCACTCGAGCCGCGGCATCCTACACCCTGGTACCTGCCCACGCGGTAGTCCGCGTGGCTGCCATCAACGAGATGCAGATTTCGGCTCCGGGCCAGTCCGACGCGCGCTTCACCGCACGCGTTCACCTCGCTTCGCCTCCGCTCGGGTTCGGACGATTCCTCGTGGACGGAGCAGTCTCGGTCAAGTACGCGAATTACCTGAATCACAGGCTGTATCTTGGTGGAAACGGGAGGCTGCGCGGGTACATGTTGGACGAATTCATGGGGGACGACATGATCGTGCAGAACCTCGAGTTTCGTTCGAAACCCGTTCGACTGTGGTCCGCGCAACTTGGTGGTGCTGCGTTTTATGACGCTGGGGACGCCGTGGATGGCCTCCGCCATTGGGTCATGAAGCACTCCGTGGGCTTGGGGCTTCGAGTGCTCTTCCCGCAGCTGGATCGGGCTGTCTTTCGAGCGGATTGGGCCATCCCGTTGGTCGACCCGATGCCGAGCCAGCGGGCGCGTGGGGCGCCGACGAGTCGCGACGGATTTGCGCACCTGCCGGGAGCCGTCTACGTCAATTTCGAGCAGGCGTTTGGTACGCCCACGGTTGCGCCAACGCTTTCGACACGCCAGTAGCAGTACGACAGGGATTCGTGGCCATCCGCTCGCTTCTGGCCAGGTTTGCTGGGTAGCGGCAAAGAGTAACCTGGTCGCGAAGCGGAAGACGGGTTATCGGGAACCCGGCAGCTCAAGGGTCAGGGCGTTGTTCGCACAATGCGCGAGCGGCAGACCGCGGAGAGCCTGGACCAAACCGCGGTGGCTGAGCTCACCGATCGGAGCCCGGGATCGGGTGTGGCTACACCAGGCGATGCGACGGTTCCAATCGATGGAGGCCGCCGTGAACGGGACCGCCCGTCATCCCATCCACGGCAACCACCGGCAATGCAGGCTCACGGCCTGCCCCAGGCAGCCATCATGCGGTTGCCGCGAGCCTCAGCCGCAGCGAACGATCGAGCCGAGAACTTCACACGGTTTCTTGCATTTCTTGGACACGGATAGCTTGCCCTTCTTGCAGGTGAGCAGAGTACTTCCGTCAACGGAGCAAGCGGCACTGTCCGATTCGCAGTCGTCCCCGGGCAGCCCGAGGCTTCTGTCGCAACGGACATTGGAGCCGAGTACCCTGCACCCCTCTTTCCCACGACACACCTTCGTTTGCTCGAGCTTGTTACCTTTGCATTCAAGGAGCGCCTTGCCGCTGACGTCGCAAGCCGCCCCGTTGCCGTCGCACTTGTCCCCGGCTTGCCCCACCGTTTGGTCGCAACTGATTTCGCTGGCCCCGCTTCTGCAGCCGTGTTCGCCTCGGCAGGCCTGGTCCAACACGAATTGGCTGTTCTCGCAGCGCAGCATGGACTTGCCATCCATGCTGCAGCTCGCGTTCTTTCCACTGCACAAGTCGCCCGCGTTACCTTTCGAGGAGTCGCAGCTGAGCGCATTCGTCCCAGACGCATAACAGCCCCGGTCACCGCCACAGCTCGAGGTCGCGGCCAGTTTTCCGCCCTTGCACTCGAGGAATTGCTTACCATCCTGGCTGCACGCCGCCCAGTCCCCCGCACAAGCCTCACCAACGACAGCTTTGGAGCGATCGCACATCTGGGAGACATCGACGCAACCGTTGGCGCCCAGGCACTGAACCTCAGCGAACGTCCCGTTGATGCACTCGAGCGCTCGCCCCTTGTCGATGCAGCGCACTTGAGAGCCATTGCAGCTATCACCCGCCTTCTTCTCACAGCCCGCTGCGAACGAGCACACAGAGATCAAAAGAGCTGCAACTCCTGCGATGCCGCGAATCGTCATGACCCAATCCTTCCTCTCTGGGGAGGCCTTTCGCCCCAATACTTCGACTCCGGTCCTTATCGCACACTCAATTCATGGCGACAAGCGGTCGCTGCTTGCCGTTTCTGGAGTGGTCGAGCATGGGGTTCACCGCGGCGTCTGCGCAGGTCTGCGACGGCGTTCTCCACCATGCGGAGTCCGGCGCCATTGGCTGAGGTCATACTGCCCACCAATCGCGATCGCATCGCGCCCGATCAGCCACCCATTCTACTCGCGATGCGCGCCACGGCGTCCACCAGTAGTCGGACGTCGTCCTCGTCATTGAATGCGCCGAAACTGGCGCAAATAGAGCCCTCGGGGAACGTGCCAAGAGCTCGATGGGCGCCAGGAGCGCAATGCAGCCCGGCGCGGACCTCGATTGCGAACGCCGAGTGGAGCACGAAGCCAACTTGGTCCGGAGCCATTCCCTGAACACTGAAAGACACGATCCCCGCGCGACCGTCGTCGGCAGGGAGGGGAGCCAGTGCCACGCCGGGAATTTGTGACAACCAAGAGAGGCTTCCCCTGAGCACCGGCTTGCCCCATTCTGCTGCGACTGATTGAACACTCCGAACGTTTGGGCACATGCCCTGCTACGGAATTTCACGGTGCCAATGCCCGTTCACTGTCGAGGTGCCTTCGCGGTGCTCGTGAGACAAAGCTGAACGATGTCGTGCGCTCGCCCAGCCGCATCAGGGCGATCTCGTGAGTATCGACACCGTCGACGAAAGGACCCTCTTCTTCGACTGCGTGGCTGCCACGACGACGGCGCGCGATGTGGCGCTCATCGACAAGGATGGCGGCGTGCTGGCGCGGGCCTTCCGAGATCCGGAGATCGAGGACGTCGACGCGCTCCGGGGGGCAGTGCTGGACGTCTTTCGGAATCACCCCAGGCCCGGGCTATCGCGAGTGGTGACGATGGACGATGCCGGGCCGGTGGTGGGGCAGTCTCTCGGAGCGGCCATGCTTGTCCTCGCCTTCACTCAGGAGACGGCGGTGGGGGTCGCGCTTCATGCCGTCGGCAAGCTACAGGCCGAGACGCAGCGTGAGGGGATGACCCGGTGATGGGTGGCACGCTGTCCTCGAAGGTGGAGCCCTACAGTCCAGAGCTCGTCGTTGCCGGGCAGCAGGCAGCGGTCGCACGCCTTAGACGGATCGCCGAAAGGACGGTCGTTCCCCCGTGTACTCCCCTTCTCATCTGCGGCAGACCAGGAACTGGAAAGTCGCACCTCTTGGCGTCCCTAGTGAAATCAACGGGCGACCGCCGCCGGGTATTCTGGGACTCTGTCGAGCTTCGGAGCCTGCTGCGCGTCTGCACGTTGCGGCTCAGGTCGACTTCCGGGCCGAGCTGGATCCGGCCCGTGCCCGAGTCGTCCTCGAGGAGGCTGGTCTCCTTGCCTCGGTGTCGCCAGAGCCCCGGCCGGACGAGATTCCGCCACTCCACCGACACATCTCCGGGGTCTTTCGCCAAGTAGACAGCGGGAAGGACCGCAAGGCGCGGTTCAAACAGATGCTGACCGAGGCCGAGACCGACGACGAGAAACGCCTTGCATTGGAGATTGTCCTTGGTGAACGCCTCCGAGAACTGAAGGGCGACCGCGCCAACGTCGAGGTACGCCTTCGATTCGAGCGCGCTTTAGGGCTTCTGCGGAACGGGAATCTGGGGGAAGCTCTTCGACATACTGGATGAGGACCGAACAGTCAGCACTCAGAGAATGGAGCACGACGATGGCGAAGGTTATGGCGCTCGTGAGTCAGAAGGGCGGGGCGGGCAAGTCCACTGTGGCGCTCAACCTCGCAACGACCTTCGCGGAGCAAGAGCGGCGGGTTCTGCTCGTCGACCTCGACCCCCAAGGCGCGCTGGGATTGTCGCTTCGTAGGGCAGACGCTCAGTGGGTGGGTCTCACCGAGCATCTGATGCTCGGTAGTCCGCTGAGGGATGTCCTGGTCAAGACGAAGCTGCCGGGGCTCTCGCTGCTGCCGCGGGGTCGACTGGATCCTATGGACGCTCTCGAGTTCGAGTCGCTGATCGGAACGCGAGGGCTGCTCGAGAGCGTCGTCGCGCCGGTGGCCGACTCTTTCGATCTCGTCATCTTCGATACTCCTTCCGGTTTGGGAGCGATCCCTCGCGCAGCGCTTCGCGCGAGCGATTGGGCTGTCGGTGTGATCCAATGCGAGGTTCTTGCGCTTCGCAGCCTACAGCAGCTGCTGCGCTTGCTGGAGGGGATACGCGATACTGAGAATCCGAAGCTCGTGGTGCTGGCCTTCGTCCTCAACATGGTGGACCTGGGCGCATCCGCGTCGGTGAACGTCGCTGCCGATCTGTGGACAGGTTTCGAAGGCCTGCTCGAGACACACATCCCCCGGTCTCGCGCGTTCCTGGCCGCGTCCGAGGACGGGCTACCCCTTAGCCATATGGGCGGGCCTCTGGCACCAGAAGCGCGACGCTTCGAGATGCTGGTCGAGGAGCTGGAGTCGAGGATGGCCAAAGCTGGCGGCTGGGCTGCCGAGGAGAGACACCATGAACGACGAGAGTTGGTCTGACATAGAACTGTCTCGCGCGATGGCTCGGCGCCTGCTCGGGCGAACAGCGAGCGCGGCCGCGGAGCGGCCGGTGAGGGCGGACTACACGTTTCTCTCGGCGTCGATCGCCCTCGAGCGGCGTGGGCTGGCAGTTGAACCCCGGACGAAAGGAGAGGTCGGCATAGTCGGCCACGCCCCGGCCCCCCCGCCGGGCACGGAAGTCTTGCGCGCACCGCCATCGCCTCCGCCGGAAGAGAGTCTCCTTGCGTTCGACGTGGAGAGACTCGAGACGCTCGAGATGCTGCTAGCCTGGACTCGGGACTGTGCTTCCGCCAAGGCGACCTTCCTCCTCGACGCCCAGGGGTTCATCATCGAGCGAGCGGGGAAATGGGAAATCGACATCGCAGAGGCTACCGGGGCACAGGTCCTGCTCGCCATCGAACGGCTCGGTAGCGCCGAACTGCGAACCACGTCACCCAGGGTTTTGAACGTCGAATACGACGACTACTGGCTCACGGCGATTCCAATTGCGGCGGGTCACGGCGAGACCTATACGCTGTGCCTCGTAACGGGATCGGCGCTGTCCCCGGCCAGGCTCGAGCACATTTCGAAAGCGGTGTCTGCAGGGATCATGCACGTTTAGTCCTGTTCTGGGCTTCGCCGGCTTCGCGACCCAACACCGCCAGCCAATGCGCCGCTCCGGAGAATGGGTGACCGGCGGGCTCCGACCATTCCACGGAGCGTGGGGGCGACCCGAACTACGGCTCAGCAGTCTTCGAGGCTCAGTCGCACACCGCGGAGCTCCAGCGCATCGATGTTTCGGCGCTGGGCCTCACAATCCAGCGGTGGGTCTTGATCAGCGAGGTTCACCGAGTCTCCATCGCGCAGGCCCTCGTTCGCAACCAGCGGGGCCAAATCGCCAATGGCGTTCGTGTTCAAGCCCAGCTGATCGAGAGACGTCAGCGACGAAAGCGGGCTCACGTCGCTGATGGCGTTATCGTAGAGCCCGAGATCGTGGAGCTGAGAGAGTGAGGAGAGTGGACTCAAATCGCTGATCTCGTTGACGATCAAGCTCAAGTCCCTGAGAGAAGTCAGTGACGAAAGCGGGCTCACGTCGCTGATGGTGTTTCGGCCAAGGTCCAGGATTTCGAGAGAAGTCAGTGAGGAGAGCGGGCTCACGTCGCTGATGGTGTTCTGGCTCGCGCGCAGTGTGGTGAGGGATGTCAGGGAGGAAAGCGGACGAAGATCGCTGATCTCATTTGCGCCGAGATACAGCAACGTGAGCGAGGTCAGCGAGGAGAGCGGGCTCACGTCGCTAACGCGGGTGTGCTCCACCGATAGCGAAGTGAGCGAGGTCAGCGAGGAAAGCGGACTCAGATCACGAATCGCGTTGAACGATAGCTTCAGGTCCTGGAGGGACACCAGGCACTCGATGCCCGTCAAGTCGGTGATGCCCGGCTCATCGGAGATGCCGTTCATCAAATCGTAGTTTGTGGCGTTGAGCTCAACGACCGCGTCGACATCTGCCGCGTAGATGGGGTCGGAATCGGAAACTTCAGGCTTTCCACGGATCGCCTGCTCCAGAAGCGGATCAGCAAAGGTCAGAGGGCCAGCGCACGGCCCCACCTCGCCCGAGTTCCCGGCCGTGCCCCCCTGGTTCTCACCGCCTGTCGCTGTGCCGCCGGTTTCGGCACCCCCTGCCGCCCCGCCA
>CAYRKE010000145.1:10831-16181 GCA_964424695.1 uncultured Polyangiaceae bacterium
GTTCTCACCGCCTGTCGCTGTGCCGCCGGTTTCGGCACCCCCTGCCGCCCCGCCAGCACCACCGCCACTCCCTCCATTGCCGCCTGTCGCTGTGCCGCCGGTTTCGGCACCCCCTGCTGCCCCGCCAGCACCACCGCCACTCCCTTCATTGCCGCCTGTCGCTGTGCCGCCGGTTTCGGCACCCCCTGCTGCCCCGTCACTCGCTTCATTGCCGCCTGCCGCTGTGCCGCCGGTTTCGGCACTCCCCTCCGCCCCACCAGCAGCGCCGCCACTTGCTTCATTGCCCCCCGTCGCCGCGCCAGCACCGCCACGGTTGGCGTCGTTGCCACCCGTCGCCGCGCCAGGCTCATCGCCGATCCCCGACGTGCCAGCAAGCGTGCTGGTGTCCCCAGCTGCAGCCGGATTGCGAGCGACGACGACCCCGTCGTCGTAGCAGGCCGAAATCCCCAGACTGGTCGACAGTAGACCAAGGCAGCCCATCGATCCCCAGCCTGAACCAAGTATTCTTTTCATCGTACTCGTACAGTCCCCCGGCCCTGCGAAGTGGACGCACGGCTCGGGGATTTTTCGCAGACTGGAGACCAAACAATGCCCACTTGAGCGCTCGGGCGCAGGGGTGACAGGCTCAGCACCGCGGAGCGCTCACCGCTCCGCTCCAGATCGTAGTGAGTCTTTGCCAGACCGACATCGAGGCGAGGCTCGGCGAAGATGCCCAGCCCGCCCCAGAGAAGGGCGAAGGGGACACCAACTCCGGCCCAGGGTGTGGTGTGTGTCGTCCCAGGTTCCACCTCGGCTGCCGCACCGGTACCGCGCTCTGGCACCACCCTCGCCAGCTCGACGCCGATGCCGCCTTGGACACCCACCGTGAGATGCTCGCCTACCCACCATCCGGCACCGGTAACGACTCGGAGACTGGTGCCCTGCAGCCTCAGTTCCACCTCCGGATTCACGACCCTCTGCTCGAACCAGCGGATCCCTTCTGCCCCGAGCCACCACTGCATCGATGGGTGCGAGAGCTGCACGGCGGCTCCCGCAGCCGGACCGTGGACGACTGCCAAGCCCTTGCCGGGCTGAGCAGCCGAGTATCCGAGCCAGACACGCGGCCGCACAGACGGTGCTAGTCGGGGCGGTTCGGCTGACTGGGTCGGTATCGGGGACGAAGCTTGCGTCTCACGCGCCTGATCCTCGACCGTCGGCTCCAACTTGGCGACCTGCGGCTCCACTGCGAGCGCAGCGAGTGCCTCCTGGCGAGTCTTCGTACCCGGTCGACGGAGCGCATCCTTTGCAGTCTCTATGACCTGGGCGATTCGCTCACAATCGACGTCATCCAGATCTCGCTCGACGGGCACATCCCGCACGAGGAAGCGCTGGCCTTCTGGATCGGCGAGGAGCACCCGCATTCGTGTCGGCGTCGGACGCGTCAGCCAAATGCGCATCCCCTCACTCGAAGCCTCGTCGAGCGACAGCTCCGTCCTCGTTTCGAAGCGGACCCCCACGCCAGCCGAATTCAGTAGCGAGTCGATGGAATGGCGAAGCCTGGCATCGACTGCCACGCCGACGAACAAAACGATGATCTGGCTGGCCTCCGCGCGTGCCGCGGAGGTCTCCGGCTGGGAGTCTAGCGGCTCGGCGTGCACCGCAGGCCCCGAAATCACGAGAGCACCGAGCAGGAACGCGACCGCAATGACGCCGGAGGAGAGGCTCAGCGTGCCCCGGAGGTCTCGGAGATCAAGGCTCGTCGGCATGAAGCTCCGAGAGCCGCAAGCGCGCCCGCTCGGCGTGAACACTCGACGGCCAGCGCTGCAACAGAGTGCGCCACGCCGCTACTTCGTCAGCGGGACGGTGAAGAGCCTGCAAGCACGAAGCTCGACCGACCAGGGCCTCTTCGGCAAGTGCCCCCCCAGTGAGAAGGTAGGCGTCGAACTGCGCGAGCGCCGCGCCCGCATCACCCCGTGACCGCAGCAACTTGGCCAGCGACAGCCTCGAGAGCCGCGCCTCCCGCGAGTTTGGATACTGCCCCAGCAACTGGCGTAGAAGCCCTATGGCCTCGTCGGTGCGACCCGATGCCCGCGCGCTGGTTGCTCTGTGGAAGAGCTCCGGCGCGTCTGGTTTCGAAGCACCTTGGCCCCCAGCGTTCGAGCTTTTGGGCACGTGTCGCGCGACGCTTGCCGCGCTGCTGGGGACCGGCTCCGGCAGGCGTGGCGTTTCACCAGATGTGGGCACGCTGGCGGTGTGACTCGCCGGCGCCTTGCCGTGATTGGGGGCGACACCCCGCGACTCCTGCCGAGGTGCGCTCCGGAAAACGGCCCAGGCCGAGACGTATGCCACTGGGTGCCCCCCCGTAACGGCGAAGGCCCCGCCAGCCGCCAACACGGCAGCCGCGGACAGCACCGCAACCGGCCAGCGCACGTGGCGAGTGCGGGCTCGCGGCATGCGAACGGCCACGGCCAAACGCCGCACCAACTCCTCGTCCCCTGGCGCGACGGAAGCAATGCGGTCAAAAGCCACCCCGGCCTCGCGAAGCGCCTGCAGCTGAGCCGAGCCCTGCACTGCTGCGGCCAACGCCCGCTCGTCCGCCGCCGGAAGCTCGCCGCGACGTGCCAGCGCCAATAGTGATTCCGGATCCCGCGTGAGGCTCTTCATGGCAGTTCCGCAACCTCTCGGAGTCGCGATTCTGACCCGATTCGCGAACGCAAGGTCGCGGAGGCACGGCGGAGCCGACTGCGCATCGTGTTCAGCGGGACTCCCGCCGCCGAAGCTACTTCCTCCACCGTGTAACCCGCGACCAAATGCAGGACCAGCGCTTCGGCCTGAGCCTCGGGTAGCTCGTCGAGCAAGTCTCGGACAGCTCTCCGACACTCCATGGCGCGAGTACGCTCCACCGAGGATCCCTCGTCGGTTACCAACTCCTCTTCAAGCACCTCCGTGCGACGGCAAGCGGCCCGGCGACGGGCCGACAGAGCCCGGAGAGCCGCCACCCGACAAGCGAAATGGACGATCGAACACTGCTCCCGGAAGCGGGGGAGAGCAGCGAGAAACGCAAGCAGGGCGTCCTGACAGACATCCTCGACATCCGGATGGGATGCTCCCAGGACTCCGCGGACCACGCGCAGGACTGGGGGCCCCACCGAGCAAACCAGGGTCGTGGTCGCAGCCCCCTCGCCCTGAGCCGCTCGGTGCGCCAGGCACAAGAGCGGGTCCGTGGCGGGTGCCTCGGCCTTCGAGTCAGTCCCGGGTGAGCGGAGCAAGCGCAGCATCCGACCCTCTGTCTCTCCGTTGGGGCAAAGTGGACGCAACCCTAGCGCAGAAAGACTGGCACCGACCCGTTGCACGAACTCGTCTCCCCCGCCTCCTTTATGCCATTTTTGCGCCTGAGGCCGCCTGAGCCACCCTGCATGTGGGCCAATTCGGTCCGCTGTCCTTCGGTTCAGCCCAGGTTGCGCGCCAACCACGGCATGGATTCGGGAGAGCTGCGGCTCCGTCGCTTCCGGCAGCTCTCTTGACAAGGGTTTCTGCAAACCGGTCATCGCCGGAGCTGGTAGGACGCCGGAAAGTCACCCTTGCTGCGTTTCGGGTTACCTGCATACGACTCCGGGCTGCTATCTAGGCTATGTGGTGGATTCCAAGGAGAGCCAATGACAGCCATCAAGATTATGCCCTGCCTCGACATGAAGGGAGGCAGAGTGGTCAAAGGGGTTCACTTCGTCGGTATTCGCGACGCAGGCGACCCAGTCGAGAACGCCAAGTTCTATCAAGCTGAAGGCGCCGACGAGCTGGCGATGCTGGACATCGCCGCAACGCTGGAGAACCGAACGACTCGACTCGAGTGGGTCAAGGGAGTCGCTCAGGTGATCACGATTCCGCTCACCGTGGGCGGAGGCATTGGATCCCTTGATGACATCGAGCTCGTGCTTGGGGCGGGCGCTACCAAGGTTTCCATGAACAGCGCGGCGGTGGCCGATCCGAGCCTGATCGAGCGCTCCGCGCAGCGCTTCAGTTCCGAGCGAATTACCGTTGCGGTCGATGCGCGTCGCAATCCCGAGATGCCATCGGGGTTCGAACTCGTGGTGTCTGGCGGCACCAAACCGGTTGGACAGGACGCGGTGGCATGGGCCAAGCGTTGCCAGGAGCTTGGAGCGGGCGTGATCCTGCCGACGAGCATGGACGGCGACGGAACGCTTGCTGGGTATGATCTCGAGTTCACGCGAGCCATCGCCGATGCAGTAACCGTCCCGGTCGTAGCATCCGGAGGCGCAGGCACGCTGGAGCACTTCTACCAGGCTGCTGTGGAGGGCAAGGCGACCGTGCTTCTTGCAGCATCGGTCTTCCACTTCCGGACCCTGAGCATCAAGCAGGTCAAGGAGTATCTCCGATCCCGCGGTCTTACCGTGGCAGGCTAGACTGAGCGGCTTCCCCGACCGCCGCTTCAGCGGTCGGGGGCTCCCTCCCCTTCGCACCGCGGCGGAGTGGCGCCGTCACCCCGGGAGAACGAACGCCACGTGACCCGAAGTGCCCTCCTGGGCGGGACGGCGTGGATGTCGTACTTCGGAAAGCCAAACATCATTGCGTAGGCATTCCTCCACCCGGCGGGGATGGCCAGCTCCCGCCGGAGCGGCTCATAGGACGACACAGCCATGGCCACGGACCCCGCCCAGCACGTACCGATTCCGTGGGCAGGCGCCGTGACGTCAAAATGGGTGAGGGCGATGATGCCGTCCACGAATGCCGTGAGTGCCCCACCGGGCACGTTGGCGAAGAGAAGGTGCGGTGCGCCCCGACAGATCACGTCTCGACCCTCGTCCCAAGCCGCGATGAGGCTCGGCACGTATGGGCTGAGTGGGTGCCTCGAGTCGTTGATGAGGGTCTTCATCCATTCGATCGTCAGCCCGGCGATCCGACTGACCTCTCTGGAGTCATGGATGACGAGCCATTCCACCGGCTGCGAGTTTCCGCCCGACGCGGCATAGCGGGCGACGTCGAGCAGCTCCAGGATCGTCTCCCGCGGCACCGGCGTTTTCTTGAAACGGCGAACCGAGCGCCGTTTCCTGAGGTAGGCTCCCAGGGTGCCTGGCGCGATAGGGCCTGCCTCATTTGGCAGCTCGGTCCTTTCGCCCGGGCCGTCGTTGAGGCGAAGAGCCAGCGAGGGGCAATAGGCCTCGCAGTGTCCGCATCGGTTGCACGAGTCGGCCTTCTCGACCGACAGCTTCGGTAGGTCTTTCTTGTCGGCGCGCTCGAGGAGCCTCATCGAGCACACCGCAGCGCAGATGCCACACCTACTGCAGAGATCCTGGTCGACGAGTATCGAGGTCATGCTCATGGTCTTGGTCTCCTTGAAGCGAAGCCCGGGGAC
>CAYRKE010000145.1:16281-19079 GCA_964424695.1 uncultured Polyangiaceae bacterium
GGGGATGCTGCAAGTCGCTCAATCGCAGGCGGCTTCGTCCGAGGCATCACTGCAGTCTGCCTCCCAGTTGCAGAATTCCTCATATGCGACGGCCCCCACTCCGTCTGCACACTTGAAGACCATGCAGTTCAGTTCGTCCGATCCATCGGCGCAATCCGCACTGCCGTTGCACACGCGAGCCGCGTTAACGGTCGAACGGTCACTCACGCAAGTGAACGTCGTGGCTCTGACGCCGCTACAGTTCAGTTCGTCCGCGCCGTCCGCGCAGTCAACCTCGCCGTCACAAACACTCCATGCCGTGATCCTCTGATCGCTGTCGTCACCGTCGGTGCATGCGAATTCTGGGATGTAGTCGTCCGATACCGCGCCAAGGGCGCCTGGACACCTCTGCAACAGGCTGCCGCAGGCAGGCGTCTCCCTGACAATGGCTTCAGTGTATGGCACCCCTACCCCGTCCCATGAATCCTCGAAAAAGGAGACGGTGAGCTCAGCGCACGAGGGGATCCTCTCTGTGAAGAAGCGGTCCAGAGTCTCCCCGGCATCCCTCACGCACGCCTCGAACTCGTCCACCGCTGCGGGGCAAAGCACGGTGAGTTTGTCGCAATCCCCATCGTACTCTGCGAGGGAGAAGGATTCCCGCATGCAGCCGTCGTACCCCTCTTCGCAGGCATTCCTGACCTCGGCGTCACTGTCGCTAAAGGAAGAGGACGCGCTGGCGCTGCCCACTCCCACGCTTCGGCAGTACTGGTCCTGCGTGATGGAGAGCTGTTCGGACACGCGCGCACACAGACTCTGCTGTTCTTCTCCGGCAAGGGCGTTCAACGCCCCGCTGGTTTCGCCTCCGCCCGGAGTGGGATCGCTACTGTCGCCCCCGCTGTCGCTGCAGCCCACTGCACCTGTGGCGGAAAGGAAGAGTACTCCCAGAAGCTTCGTGGCCGACATCATGGTTCAAGATTCCTCGCTGTAGATACGCTTCGCCGACTCCGGCTGTCTTACCGCAGTTCCTGGGATTCGTGTCGAAATCGACGCATTGGTATCCACACTGTGTCCGATCGCCGCAGTCGGAGTCGCATTCGCCATCGCGGCAAGATTGCCCGATCCAGGGATTGCATGGGGTGTCCCTCGCGGGAGGCTTCGAGAATGGTTCCCTTTTCCCTTCAACCTATTCCGAAGGCGACGAGGCCTTCGGCCGCGCAGCGCCGATCATCGCAGTATAGCGCGCCAATCGTTGGCCAGACCAGAGCGAGGATGCTGCGGTCGTTTCGCCGCCTGAGGTTGCTGAGGCTGCTGCGGGGAGCTACCGTTCAGACCAAGAGGCAGGTCTGATGAACGACACGTATCGGCATACGCAGATCGGATATCTGATGATCGTCACTCTTGCTGCCGGCGTTGTCGGCCTGTCGGCATCAGTGGCGTCCGGAAGCGGACCCAAGAGCCTCATGTTTGGAGTTGCGATTCTCGGCTTGTGCCTGCTCTTGTTCCCGACCTTGACCGTCATCGTGCGGAGCAATAGCGTCCGATTCTTCTTCGGGCTCGGGCTCGTTGGGCGGGAGATTGCTGTCACCGAAATCCTGACGGTCTCCGTGGTCCGCAATTCTTGGACCCACGGATGGGGTGTGCGCCTCATCCCGGGAGGTTGGTTATGGAACGTCTCGGGCCTGGACGCGGTCGAGCTCCGCCTTCGCAACGGCAAGCTCTTGCGAATCGGTACTGATGATCCTGTCGCCCTGCACGCCGCCATCGCGAACGTCGCGAAGACGGGTCAACCGTCGCCGAGCGCCCTTGTTGGGGTGAGCGGCACGAGCTCCGCTTCGGAGCGGAACTAGTCGAGTCGCTCCAAATAGTCGAAGTTGTCCAAATAGTTGCCGTACCCAACAGACAACAAGCCGCGCTTGATCTGCGCAAGCAGACTCCGCCACTCAGCCACGAACTTCTGCTTCTCCACGACCACCTGAGCCACAGTGTTGTTGAAACGAGCAGCTCTGGTCTTGTGACCGTCAGAAGTGCCATCCACAGCAGTCCAGAGCGTGCGGATTGTCAAGACGCCGTTCGACTCAGTGAACCGCCATACGGCGGTGAAGCTGCTACACAGAAAAGAAGCCTCAAAAGGGTAGACCCCCAGCTCAAGTCCTTTGAGCATCCTCACAATGTCATCGTAGATATCACTGACGCCGCCTGAAACGGGAAGACTGGCCCACGCCCCAGTCGCCATGTGCACGCGCACTGCTGGGCCTGCGCGGTATGCCGTTTCAATCGCTTCGGAAACGGTGCTATCTTCTGGATCTCTAGCTTCGAGACCCTGGTGAGGCTCAATTTCGATTAGAAAGCACATTCATCCACCTTACTCCGATTCCATCACTGTACGATGTGCTTCGCGATCCTTGAGTCAATCGGGAACCCGTGAAAGGTACCGTTCTCGTTGTTCCACACCCGAATCATGTCAGGCACCGAGGTTGAGCCGTCGCCATAGTATACGACGCTTGTTGTCGAGATCCTCCCTTACCATGTGTAGGGTCTCATACTCTCTTGCCGCGAAGCCGAAAACGTGGCCGTTCGGGCGTTAATGGACTAGCGATCCACGCGAGTACTCGACGAAGTCGAGGATCCTCGGTCCAGCGTTAACCCTCCCCCTGGCCGCCGAAGAGCTTGCGCCTTGGTGATCCAGTTGTTGGTGGACTATCGGCCCTCTACGATGAAGTCGCGAGACCGGCGAGTGACCCGCCAACTGGGCAGCAGGTTGCTCTGCGCGAACAACCTCCAATTGCTCCGGTGCTGTCTGCCGGTGTCGGCGGCTGCCG
>CAYRKE010000146.1:0-15488 GCA_964424695.1 uncultured Polyangiaceae bacterium
CCACGGCAGCGGTTCCTGAGTCATATGAAGCAAGTCGGAGCAACGACAGACGCCGGCGCTGACTGGTCGGCGACGTGGATCACCGGTCGCGCAACGCAACTCGCGTGCCAACCCTTTCATCCCGCGAATCTTCTGACACTGGCACTCACCGGGGGGGGGCACGCTACTGGCAACTGGCCGCCTCTTCGCCAACCGGGTCCCTCTGGGAACGGGCGTCTTCCGGGGGGGCGACGGAGATCTCGGGGCCACACTCTGGAGCGCATCGGCGGCCACCTCGAGCGGCGCGCTGCGACACGCTGCCAGCATGATGAGCCCGGGTTGCCCACCGGGAAGGCTTCCGACGCGATGCGAGACCTTCCGACGCGAGTTGCAGTGCTTCCGACGCGGATTCGATCCCTTCGGCGGCCACTCGTAGGGTCTCCTTGGCCGGGCGCGCGGTCTTGTCGCTGGCAGGAGTGATCTGCTAGGGTGCTTTTGTCCCATGGGGCACTGTCTCCAGGGACTAGCGAGAGTATAGAGACTCTGATGAAACCAGAGGTCGGTGACGTCGTAGCAGGAAAGTACCGGCTGGACAGCGTGCTGGGCGCTGGCGCGATGGGGATGGTCTTTGCTGCGACTCACCTGGAGCTGGAACGGATTGTAGCCGTCAAGTTCGTGAATTCCGAGCTCGTGCAGCAGCCTGAGATCGCTGCGCGGTTTCTCCGGGAGGCTCGGGCGGCCGTCAAGATTCAGAACGAGCACGTGGCTCATGTCATCGACGTCGGACACCCTGAAGCTGGACCTCCGTACATCGTCATGGAGTACCTCCGGGGTCAGGACCTCAGTGACCTCATTCGTTCGACTGAGATTTCGGTGCCCGACGCGGTGGACTACGTCATACAGGCGTGTTCCGCTATGGACGAGGCGCATCAGCTTGGCATTGTGCATCGCGACCTCAAGCCGGCCAATCTCTTCCTGACGTACCGCCGCGACGGCTCTCCCTGTATCAAGGTCCTCGATTTCGGGATTTCCAAGTGCGAAGAATCGCAGGTCGCCCAGCCATCGCTGACCAACACCGCGGCGCTCCTTGGTTCTCCGGCGTACATGTCTCCAGAGCAGCTACAGTCAGCTCGCGCGGTGGATCATCGCTCGGACATCTGGGCATTGGGCGTGATTCTCTATGAGCTTCTCGCGCGTCGCTCCGCCTTTAACGGCGATACCCTGCCTTCGGTGCTCACCGCGATCCTTCGGGACGAGCCCGTTCGAGTCGACAGGGTCAATCCCCAGGTGCATCCTGAGCTGGCGGCCGTCATACGCCGATGCTTGATGAAGGATCGGGAGCAGCGCTTCCAGAGTGTTGCCGAGCTGGCCAGTGCTCTCAGACCATTTGCTCCCGAGCGCTCTCTCTGGGACATCGAGCGGATCTTGCGGTTGCGCCAGGCGTCTCTGCGGCCCGGCATGCCGGTATCTTCGATGCCGCCGCGGCCCTCGAGTGCGTCGGCTGGCTCTGTGCCACCGTCGCAGCACACTGGCGCGCCGTCTAGCTCCGCACCGCCGCCGCAGTCCATTGGGGCAGTGGGGAGCTCGTTGCGACCCCAACCGTCAGGGGCGCCCGTCCCGGGCGTCAGTCCGGGCCACGCCAGCACCGTCCGAACTGGTGGGGGCAAGGACAGAACCGCTGGTAGTTGGGTCGAGGATCAAGCTGTCCCTCGCCGAAGCTCTCGGTCATCGGCGCTGCTCGCTCTCTCGCTGTTCGGTGGGGTGGGAGTGTTGGGCGGGCTCTTCGCGGTTGGGTATTGGCTGCTGACCAGCTTGATGGTGGCGACGGGAGCGCCTGGAACGCTGACACCTGCGGTCTCGGCACTCCACGCCGCGGACAGCCCAGACGCAAAGAAGGTGTCTGGGCTGGCTCCAAGCGTCTCTTCGGCGGCCCTCCACCCCGAGCCCCAGCCCGACGCCCAGCTGGAAACCGCGCCTTCGGTCGCAAGTAGCGAGGCCTTGGCGCCCGCGAATTCGGCGCAGGGGCAGCACCAGACCGACGTGCGGGCCAATATGGGCGTACCTGCCAGAGCTCCTCAAGCGACCATTGCCACCGGTGCCGCAAGCGCCGGTCCCGTATCAGGCCCCCTCACCACCGGTCGAAGTCCGGGGCGTCCCACCAACCCCGAGAACCCTCTGGACATGGAGTTGAAGTAGACTCCGCCGCTGCTTGCGGTTCCTCAGCCCGCCCATCTGCCTATGAAACACTCTCATAGAATCCGCTCCACTCTGGCTCGTTGCCCAGCGCTCTCGCCCTGGGCTGGCGCGCTCGCTCTCGTCCTGAGCACGTCCGCGGTTGCTCATGGTGCCCCGTCCGGTACGCTGGCCGAGGTGCTCCAAGGCGGGGCAAAGGCAGACTATGACGCAGGTCGCATTCTGTACAGCGATGGCGATTTTGCGGGAGCGGCACTCAAGTTCAGGGCCGCCTACGACGCATCCAAGGATGCTCGGCTGCTCTGGAATATGGCTGCCGCCCGAAAGGGGCAGCGGCGCTACGCGGAGGTGGAGCGCCTCGTCCAGCAGTACCTGGCTGAAGCTACGCCGCTCAGCGCCGACGATCGCGCCAATGCGGAGCGCCTTCTCGACACGATTCGGGCGTTCATTGCCGACCTTGACGTTGAGGCCAGCCCGGAAGGTGCAGTGGTCAGCATCGATGACGTCGAGGTTGGGACGACGCCACTTCCACGGCCCCTGCGGGTCGACATTGGGGCGCGAGTCGTCGTCGTGCAGAAGCCCGGGTACGAGCCGTATCGGCAGGCGCTCGAAATCACGGGAGACAAGACGCTGAGCGTCACTCTCGTGCCGGAGCAGCACCAGGGTCGCCTCCGTATCGTGTCGCCGGCGGCTGCCCGAGTCACTGTCGACGGCAAGCGGGTGACGAGTGGCTCCTGGCAGGGGACCTTGCCAAGTGGTCCGCATAGCGTTGAGGTGACCGCGCGGGGTAAGGCGCCATACCGGGTCGACACGTTGGTTCAGGACGGGCAGGATACGACACTGCAGGTTACCTTGCAGGATGCGTCACAGGCCGGGGCCAGCGGCGCCAACGAGCGAAGTGGCGGCGCCATGTGGTGGTGGATTGGTGGAGTGGCCTTGGCGCTCGCGGCCGGCGCGGCCGTGGGGGGGTACTTCCTCCTCAAACCAGAGGACAAGGGGCCACCCCCGCCTGTCGAAGGCACCCTGGACACAGTGGAGCTCGGGCTGAGGTTCTAGCGGTTGGAGCGTTGGGGCAACATGCAAGCATTCGTGAAACTGTGGGCCATTGGTCTGTTGAGTCTCTGGTTCGTTCTGGGGTGCACGGCGGATGAGGAGCCGAAGCGGGGCCAGTTGATGGTTGTTCTGCAGACGGACATGGGCATCCCAAAGGACGTCAATGCGGTCACCGTGCAGGTCTTCGTGAGGGGACAGCTCCAACACGATCGCAAGTACACGATCGCTCCGGACGGCGAAGTCAAGCTGCCCGCAACCATCGCAGTCGTGGCGGGCGAAGAGCCCAATCCCCCAGTGGAAGTGCGCGTGCTCGGGATTCGCGGCCAGGAGGTCCGAGTCTTCAGCAAGTCGGTGACGACGATTCCGCGAAGTCGGATAGCGACGCTCCATGTGCCCATCCAGTGGCTGTGCGATGGTCAGGTGCTCGACCTGGGAGAGGGAACGTACGACACGTCGTGCGAACCGGACGGCGAGTACGAGACATCCTGTCGCGCCGGGAGTTGCGAGCGTGTCGATGTGAATTCGGAAGAACTCCCAGACTACGTGCCGAGCCAGGTCTTCGGCGGTGGAGCCGCGCCTGGAGATGAGCTCGGGGTGTGTTTCAGCGTGGAGAACTGCCTCGGGAACGGTTTCGAGGTCGATCCCAATCTCGAGGACTGTACCGTCGAGCTCGAAATCGAGGAGGGGCAGGAGCTGAACTTCGGTCTCACGATGACCCAGGCCAGTGGCGATGGGATCTGTCAGGATGGGGGTTCCTGCTACATCCCCTTGGATCAGGACGATCTGTTCGGATGGTCGGAGACCTCGAGCGAGTCTAGTGGGGACGGCGAGCGAGTCGTGGTTGCCAAGCTGCCAACGGCGGTCTGTGAGAAGCTGGATGCTGGCGAGATCGAATCTGTTGTCGTCTCCGCTGCGTGTCAGACCAAGACCTCTCAGTATCCGACGTGCGGACCGTGGTCCGCAGTGGAAGAACCAAGTGCTTTCGAGCCCATTACTTCGTCACCCGCCACAGCGGGTGCTGGGGGGACCGGACCGGAGTCAGAGGGCAGAGGCGGAGCCGGGGGCGCGCCATCCGGCGTGTCGGGTAGCGGTGGGAGTGCCGACGTGGTTCTGGAGGTCGAGGCGCAAGACGGCGAAGATGTGCTTCCAGTGGGTGGTACGATCCAGCTCGTCGTGAACGGCGCTGGGGACGCGGCGGGCGACGTCACATGGTCGTCCGAAGACGAGACCATTGCGACGGTTGACCAGACTGGAGTGGTTCAGGGGGTTACTCCTGGTACGACCCGAATAGTCGCCACGCTGGCCGATGAGACGGCAGCGTTCGAGGTCGCGGTGGAGAGGGGTGCCCCGCAGAGCATCGAATTGGCCGCAGACGCGAGCAGCGTGGCGGTGGGCAACCTGTTGGAGCTTCAGGCGACTGCCGTCTATGCGGACGGAGAGGAAGTCGTGAGCAGCGGGATCGTGTGGCAGTCGTCGAACCCAGAGGTGGCAGACGTGTCCTCCTCGGGACAGGTCATTGGCATTGAGCCGGGGCAGGTCGAGATCGTTGCGGTATTCGACGGTGTCGAGTCCGCACCTCTTGTGATCGAAGTGCTGCCACCTTCCCTCCTGCGGATCCAGATCACTGAGGCGTCGGGTGCTGGTACGGCAGATGGAACCACGCAGCTTGTCGCAACGGGGTTCTACTCCAATGGCACCTCGAGAGACGTGACCAGCGAGGTGGTTTGGTCGAGTGAAGACGCGGCGATCGTCAGCGTGGACGAGACGGGCTTGGCGACATCCCACGCGGTCGGCACCGTCGACGTCATGGCGGAGCTGGGCGAGGTGACGGGAACGGTCCCCTTCGAGGTCGTTCAGCAAGGGCTGGCTGCGGCTGGTGGAGCCGGCGGGACGGGCGGCACGGATTCAATGGGTATTGCTGGGGGCGGCGTGTCTGGCTCGAGTGATGTTCCCGTCAGTGAGGCGGGTGGTGTTGGTGGTGCGGGAGGCACATCCGGTGGCCTCGGCACGGGGGGTAGTCCGTGAGCACGAGGGAGCGCGCTTCGTGCGCTCCCTCCACTGTGCAAAGAGCTGGGGACTTTTGCCGACGACCCCGAAACCGTTCATCTCGCGTCTGGTGAACAACAACAGCTCCGGCAAGTCACGGGGGCAGCCGTGGACCTGACTGGAGACCCCAATCTCCAGTGGACTGGACCACAGACACCCCCGGCTTTTTGAGATTCGACACGCGACGCAAACCGGCACAGACTGACGCAGCACCGCCGCACAGGCGAGACGGCCGGCAGGAGCGCGCGGAGCGTCAGGGAAGCCCATGAGCACCCAACAAGGCGGGCATCCGAGCAGTTGCGAGTCTTGCGAGACCGAGCTGGTGGTATGTAGAGTCAATGGCGCCAGTGAACGCGCTGAGGCCGGGGGCTTGTCCCCTGAGCCATTCAACGGATTCAGTCGAGAGTGAACGGGCGAATTCTGGGTTGCCGCGGCGCGGGGGCCAATATCGCGATCAGAGGCAGAAAGTGCGCCCTCAGGGGAGAGCGGAGAGCACCGCAATGAAGGAGTCGGACATGCGACCAGCGAAGCGCAGTGGAGCGAGCCTTGGGGTTGGAGCCGAGGTTCGGTGGGGCCGGGGCTACCCGTCGTGGCTGGGGATTTGGACGAGTCTGCTTCTCTGCTTGGCTGTCTTCTACGGCTGCGGAACTGACTCGAAGACCAAGAAGCCTCAAGGCGAGCTGATGGTCGGGATAGGGACCGATATGAGCTCGCCCGAGGATCTCGATCGTATCCTCGTGCAGGTGCGGATCGACGGCAGACTGGAGGTCGATGAGGACTACCAGTTGGCTCCCGGGGGCGATAAGAGGCTTCCCGGGCTCATCCCCATCACTGGTGAGCAGGCCGATACGCCCGTCGAAGTCATCGCCATTGGTCTCTTGGAGAGCGAAGCCCGCGTCTTTGCTCGGGTGACGACGACTTTTCCCGACAACGGCCAGGCATTGCTTCAGATCCCGCTCCAATGGCTCTGTGACGGCTCGGCTCAGCAGCAAGAGGACGGGAGCTATGAGAGCACGTGCGAAGAGGGGCTCTCATGTCGCTTCGGAAGCTGTGAAGATCCAGCCGTACCGCTCGAGACACTACCCTCGTATGATCCTACGTTGGTCTTCGGAGGCGGCGAGACCGCAGAGGACAGTGCGGCGCAGTGCTTCGACACCGTGGGATGCCTGGACGCAGGGACGGACGCCGAGCCTGATCGAGACTGCGTGGTGGAGCTTCCTTCGGCCGACGGTGCCACGCCGAATGTTGGCCTGGTACTCCCCGGCGGTACGCAGGGGATATGCGGCGAGACTGCCTGCTACATCCCGCTCGACATGGATCCCGTTTGGGGCTGGTCTGATCCCGCGAGCGCTGAGGGCTCGCGCCGAGCGCAGCTACCCGAAATCGTATGCGAGAAGCTGGCATCGGGAGACATCGCCAGCGTGCGGGTCAGTGCCGCCTGCGAAACCAAGACCCCGCGCTACCCAACCTGTGGCCCCTGGTCAGCGGTCAGCCAACCCATCACGGTGACGCTCCCGAGTTCTCCACCCGAGGACGATGGGGCCGACGATGGCCAAGACGAGCCCCCCGCCGACGACACGGCTGAGGAGGATGATCAGCAAGAGGACGACACGGAGACCCCGCCGGATACCGAAGAGGTCCTGCCCACCATCGAGACGTCCACCGGTCTGGACACGGTGAGCGCCGGGGGAACCATCCAGCTGACGATCCCGGGCGTAGAGGCGGACGATGTCGAGTGGTCGAGCACGAATTCCCAGGTCGCGACCATCAATGAGAATGGGCTCGTGACCGGAGTCTCTGCCGGAACAACAATCATCCTGGCGGATCTAGGAGGCGAGCTCATCACGTTCGAGCTCACAGTGGACCTGCCCGCGGAAGTCAGCGATAGCATCACGATCCAGCAGGGCATGGCTAGGCTCGCGGTCTTGCCCGAGCACAGTGAAGTCCCTGCTGGACTCACCGCAGCACTGACGGCCGTCGGATGGTACACCAATGGGACCAGCGAGGACGTCAGTGGCCGAGTGCGCTGGTCGAGCCAAGACGAGGCTGTGGCCACGGTGAGCCAGTCGGGCCTGGTCACCGCCGTTGCCGAGGGGGTCACGACGATCGTGGCGGAAGGCACGACGCTCTCCAATGGCGAACAGACTGTTCTGAGGGGCTCGGCCGAATTCACCGTCAGCGGCGCGCAACTGGTTACGCTTACGGTGACGCCGCAGACTGCGAGTATCCCTAGCGGGCTGACCGTACAGCTAACTGCACAGGCGTCGTTCACCGATGGCACGACTCGCGACGTGAGTAGTATCGCGGCTTGGGCCAGCACCGGCGGCGGTGTGGTTGCAGTAGATGATGCCGGCCTGGTGACTGCAGTGGAACCGGGCACTGCAGAAGTAGTGGCAGCACTCGGCGGGAGCTCCGCCTCCTCCGCCGTCGACGTGACCGACGCCGAACCGGTATCGCTGGTGATCATCCCACAGACAACGCAGCTTCCGGTTGGGATCGAGGCACAACTGAGCGCACGCGCTTCGTTCACCGATGGTACGACTCGCGACGTGTCCAGCGACGTTGCCTGGGCGACTTCTGACAGTGGCGTGGCAACGGTGGACGCTACCGGCCTCGTGCACGCGGTGGCGACGGGTCACGCAGCGATCACCACAGAGCTCCGCGGCATCCAGGCCATGGCCGATGTTCAGGTCAACGCCCCCAGTTTGGTGTCGCTCACGGTCTCTCCGGCGGAAGACAGAGTCGCGGCAGGCCTGACGACCCAGTTCGTCGCGGGCGCCTCGTTCGACGATGGAACGACGCACGATGTCACGAGCTCGGTCCAATGGGCGAGCGCTAACTTGGACACCGCCACGGTAGCCGCAGACGGAGTGGTCCGAGGCGTCAGTCCTGGAAGCACGGAGATCTCCGCACAGCTGGGTGGAGCAACAGCAAGTGCCGTGCTGGTGGTCGACGGAGCAATCCTGGAGTCGATTCAGGTAGTGGCCGATCCAAGTGCTCTGCCCTTGGGCCGTAGCCTGCAGCTATCTGCGCTGGGGTCGTACTCCGACGGGCGGACGGATGACGTAACCGATGCCGTCCAGTGGGCGAGTGCAGACGTGTTGGTGCTCACGGTAGATGCTGGCGGGGTGGCCCATGCTGCGAGCGTGGGAAGCACCCACGTGAGCGCTACTCTTGACGGCGTATCTGGGGTCGCCTCGCTGGAGGTGAGTGGTGCCGCAGTGGAGCAATTGACCCTGAGCCCCACTCCGCTCACTGTGCCGACGGGCGTTAGCCAGCCACTAACAGCGACCGTGGCCTACAGCGACGGGCACACCGAGGTCAACCCACTCGGGCTCGTCTGGACGAGCGCCGCCCCGAACCTCGCTACAGTTCTGAACGGCCAAGTGACGGGAGTCGCACCAGGAACAACGAGTGTTTCGGCCAGCATCGATGGCGTGACTGCGGAAGCGTCGGTGATCGTGACCTCGGCAGCGCTGGAATCGGTGTCGCTCGCACCAGCGCAGGTCACCCTGGCGGCAGGTACAGCGCAGACCTTGGCCGCTACGGCCTCCTACAGTGGTGGGCAAAGCGTGCCCAATCCCTCTGGGCTGAGCTGGACCAGCAGTAACAGCGCACTCGCAACGGTCGCCGGGGGCACCGTGCAAGGCGTAGCGCCAGGGACGGTCACCATCACGGCGACGCTCGACGGCAGGAGCGGAACGTCTACCGTAACCGTGACAGACGCCGAACTGGTGGGAGTCTCCCTTGCCGACGTCACTCTGCCGGACGGCACCTCCGTGCAGGCCGCTGCTACGGTGAGCTACTCCGACGGCTCCAGCGTCATCAATCCCCAGGGCATCACCTGGACCAGTGGCAACACAGCGATCGCTACGGTCGTCGCAGGGCTGGTCACCGGGCAGAGCGTCGGCGAAACCACCATCACCGCCGCCATCGGGGGTCAGAGCGCCACCGCCGCTGTCTCGGTCACGAGCGCCGTTGTTGACTTTGTTTCCGTCACCAACATCAGTCTACCGAGCGGCATGTCAGCGCCAGTGGCCGCGACAGTGACCTACACCAATGGCTCTACTGAGGACAATCCCGAGGGGCTCACGTGGACGACTGGCAACGAGGAGATCGCCACGGTTGGCGATGGCTTGGTCACCGGGCAGAGCGTTGGCGAAACCACCATCACGGCAACCTTTGAAGGCGTGCCCGGCTCGGCAACTGTCACAGTGACGAACCCCGTGCCGTTCTCGGTCGAGGTGGCTCCCGCGTCGTTGACCATTGATCACGGCGCCACCCAAGCGCTCCAGGTCGTAGTGACCTACACAGACGACAGCACCCGGGATGATCCGACTCTGGTTGACTGGACCAGCAGCAACACGGATATCGTGACCGTTTCAGCCGACGGAGCTGTCACGGGGGCATACCCCGGCACGGCCACGATCACGGCGACTTTGGGGAACCTGTACGCGCAGGCTGAGGTGACCGTTGTGCCCACGGTCACAGGCCTGTACGTCGCCCCGGCATCCAACTCGCTGATGGTGACCGAGTCCGCGCAACTCACGGCGATAGCCACACTGTCGACCGGAGCCCAAGTCGACGTCACAGCCATTGCATATTGGAGTAGCAGCGATCCGTCAATCGTCGGAGTCTCGATAACCGGCCAAGGGACTGCAATGGCCCCGGGATCGGCTCTCGTGACGGCTACCTACGAAGGCAGGGGAGCCTCGGCGCACTTCAGTGTGGTGACCAACGAAATCGTGAGCCTAGAAGTGGTGCCAAACCGATGCACGGAAGGGTGTTGGATCGAGGTGACGGTTGGCATCCCCTTCCAGCTGACGGCCATCGCCAGGTACGCCGACGAGCGGATTGAAGACGTCTCGTCCCGAGTCACATGGAACTCGTCAGATCAGAGCTACACCATCACGCCAGACGGGCAGATCGTAGCGCCCCACAGCGACAATTGGACTCGCATCACTGCCTCCATCGGCGAGCTCACCTCAATAGAGGCGGATCTCGGCGGCAGTCTGGGGACACTGGCGTACCCCGAGGTTATCCATCTCGCGCCGGGTGAACAGCAACAGATTGACATGCATCTCACTGACATCGAAGGAGAGGTGCACGATGTGGCCGGCTACGAAGCAGCGAGCTTCACGATCGTGCAGGGAAGCGGCATCGATCCAGCCATTCCCGACGGACTCATCATTGGGCAACAGCAGGGCGCTGGTGTCATTCAGGTGGCGTTCTATACCTACTACACGCATAACATTGGCTTCTACGTCATGCCACAGTCTGACATCCGTGATCTCTGGATCTCCAGCGGTGAACTCGCCTCTGGGGCCTCCCGTCAGATCACGGTCACTGGCTACGCGAGCGACCAGACTCAGCATGACTTGACTGGCAACCCCAATCTCTCATGGACTTCGGATGACCCGAACGTCCTCAGCGTCAGCGCAACGGGGGTTGTAACCGCCGCGAATATCTGGGGGGGCAACTTCCCCGTGACTATCCATGCAACGTGGGCGCCGCCTGGGGCAAATCCCGTTGAGGCTTCGAGTCAAGTCTACGTGTACGAAAGCGAAATGTACAACTGGCCGCTTGTCGCCGTTCTCGAAGACAGGGACTCCAACTCCACGGATCCACCTTTCGAGGATCACCTCGGTCAATGGTCCTACAACTACAATGGATCGGGCTATGGATGGATAGACGGCTTCGACCAAACCGGGCTCAATCTCTCCCAGACCATCGGCGGCAATCGTGCCGTATCGGTGTCCCCCAACGGCGCTCAGTTCGTGATCACTGAAAACGCTGCCGGCACTATCAACATCCATGGCTTAGATGGGTGGTATCCGATGCAAATTACCGGATACCCGTTCATCGCAGCGTATGCGGCCGGCACACGGATCTACGCGCTCGCAGATGGCACGGACGAGGAAGACTCGCTCGAAGTCTACAACTATTGGGGGACCCATGTTGGCTCCTCAACGACGCTGCGCGGCTTCGATCTCGTGGTCGACGAGGTTCGCGGGACCATATGGACGACCGGGAGCGAGCTCCGACGCGGGAGCACGCTGGACCTGGAAGGGACCGCTGTGGCGTCGTTCGACGGGGCCGCAGTGTCGATCGATCTTGCCGCCGACGGGTCGGTGTGGGTTGCCGATCGCGACAATGACTCCCCAACCGGAACCATTCGCCACTTCTCCGAGTCTGGCGCTCCTCTCGAGAGTTACGCGCTGGGGAGCAGTCCCTCCTGTGTGCGGGTCAACCCTGCAACCGGAGACCTCTGGGTGGCCCACTCGTCGGGCGTGTCACGCATCACCAGCGGGGGAGCGATCTATGACGCCGAGGCGCAGGCGCCCGGAGGATACTGGTCTCTGGCAGTCGACCAGTGGGGCTACGTTGTCGCCGGTGGCGATGCCTCGAATGCGGCAGTCAATATCTACCGCGCTGACGGGACCATATTCTGGTGGTCGATACCCGGCCCCACTGCGGTGCAGAAGTACGTCTCCTTCGTAGGCCGCTAATACGGCAGTCAATATCTGCCGCGCTGACGGGACCATATTCTGGTGGTCGATACCCGGCTCCACTGCGGCGCAGAAGTACGTCTCCTTCCTAATCCCCTTACACGTAAGCGCTGAATGACCCGGCGCTCCGGAAACCGAGCGCGGGCGAGCGCAGAGTGGGGCGCATGGACGGAACGCGTGGTGTCCGAAGACTCGATGACAGGCGATCATCAAGGCCTTGGAGGATCGCCTCCCCGCGGTCAGGGCTGTTGCTTCGAAAGCGCAGCGTGACGCGCATGTTCTGGACAGCAACCGGAGGCTGCGGGTGCTGTCAGTACGAAGAGCCTTCTCCGTGGTACCGAGGAGCGTCTACAATGGCGCGTCGCCGAGGGATTGTGCCTAGAACGACGATTCAACAGGCCCGAATTCAGGGGGAGGCGCCGGAAGTCGGAAGCAGCTGGGTTCCGCTCCTCCCCGTCGCCGAGCGCCGGGCGCTGCGAGCCGAGATGGTCGCGTCGTTTCGAGTTTTCGCCGAGACGGTGTTCCGCCTGCGCCCGAGACTCCGATCCGTCGCGTTCCAGATCCGGCGCGGCTTTGAGGGCATCGAGTTCGGCCTCCGCTATGCTTGCGACCCGACGCCGCCTGCTGAGCATCGCTGCGGCGATTCGAGGACGTTTTGTGACAAGTGTGAGGTTTGGGACGACTTCCTGCCGTGGACATCCTGGCTCAAGGATTGGAGCGGGCGTTCGGGGAATGCGGAAGCGTTCTTGGCGTACTGTGACTGTGGAACGTTCACGACCTATGCGATCGCCCGGCGTCGGCGCTTTTTCCGAGCGGTAGACATCGAAGTGGTTGCGCAGCTGCGAGAGCCGTGGTTCGAGCCGGACGACGCCATCGACCAGGTCGTCCCACTCGCCCCGGGGCTTCGTCCTTGGTTCGATGCTGTCTACCGATCTCCTGCGGACCCTGCTTCGAGGCGTGCCGTCGCCGAGCGGATGGTCGCACTGGGCGATTCGCGGGGAGCGTACATCCTGGAGCAACTGGTCGCGGGGCGGCTCGACTGGGGCGAGACGTCACTCCTCCGCGAGCACTTTGCGGAGTGGCTCGGCCCGCTCGGTATCGCTGCGGCACAGGCAGGGTCCGCGTTCCATGCGGGCTTTCCCCTCGTCCTCCAGGTGTGCTTCGCCAGCGATGCGGCGGTCACGGCCTGTGCCGAGGCTCCTGCGTGGGCTACGGTGGAGCAGCTGGAGCTCCTGGATCCTCGGGACTACCCCGTGCGTCCGGGCGTCTTCATCGAAGACCGCCAACCTATCACCTCTGCGATGAAGTCGCTGCAGATGCTGAGTGGCGTGCGTTCTTCGGGCCTTCGCAGTCTCGAGGCGCTCACGATATCACTCCCACTCTGGCATCTTGAGGTCAAGCTCGCCTCGACCGAGGACCTAGAACGTTTGCTGCGTCTCGAGTGTTTGCCCGCGCTCACCTGCTTGACCCTCGTTTTCGAGTTTGCCTTCCTGCCCGAGGACTCGGTGTGGGAGCGACTGTGGGCGCGAGCACCGTGGTGCCAAACGCTGTCCGACTTGACCGTGCAGGTCATCGCGCACCTGGAGCGCTGGAGTTTGGCAAGAGCGCGTCTCGGCGTTACCCTCATTCAGCGGGATTCCGGAGGTTGTCTCGAGCTGATGGCGGATTCCCGCGGCGAGTTCACGCATGCCCGCTTCCACACGTGGACTGGGGCGGTCGAGCGTCCGCCAAAGCTTCTTTCAGAGATTCTTACCATCAAGGAGCTCAAGATCGTGCCCCTCTCACGCGTGTCCTTGAGCGAGAACGACCGCGCCGTCGCCGCCGAGAACGTGGCGCGCCTGCGCCCCGACATCACCGTGGTGTTCTGAGTCGAACCAGGAGACCATGGTTCTCCTGGGGGGCAGCGAGGTCCTGGCGATAGCTGAGACGGAGCGGTGCCCGGTTGCGGTAGGCCTCGGTTTGGGAGTGGCTGCTCACCGATCCGAAGCAAGAAGCACTGTCGGCTCCCCCTGCGGCTGGGTCGCTTGGCGCGGGCTGTCGCGTCGTGGCGCCGTGGGTTGACTGCTCGCGGATTGGGCAACCGCGAGCAGCTGATGTCGCTGCTGCGGGTGCTGCGTCGGTCGGGCGCGGGCTCGGGCGCGGGCTCTGCATTCGGAGCTGGCGTGGGTACGATGTTAACGGTGGTAGGTGGATACTGCTGGTTGACCGGGCGGAGGCGTGCGCGGCGGCATGCGGCTCACGGGAGCAGGAACCTCGCCGCGAGTGGCGGGGCGTAGTGGGTGAAGCCCGCCTCGGTAGGCGAAAGAGATTGCACGAGGAGCTAGGAGGGAAAGTGATAGCATCGCGCCGGGCAGCGGTCGGTGTCTGATGGAGAAAGACGTCGGTATGGGAAGGCGAGTTCGACGAGTGTGGCAAGCGTGTGGAGTCGCGCTGCTGGGGAACATGGCGTCATGCCAGACGCTGATAGGGCTCGATGAGCTAGAGAGGGCGAACGGGGGAGCCAGCAGTAGCGATGGGGAGGGGGGCATTGCCGGGTCTAGCGGAGGAACCGAAAGTAGCAGTGGCGGCAGCGCGGAGAGCGGCGGAGCCGGCGGCAGCCCGGAGAGCGGGGGCGACTGGTGGGGAACCGGCGGGCAAGGGGGAGAGGGCGGGTGGAATTGGGGAGGAATCGGGAACACAGGGGAAGCGGGGGCCGGGGGGCATGCGGCAGAAATCGGTGGGTTTGCCGGCGAAGCGGGTGAAGGCAGCGAGCTGGGGGGCTACGGCGGCAGGGTCACGGCGGGCGGAGGCAGGAGCGGCGCGGGTGAAGCGGGCGCAGCCGGCATCGGCGCCGGGAGCGGGGGAGCCAGCGGTATGGGTGCGGGCAGTGGCGGAAGCGCGGCTGGTGGAGAAGCGGGCAAATCCGCAACGGGAGGGACGACGGCCGTTGGCACTGGCGGGCAGTGCAGCGAGACGCAGTGCGGAGCGGAGTGCGTGGACGTGGACGAAGACGTATTCCATTGTGGGGAGTGCGACCGAGAGTGCGAGGCAGATGGGGTATCGGACTGGCGGTGTGATGAAAGGCTGTGCACCTCGACGTGCTAAGCGGGTCGCGGTAACTGCTCGCAGCCGATAGCGCCGCAACCGGACGACGGTTGCGAGACGAACCTACTGAATGACGTTCTGAACTGCGGGAAATGCGGTCGAGCGTGTGTGACGACGGGAGGCGTCGACGAGGCGAGATGCGCCGCGGGAGTGTGCACGTCAACGTGCCAAGCGGGGTACTTGAACGTAACCCGACCGGCGGGGAGTGCGCCAGACGACGGGTGTGAGTTGGACACGTGGACGGACGCGAACAACTGCGGAGCGCAGGGGCGAGCCTGCGATGAGACGCATGTGTCAGCGTTCAGGTGCGAGGGAGGGGTGTATACATCGACGTGCGAGATGGGCTATTGGAACGTGAATCAGGCAGCGGCAGGTGAGGACGACGGGTGTGAAGCGCTGTGCCCATCAACGCCCGGAGCAGCGCGGATGGTGAGGCTACCGGAAGGGTACTGTATCGATGAAACGGAGGTGACTCAGGGGCAGTACGCGGCGTGGATGAATGGGACGCCTGCGCCGTCGACGGAAGGGCAGGATGAGTGGTGCACCTGGAACGACAGCTACGTGCCCACGGGTGACTGGGGGGAGGCTGGTCGAGCGAACTACCCGGTGGCGTACGTGGACTGG
>CAYRKE010000146.1:15588-18844 GCA_964424695.1 uncultured Polyangiaceae bacterium
GACTGGGGGGAGGCTGGTCGAGCGAACTACCCGGTGGCGTACGTGGACTGGTGCGATGCATATGCGTATTGCAGGGGAGTGGGGAAGAGACTGTGCGGGAACCGAGGCCCCGACCAGGGTGCGCGCCAGCGCGACACTGGGTGGTCGTGTAGCCTCGGCCACGACAGTGAGCTGTGCGGTGAAGTGCTGGGCGCCTTTGTGCACGAGCTACCGCGTTCGCCGAAATGGCGAGCGAAGAGGTAGAAGCTTCGACCCCAACCCGAGTGACGCAGAGCCTGTGACAATGCAGATCGAGCGTCGAGTGTTTGCGGCCTGCGAGCACGCGGCACCCCTGGTGATGTACGAGCACAATTCTGCCAGGCCTGCTGGGTGGTGAGGGCCGTGCGGCCTGGCGGTGCACTGCTTAAGAAGCCTCCCCTGGTGCCGCATATCCCACTCAGGAGAAACCTGTGAAGCTTGCCAAAACGTCCCCGCCTGAGAATGTCGTCGGACGGGGCACCAATGGCTCAACGTTGGGTGCCGTAGCAGAGGCGAACCAATGAGGCGCCAGTTCCGCATCCGCACCAGAGTCCTGGCCCTGTCCCTGTCTGCCGTGCTTGTAGTCGTCGTGGCCATGGTGAGCCTGCTCGAGACCCGCCGAACGGTCCTGAGCCGTCAGATTGGCGAAGAACTCACGAGAGTCGCCCACGACGACGTCACCGGCATCGGCCGGGACGTGTGGCTGATGTGCGACACCAACCACTCTGCCATGAAGGAGCGGCTGAGCGCAGCCAGCGAGGCGGCGGCGGCGATCGTACGCGGACTCGGGGGCGTGCAGTTCGGCGGCAGCGAGACCCAGTGGGGGACGATCAACCAGACAACGCTTGAAAAGAGCTCGACCACTCTGCCGGCCGCTACAGTGGGTCAGACCCCGCTTGGCCAGATCACGGACCCCCGCACCGCGGTGCCGCTCGTTGACCACATTCGCGAGCTCACCGGTACGGCGGCTACGGTTTTTCAGCGCATGAACGAACGTGGAGACATGCTTCGCGTGGCCACCACGGTCGAGGGCAAGGATGGCAAGCGCGCCATCGGCACGTTCATACCGGCGATCGCAACCGATGGAGAGTCGGACCCCGTGATAGCAGCCGTGCTGAGGGGTGAGACCTACCAGGGCAGGGCGATGGTCGTGGGCAATTGGCATCTCACCGCATATCGGCCGCTCTACGGGGCACAAGGGCGAGTCGACGGAATGCTTTTCGTGGGTATCAGCCAGCGAGAGAGCCTGCAGAAGCTGCGTCAGGCCATCATGAGCCGTCAGGTTGGCCAGACCGGATATGTCTTCGTGCTCGGTGGCAAGGGTGACCAGCGCGGCCACTACGTCGTGTCGTCTCAGGGCAAACGGGATGGAGAGAACCTCTGGGAAAGCCGCGACGCTGGCGGGAATCTCTTCATCCAGGACTTGATTGCGAGCGGGCTATCGACCCGAGACGGCGCGGGCGTCATCAAACGCTACGACTGGGCCAACCAGGACGGGGAGCGGCCCAGTCCGAAGATCGCCTCAGTGACCTACTTCGAACCCTGGGACTGGGTGATCGGCGCCACCGCCTACGAGTCCGACTACCTGCAGTCCAGGGAACGGGTCGATGGCGAGCTATCCTCGATGGCGAACCGCGGTGCGGGGCTGGGGGTGGTTCTGCTGGTCCTATGCGGGGGCGCAGCCTGGCTGCTCAGCCGTGGCATCGATCGAGGGCTCACCGGCATTGGTCAGCAATTTGTCGGCTTGGCGCGTCGCATCGCGGCCGGCGACCTGGATCAACGGTTGGACGTCGAGGGCACCGAGCTGGACTTCCGCGCGGTCGTGGCTTCGGTTGGCGAGATCATCGACGCCTTCGTGCCGCCGGTGCGGATCACTTCCGCCGTGGTCGAGCGTATTGCCAGGGGTGACATCCCCGAGCGGCTGGACCAGGGTTTCCAGGGAGAATTCCTGGTTGTCGAGAACAACCTGAACGACTGTATCGACGCCGTCAACGCCCTTGTCGGCGACACCAAGATGTTGGTGGAGTCAGCGGTCGCTGGTCGCCTTTCAACCCGGGCGGACGCCTCGCGGCACCGAGGTGACTTCCAGCGCATCATCACGGGCGTGAACGCCACCCTGGACGCCGTGGTCGGACCGGTGCAGGAGGCTGGCAAGGTCCTGGCGGATCTTGCCGACTGCAATCTCAGGGCACGTATGCAGGGTGAGTACAGCGGCGATCACGCGGCGATCAAGTCGGCGCTCAATCAGACCGCGTCGGCACTGCACGACGTGATCCTGCAGGTCGCTGACGCGGCCAGTCAGGTCTCGAGCGCGAGCGAGCAGATTGCGACCGGGAGCCAGCAGGCGGCATTCGGCGCCAGCGCGCAAGCCAGCACCCTCGAGGAGGCAGCGGGCTCTCTGCAGGAGCTCGCCGACACCACGCACCACACTGCGGACAGCGCCGGCAGGGGCCGGGAGTTGACGGAAGAAACCAGGGCAGCTGCCGACAATGGCGCCGTCGTGATGGCGCGCTTGGCCCAATCCATGGGAGAGATCCGCCGGGCTGCCGGCGCCACCGCTCAGATCATCCGCGACATCAACGACATCGCCATCCAGACCAACCTCCTCGCGCTCAACGCCGCAGTGGAGGCCGCCCGTGCCGGGGAAGCGGGACGTGGCTTTGCGGTGGTGGCCGAGGAGGTCCGGAATCTGTCGCAGCGGGCCAAGACGGCAGCCAGGAAGACCGAGGAACTCATCCGTGAGTCAGTCGCGCTGGCGGACGCGGGCAGCAAGCTCAGCGAAGAGGTGAGCTGTGACCTCGGCGAGATCCGGAAGTCCGTGGGAATGGTGGCCCAGATCGTCAACGAGGTGGCGGACGGCAGCCAGCAGCAATCACGGGGCATCGAACAGCTCAACGCTACCGTCGCGCAGCTCGGGCAGGCTACACAGGACGCTGCTTCCAGAGCCGAGGAAAGCGCGAGCGCAGCGGAGGAGTTGGCTAGCCAAGCGCACGAGCTGGCCGGGGTCGTCGGCCGTTTCCGGCTGAATCGCGACCGGTCGATGGCCGCGAACCCGGAGGAAATGCATCACCCTCACGCTGGGCGGGATCCCTTCGTGTCTGCTGGAGTTGGTGCGGCCGCCGAGTAGCTCGGGTCGGATGCATACCCGGGCTGGGGTTGCGTCCGCGAGTGTGAGGACAGGAGTTGCTCTGACCCTGGCCGCAAACCCGTCGCCGGTCGCTCCCGGCGGAAGGTTGAC
>CAYRKE010000147.1:0-18718 GCA_964424695.1 uncultured Polyangiaceae bacterium
AGAAGACCCGGTCGAGATCACGCAGCCTGGGCTGCGACAGGTCCAAGTGAATGCTAAAATCGGGTTCACCTTCGCTCAAGCGATGAGGGCGTTCCTGCGCGCCGATCCCGACGTCATCATGGTCGGTGAGATGCGCGACCACGAAACCGCGAGCACCGCCGTCGAAGCTTCTCTGACAGGCCACCTCGTTCTCTCCACGCTTCACACCAACAGCGCGCCCGAGACCGTCACCCGCCTCATCGACATGGGTCTAGACCCTTTCAGTTTCGCCGATGCTCTCCTCGGCGTGGTGGCCCAGCGCCTGGCACGTTCCCTCTGCAAGCAGTGCCGAGAGCCCTACCCGACCACGGACTCAGAAATTCGGGAGCTGCGTGACGCCTACGGGCAGGAGGCGTTCGAGAGCCTCACTCAGTCCACCCAGCGCGCGGGACTCAAGCTCTGGCGCGCCGCGGGATGTGACGCCTGTGGGAAGAGCGGCTATCGCGGAAGGGTGGCCATCCATGAACTGCTGGCCACGGACGACGCACTCAAGTCTGCGATCCAGAAGAAGGCTCCGGTGGGGGTGATTCGCGAGCTAGCTCGCCAGGGAGGCATGACCACCCTACTCCAGGACGGAATCGAGAAGGTGCTCGAAGGCTCCACCGACCTCAAACAGGTGCTGGCAGTGTGTAGCCGTTAGCGCCATGGCCCGAGTCGGGCACTTGTGTTGCGGAGAGGGTGGGAGTCGAACCCACGGTAGCGTTGCCACTACACATGATTTCCAATCATGCACCTTCGGCCACTCGGTCACCTCTCCAAGCCGCATCCGTCACAGCGGCTGGCTCCGCACCTTGGTGCCGAGCCAGCTCACGGTCACGAACCGCCTGGCGGAGAGAGTGGGAGTCGAACCCACGGTGCCCTTGCAGACACACCTGATTTCGAATCAGGCACCTTCGGCCACTCGGTCATCTCTCCGCGGCGGAATGTGGCAGGAGCCTGCAAGTCTGTCAACGGACTCCATCGCGAGACGCGCAATTCGAACCACGGTTCCCGTCTTGGGACAAACGCGACCCCAGGCCCACCAATCCGTTTGCCTGGGGCGCTGCTCCGAATCCAGAGAATGGCATCAGAGCCGTCTTGCGAAGGCGGGCATCGGTCCGCCATCCGACGCCATCCGCATGTGCGCACCAAGCCATAGTAACGATGGTGAGGCGGCTGGTCCCGTCCCCCCCGCCAGAGCCCCGATTCCTGACTGTGTGGCCTAATTGGTAAGAGCTCGCGACGACATGGAGCAGCCACCGATGAAAAGCGCCCCTTCCGAGTCCCGAGCCAACAACCACAACGCTCCTGCCCCCGTGGCGACGCGCGGGCGTCACCACGGGGCCATTGCATGTCGCTCGCCCGATGACCTGAGAGGACTCAGTCCCACCCCGAGGACTTCTTCTTGCCAGAATCCTCAGCCGGCTCGTCCTCGGCAGGAAGCTCCTCATCCTCTGCGTCTTCGTCTGCACTGGGCTTGGGCTTGCCAGACTCGTCCGAATCCCATTCGCCCGAGCCGCCGCTGAAACGCCCCTCGACCTCATCGGGCATCACCGAGTCGGGATTGGGCACGACGTTCTTCTGCTTGACGGCCTCCCAGGGGTTGCCGGTCATCTCGTCGTTCAGGCCCCACTCGCCCTTGATCTCGTCAGGGTCGCCGTTCTCAGGCCGCGAGTAACGGAAGTAACCCTTGCCATTGGTTGTGGCGGAGGGACCGATCATGCCGATCTTGTGTTCGGCCCACTCGTACTTGAGTACGTCACCGTTGGATTCACCGTTGAGCTCGCCCCAAGCGTCGCCCGCATCGGTGCGCCACTTGCCGGTAACTTTGTCACCCTCAGCGACCATGTGCAGGTTGCCGTAGACTTGGCTGTAGTACACGCCTTGCCATTCGGCGCCCGCCGGCATCTCACCGGGCTTCAGGTTTGCCGTCTTGGGTTCTTCTTTGCTGCACGCCACCGCTCCGAAGGACATCGAGAGGGCCAGCGCCAGAGTCAGTTTGGAAATCATCCTCGCGAACATGGGGCGCACTCTAACACGCTTCTCTAGCGGCAAGCGATCCCCTAACCGAAGCATCGAGTGACGACCGGCTCGGGAAGGTCCCCGGCACGCTCGAGAACCCAGACAGGCGCCCCGCCGTAGTAACTTTCCAGTTTTGTTGCGCACTTGGCGGTGGTGAGCCAGGCGTCCAAGGGGGGTACCGCACCGCAAGGCGCCGGCGGAAACCGCCCGTGGTCGGGGCTGAAGCGCGAAGTAGCCGGGTAAATGCCAAGCGCGGCCAGCTCCCGGACGACACGGCCAGGACGTCCAATGGCGAGAATGAGTCCGAGCCGCAGGGTCACCAATGCCTCGACCGGAATCCAGGTCCCTTCCGGGGTCCGAGCCCCAACCAGAGCGTAGGTCCAATTGAAAGCCGTGTGCCGTAGCGACCCAGGCCACGGCACCGACGCTTCGAGCGCCACTGAGGCGCCCCCTTCGCCACGGTCGGCACCGTGGTGTAGAAGAACAAGGTCGGCAGCCCCCAGAAGGTCCGTTGGCAACGCTGCGAGGTCTCCGGCGGGCGGACAAAGGCCAGAGCCCCAGGGCGCAGTTGCTTCGAGCGAGAGCACTGCGCAGTCGAGCGGCCGAGGCGTCGTCTGAAGAACGCCATCTAAGATCACGACGTCCGCCCCAACGCCGATGGAGTCGAGAACAGACTGCCATTGCCCAACCCACACCTCGACCGTACGCCCCAGAACAGCGCGTGCGAGCATCACGCCCTCGTCGCCAACTCGACTCGGGTCGTCATTGGCGGACACGCGGCGCGGCGCTGGCAGCCTGCACGGGTATGACCGAGTCACGATGCAAACGCGCTTCCCTAGCGGAGCTCGTCGAGCGAGTTCGAGCGCAACGGGCGTCTTGCCCGACCCCCCCAGAGTTGCGCCTCCGATGCCAATGGTCCGGACCGACTCGGGCCAGGTGATGGTTCGATGGACCCGTGCCTGGCGAGCCCAAACGGAACCGAGGAGCCGAGCGATCGGTCCCCTGAAGGCCCCGGTCTCAAGCGCGTTCTCCAGCGATCTCCGCACGGCCTAGCCCGACTTCAGCTCGCGGCCGAGGTCGACTCCGATCTCGTGGGCTTCCACGATTGCCTCAGGCCACGGAGCGCGACGCACCCTACGACGAAGCTCCGCTCCGTCGGGCCTAGCAAGCATCCCCGAAAGAACGATGTCACGCCCCTCGCGCCGGGCGTAAGCGGCAACGGGAACCTGGCAACTGCCATCGACAGCGAGCATGACGCCCCGCTCCGCGCTCACGGCAACATGCGTCTCTGCATCGTCCAGTTTGGACAAGACTTCCAGCATCCACTCGTCGCCCTGCCGGCATTCGATTCCGAGCGCCCCCTGACCCACGGCAGGAAGACAGAGCTCAGGGGCGAGTAGCTCGGCACCTTCAGTTGCCGCCCCCAAACGCAGAAGCCCCGCGCGCGCCAGCACGACGGCATCGACCACTCCCTCCATGCAGCGACGCAGCCGAGTGTCGACGTTGCCCCTGAGGGGGAGGATGACCAGATCGGGACGCATATCGAGCAGCTGCACGGCGCGCCTCAGTGAAGAGGTGCCGACACGGCTGCCTCGTGGAAGTTCCGTGAAGCGACATCCCTCCCGCGTGATGATCACGTCACGCGGATCCTCACGCACCGGCACAGCGGCTATGCATAGCCCGGTCATGAGCTCCGCAGGAACATCCTTCATCGAGTGAACAGCGAAGGCCGCATCCCCCGCCACAAGGGCGTGCTCCACCTCCTTGATGAAGAGCCCCTTGCCACCAATCTGACTGAGCCCACGATCTTGGATTCTGTCACCGCTCGTGGTCACGTGCAGTTCACGCACCCGGAGACCGGGAGCAACCCGCATGAGATCCGACGCGAAGCTCCGCGCTTGTGCCAAAGCGAGTGCACTCTTGCGGGTGGCCATGACTGCCTCTTGCATCGTCTTCACCGTGGGTTGGTTCCCATCTCGAGCGAATCGTTAGCGACGTGCGGGCTCCCCAGAGGGTCCGCGAGCTCGGGCGAGTTGCGCCGAAGGTCGGACTTCGGAGGCGCCAGTGACGGCGGCCCAAGAGACGGCGGCGCGTCGGGGTCTTCCTCGAAAAACAGTTCCTGGATGACCTGCGCCATGGTCTCGGCTACCAAAAGATCGTCTGCCCCTTCTCCTCGAGCGAGACGGCGCAAGCGGCTCGATGGCACATGGAGGGCCTTATTGAGCGCAGCCGCCAGCATGCGCCGTACCGACGCCCTGTCTGAATCGCTGAGGTGCTTGAGCTTGCAGCGCAGGGATCGCTCGAGCTCCGTTTCGAAGACAGCCTCAAAGTGGCGATGCAGAGCTCGGATCGTCGGCGTCACTTGTTCCCCGTCGAGCCAGCGTTCGTAGTCACGAGCATCGGCCAGCACGATGGCCTCCGCAGCCTCCGCCTCGCGCCGGCGGTCCGCCAAGGACTCGGCGACGACATGAGCCAGGTCATCCACGTTGTACAGAAACACTCCGTCGAGATCATCGACGGCCGGATCGACATCTCGCGGAACCGCCACGTCGATAAAGAAGAGTGAGCGACCTCTGCGCTGCTTGCGAGCTCGGATCGCCAAAGCGTGGTCGACAACGTAGTGAGGGGCGCTGGTGCTTGTTACAACGATGTCGGCCTTGACGATCGCCTCTTCGAGGCCATCCCAACCATACCCCTGCCCATCGAATCGCTGCGCGAGGTCAGCAACGCGGGCCTGGTTCCGCCCCACCACCAGCACGCTGGCCCCCGCCTGATGCAGCAGCTTGGCCACGGTTTCCCCCATGTCACCCGAGCCAACGAGTGCCGCCACCCTCCCATCGAGGCTCCCGAAGATGCTTTCCGCCAGATCGAGTGCAACGCTCGGCACGGACACCTGGCCCGCGCCAATACCTGTCTGAGTGCGAGCCTTCTTGGCGGTGCGGAGGGCACGAGAAACCACCCGGTGAAGGACTACCCCGACCGTGTTCGCTCGCCGCGCGATGTCGAAGGCTGCCTTCACTTGACCGAGGATTTGTGGTTCACCAACGACCAGTGAGTCGAGGGAAGCTGCAACGCGAAAGAGGTGTCGCACCGCCGCTTCGCCTTCATGACTGTAGAGGTGTCGCTCCGCATTGGGAGCAAGGCCCGAAAGCGCCCGCTTCGCCACCTCGACGAGGGCGGCAGTGTCGACTCGCCCCTCGACGCACGCGCCCAGCACGAGCTCGACGCGATTGCATGTCGAGATCATCATGGACTCACCGACTTCTGGCTCGCGCAGAAGCTCTCTGAGCAGCGCGATGATCTGCTCAGCCGACAACGCCAGCCGCTCACGCACTGCGAGGGGCGCACTACGATGCGAAAGCCCAACGACCACAATCACGAACTCACCTCCGTCCCGATGAGCCGATCTGCGCGACCGTCGTGCGGCACCGCGGAAATGGCGCTGGTCCCTCCTGAGCTTTGGGCGTTCGAAGCACCGAGATAGATGGCGATCACTAGGAGCATCAAGATAACCCCGGCGAGCGTGCCGTACGCGGCCCGCTTGCCACGCCATCCAGCGAGGCTTCGCATGAGAAGCACCAACGCCATGATGATCCATGAACCGTAGGCAAGCAGAGAACGCGCCACCTCCGGGCCGGTGGCGCTGATCCATGAACCCCCAAAAAACGTAGCGAAGACGAGTCCGATGGTGAGAAGAGGGAACCCTGCAAGCAGAAAACGATGTTCCACTCGATCCAGGACCTCGAGGGGCGGGAGCTTCCCAGAGGTATGGCCAGGCCGCTTCGACTTGAGGCGCCGCTCCGCGACGAGGTAGTAGATGCCCGCGCCACCTGCGAGGAGAAACAGGGCGAGGCCGATGAGGCTCGATGCAACGTGCACGGCAAGTACGCCTGGCGAATACTCACCGAGCAGGGGCCCCTTCGCCCCAACCTGGACTCCGATCATCGAGGCCAAAGCTGGTGGAGTGGCGAAGGTTCCCAATACGCTGATGGGCTCCCGCCGCCGCCACATCAGGAAGACCGCTACGGCCGCAAACGCCGCGAGGCTCAAGGCGGACTCGACAGAGAAAAGCGGACAGGTGTTGGAAGAGAGGCTGAGAGCAACGATGTGGGTCAGGTGGCAGGCAGCCCCGATCCCCAGAAGCCGCGGCGCCCACTCCACCCTGGACCGGGCGCGCTCCCACGTGGCGAGCTCGACGAAGAAGAGCGTCGTCGCAGCGACGTACAGGCCAACACCGAAGTAGAACGCGACCAAAGCCAGAGCGTACATCGTCGATTTGCCGCAACAGTATGGGAGACGGCGTTACCGTCCGGGCTCACGTCCTTGGTAGTTCTCGAGGAGAGCCTCTTCTGGCTCTCTGGTCGACCCGGACTCGTTAGCCTCAACACTGAGACTCGCTCGCCCCACCGGCAAGCCGAGGAAGCCCGCTACAACGTCGTAGGCGTTCTCACCGATGACCATGGAGGTTCCAAGCAGCTCGGCGCCGAGCTCGTTGAGGAAGGAGACCGACTTCACTCTGCCCACGAGCTCGTACGGATCCCCGGAGCCGCTCACCTCCCGCTGCACCAGGACGGCCTCGATAATGCGGTACTGCCTGGAGTGCTCCACCAAGATGAGCTGGTTGTCCGAGAGCTCTGCCCGCCCAGCAGCGATCCAGTCATCGAGGGCCGGCTGGGGGAAGAAGACTCGGTTTGGACCCATCGGGCCGCATTGTAGTGCCTCGCGCGAAGCGCGCCCTGTCGGATCCGCGCTGACGAGGTGCCTCGGACATGCCGCTCAGCCGGGCTGTACCCAGAACCACCAACCGGCCAACCCTTCCCGCACCTTGCAGAACCCGTCACCGCTCGGCGTCCTAAGGACCTCCGAAGGGGCGAGCGGGACCTACGTGCAGTCGCTTGGTGCTTGATTCGCGACCACCTCTGGCAGGATTTTTCCGCTGTTTTCGGGGCGCTCAACGCCCAGCGGTCAACCATCGGCCGCGAAACGCCCGATTCAGTTGACTGCCGATCACCAGCGTCTCGTTTGGCTCCGGCTCCGCCGGCTTGGGGATTTCGCGCTCAGCGGCGTCAGAGCCCTTTGCGCGCCACGGCTCGATCCCCCGCCACAATCTCGCGCGACGCCTCGACGACGTAGGCGACGGAACTGAACCGCGACGTCCGCACTATCTGCAAAACAGCGACCGACTCCTCGGGGAAGTCCTGTTCCTCGCCTTCGAGTGGTGTCTTATCGAATTCGACCCACCCGGCGACCTCGAGGTTGGCCGTCTCACGCGCCGGATCCTCCGCGACGTCCAGAGTTCGTCTCCAGCTGTCGCCGCGACGCACGACGAAGAGTCGATTTCCCGCGGCAAGTCCGTCTTCGGTGCCGCGGTCGATCATGACGAGCTGCATCGAACCCACGTATACGAAGGGATAGAAGCTCCGCAGTACTCGCGCCCAAGTGTCTCGTTGGCTGGGCCTCTGGGGCACCGGCTCAAGCTGAAGGGACGCTGGCCCGAGGAAGGCACCACGCTCGATGACATCGGTTGACTCGAGCACGGTAGCTCGCGCGACGTGGGTCTTGGGGTTGTACTGATCCACCCGCACACGCCCCTGGATCTTGATGACGTCCCCCGGCGGCTTGCGCGCTCCGGGCGCATCGTCTGCCTTGCGAACCTTTCGGTAGACCACCAGCTCTTGACCGAGCTCGATGTCGACCCCGGAGCGAAACATCAAGTAGAGACTGGCCTCGTCGGCAAGAAACATCCGGTCCTCCCGCGCCCCCACCACCTCCCCGAGCTTGTCTCGGTCCGGATCGTCCACGTACCCAATACCGCGCAGCGAACTCAATTCGTTCCCGCTCTGCAAGGCTCTCAATGCACCGAAGCCGCGACCCCCGCGGTCGATGCCGGACCCGCCACGCCCGTCTGCCCGAAGCCTCAGTTGGTCTCCGGGGTAGATCCAGTGAGGATTCTGAATCTGTGGGTTCTGGCTCCAGAGCTTGGGCCAAGACCATGGGTTATCGTAGTACTCCTGACATAGCCCCCACAGCGTGTCGCCACGGCGGACGGTGTGGATCTCAGGCACACTCATGGGTCGCCCCGAGGGGCTCGACTTCAGAATTGCCGACCCGTTCGCCCGCCCCCTGACCACTGTCCCCTCCGTAGCAGGCGGAGCCAAGTCGAAACCGTCAGAAGAGCCCGCGGTACTGGTAACGGGGCGCGAGGACGAAGGAAGGTTCGCGTTCGGGTCGAAGTCGCGCTCGGGCGTCCCATACGGAGGGATGTAGACCGAGGACGACTCAGTCTGCACGGACTTGACTACAGTCGTTTTCGCCTCCGCCGGGGCCGGTGACTCGGATGATTTGGCACCGCCACCAACGTCCTGCGCTGCCGCCGCGCTGGCCACGGTCAGGCCAGCAATCGTGGTAGCCAGCTCAAGAGCAGAACTCAAACGGCGTCGCATGTTGCCTCTTCCTCGCTCCACACCTTTACTACCACCCGTCCGATTCGACGGAACCCACGGGCGCCACAGCCAAGGATGCTACCACGGGGCATCTGCAGTTCGCTCGACGGGCGGTGCAGCTCGATGCGCGTGTGAGGCACATCAGAATCGTCCGAGGTCGCCTTGCCCTTTGTACCGGCTGACCCACTGGCCTTGCCCGAACCTGACTGCGTGTTGGGGTCAGGAGCCGCTGTGTCCGGGGCCGCAGATTCCTCGTCTTCGGCTGGAGAAGGCTGGTCCGCGGTCGGCCGCACATCCGGCGACTCCACAGACGCAGGAGCGAGCCTGATCACCGGAAGGTCCGGCTGATCATCTGCTGGCGCGGTGGCCACAGGCGGCGCTGGTGCCCGCCCTGAACTTTCGAGTCCCGATACCCTCTCTTCAAGGCGATCGGCTCGATTCTGCAGCACGAGGATCTCCTCCTCCAACGACTTGATACGTTGATTCGTTGCAGTGGAGGTGCACCCAGTGAAGTGGGTGAATCCCAACGCAGAAAGCGCTGCGATGCTGGATCGAGCCCAGCGTGGCGGAGAGAGCAAAGGGAGCATCTGGGAATATCGTAGGGGCCGCGCCAAGGGCGGGCCAAATTGTGAGACTCGGGCCGGATTCGCTGAACCATGCATCAATGGACCGTACCGCGACACTGGACGGAATCGGTTCTGGCGAGTAGGTTGAACCTCGTGGGCCTGCGCCGCGTCAAGAAATCCCGAAAGGGCACCCGGAGACGTCTCGACCTCCGTAAGACCCTGTTCGTCCTTCCGAACCTGATCACGCTCGCAAGCGTCTTCTGCGGATTCAATGCGATGGTGCTCGTTTCCTCCGGAGACGCCACACCGAGTGACTTCTACCGCGCGGCGGTGTTGCTCATCTTCGCAATCCTCTTCGACCTCATGGACGGCCGTGTGGCGCGCATGACGCGCACCCAGAGCGCTTTTGGCCTGCAGCTGGACTCCCTTGCTGACGTGGTCTCCTTCGGCGTCGCGCCATCGCTCTTGGCTTACCAGTGGGTTCTTCATCGCCATCCCATCGCCGGCCTCCTCACTGCGTTCCTGTTCGTGTCTTGCGGGGCGATCCGTCTGGCGCGCTTCAACGTGCTGTCGTCGACGACCACAGGCGCCCCGGTCAAGCCGGGCAAATACATCGTAGGACTACCCATTCCCCCGGCCGCCGGAGTTCTCATCGCACTGGTGGTGGCCAACCGCGGTGCGGGAGGCGTGCTAGCCAGCGAAGAGTACGCCGTCGTGCTTTTCGTGGTCATGGTGATGCTGAGCCTCCTCATGGTTTCAACCGTGAATTTCCGCTCGTTCAAGGATCTGAGGCTGAACACCCCCACCTTCCTGTTCGCGGGATTCGTCCTTGGAACGACTTTCGTCGTCTGGCTGCAGATCGGACCACAGTTCGTCATGCTGTGGCTCCTGGGTCTCTACGTGTCTATCGGGCTTGCCGAGACGCTACAGTCACTTGCCCGAAGGCTGCTCGTCCACCCGCGCAACTCCGCACCGCCGGCTGCTGGCGCGAGCTGAAGCGGGACAGCGCTGCGTCGGGGCGCAAGGTTCTCCCGTTGTCGAGAGGCGATTCGGCCGCCGCCCCGAGCGAGCTGGGCTGGATCCGCGGAAATCCGGCATGGAGCAGTTTCAGACGGAGGGAGCCTCATGGCCATTCGGTCGTTGCCCTTGAGCCGGCAGAGCCTTTGGAGCGTGCTAGAACCGGGATACCGAAGATCCGAGTCAGTACCATGCGCTGGCCAACCTACCTCGCCTCGCTCCTGGCCGTCATGGCGGCATACTCCGTCGGCGGCTGCAACAGTCGCGACCCCGCCCGCTCCGACGAGCAGACACCCTCCACCCCGTCCCCACGCGAGCTACCCACATTCGAGCTCAAGGACGACACGCCCAACCTGCTCCTCACTTGGATCGACGAAAGCGGAGATTTCCATGTGGCACGGAAGCCCACTGAGGTGCCCGAGAAATCCCGCGAAAAGGTCCGCGTCGTCTCGACCGAACGGCGAGAAGGCACCGGATCGATGGTCTATGTGGCGGACCTGCGAACCAAACAGGAAAACGGGACCTATCGCGTTGCCACCAGCCCACGATCGGCCTGGGACGAGCTCGGCGCCAGCCGGCGCAAGTCGCGAATGGAATCCCTGGCGCCCGAGCTGACTCCAGGCGCCAGCGCCGCACCCAGAGCAGAAGGCCCCCTGGCGGCCTCGCCAACCACCGTCGTGATCTACGGAGCCAAATGGTGTGGCGCCTGCCGCGAAGCAGCTCGGTACCTCAAGCAACAGGGCGTCAAGTTCTTGGAGAAGGATGTCGACGAGAGCCCACTCGTCCAGCGGGAACTCCAAGCCAAGCTTCGGCAGGCCGGAATGCCGCCCTCGAGCTCGATCCCCATCCTCGACGTGGGGGGCAAGCTGATCGTCGGTTTCAATCCGGCGACGGTGGACAGGGCTCTTCGTGAAGCCAGCTCGAGCCCGCCGCTCTGAACGCGGAAGGCAAAAAGACAGGGGCTGCAGGACATGGCTTGTGCCCGAGTAGCGAGATACTTGGCGCCGGAGATGCTGTACGCGACCGGCACCGCGCAGCGAGTCCCCCTCCCCTCGGGACGCGGATAGGATATCATCGGGCCTCCTGGCTGGTGGTGAGTCGCGAGACCAGGACAGTTTGGGCCATCACTTCCGCGGAGCGAGCAGAGTATGAGAGCAGGCCTCGTTGGGTATTCTCAGAGTGGGAAAACGACCCTATTCAACGCGCTCACAGGGCAAGCCGCGCAGACCGGTTCCAGCGGCAGGGGTGACAAGCCCAACCTTGGCGTCCTCAAGGTACCCGACGGACGGATCGACAAGCTCTCCGCGATCTTTAAGCCGAAGAAGACCGTCTACGCCGAAGTGCTCGTCGTCGACGTCCCGGGACCGCGCGGCAAGGGCGGGGGCTTCGATAGCGGTGTGCTGACGGCGCTACGTGAGGTCGATGCGCTGATCATCGTCCTTCGGGCGTTTTCGTCATTCGATGGCGCGCCGCCGGACCCAGTTCGCGAGCTCCGCGACTTCGAATCCGAACTGATACTGAACGATCTCGGCATGGTGGAACGTCGCCTCGAACGTTTGCAGAAGGATCCCACCAAGGCGGCGGAGAAGTCCGTACTCGAGCGGTGCGCTGGAGTGCTAAACGACAGCCAACCGCTGCGCAAAGCCTCCCTTACTCCAGACGAACTCAAGGAAGTCTCCTCGTTCTCGTTCCTATCGACCAGGCCGGTGCTGGCAGCGCTGAACGTCGGCGAAGGGGAAGTAGCTGCAGCCGCCCCCGAGCAACTGGTGGCGCTCTGTGCGCAGAGCGGTATCGGGCTGATGACGGTATGTGCCGCCCTCGAAGCGGAGATTGCCATGCTGCCGAAGCAGGAGCAGGGAGAGTTCCTAGCAAGCATGGGGCTCACGGAGCCAGCCTCGTCCCGCCTCATCCATGCGGCCTACACTCTTCTCGACTACATCAGCTTCTTCACGGTTGGCGAAGACGAGGTACGCGCGTGGCCCGTTCAGCGCGGAAGCAAGGCGCCGCGTGCTGCCGGGAAGGTGCACTCTGACATCGAGAGAGGCTTCATCCGTGCCGAGGTCATGAAGTACGACGAGTTCATCGAAGTGAGGAATGAAGCCAAGATGAAGGAGCTTGGTAAACTCCGCGTCGAGGGTAAGGAGTACGTCATGCAGGACGCCGACATCGTGCACTTCCGATTCAATGTGTGATCCGAGCCTCCTGCGCCACTGCCCCCAGGGCCACCCGTGCCCCCGCCGCAGCGGGCTCCGTCAGCCCCACAATAGCACTACCGCGAGACCTCGACTGTGACGACGCTCGGCGATCCTGGCCGTTGGCTGCGCGGAACTTCCGCTTCCGGTCCTCAAATACTGGTGTATGTTCCGGTCCGGTGCTCGGTCCCGCTTCGCCATCAACCAGGCTTGCCGGGCGGGCTTTCTGCCAACCTCTCGCGGTGGAACTAGCCTGCTCCTGCGAGGGGCAAGGCCTGCGCCAGGACTGAACGGTGATTCGATGGGCGCTTCCCCATGCGCCCCCTGCTTCGCACCGCCTGGTGGTCCTGCTTTTCAGCGCGAACGTAATTCCACGGACGCGGACCGAGGCATCCAGCTCAGACTGGCTGGTTCTGGCTGCGCGCTACATCCCGCTCTGCCAGACTCCGGAGTTGACTTCTCTACTTTCGTCATTGCTTCGTGAGCGTGCATGTCATGAACTTCCGTACCCTACCCTGGCTTATTGTCACTATCCCGTCGATCATCGCGGGGTGCAGCGCTGGCACAAAGAAAACAGACGCAAACGGTAGCAGCCCAAACGGCAACGGTGACGGGGCGTCCACCAACGGAGACGGCACGACCGCTCCCGGGGGCACCCCCGCCGACGACGTCGACCTCACCGGCACTTCGGGTACCGTGGATCCGAACGACACCCGCGATGTCCCCGTGCGCGAGCAGACCTGCGACGCGAACGGCGCCAACTGCACATGCCTGAACCTGGCGTTGCTCGGCTCACTCGACAGTAGTGCGTATGACACGGACACAGGGCCCTTCGTCGACTGGCTCAATGCAAACAGTGGGGGCACTGCGAGAGCCACGTTGGTCACCACCAAGCCCACTCTGGACGCAGCGTTCCTCAGCCAGTACGACATTCTCATCATCGCCAACGTGAATGGCTGGACCTTCTCCGCCGAAGAGAAGGCGGCCGTAGCGCAATGGTCGGCGGAGGGCGGTGGCATCATCTCTCTCACAGGCTTCATCACCGTGGCCACGGAACCCGCTGCAACCAGTCAGCTCATCGAATTTGCGGGGCTCGGCTACACGAGCGTGGAGACGGCAAAAGAAGGGGCCGCCCAGAGCACCCCCGTGTACTACGACGGCGGGACCGTGGATCTGAGAAACTGTCTTGCTTGGCAGGACGCCAATGGCTCCACCGGCGCATCGACGCCCATTATCACCGCGGCCATCAATTTCCCAGAGCAGACGGGCCAGCTTGCCAAACTAACGTTCGAGCTCGACTACGTGGGCGCATTCCGCGGTTACGGCGTAATCGCCCCTGCGGACGCCACGGTGGTCGCGACCGATCCCACGAGTTCTCAGCCCATGGCAGTGGCGAAGGAGGTCAACGGTGCGGGGCGCGTCTTCGCCTTTGGCGATGAATGGGTCATCTTTGCAAACCAGTGGGAGCCACGGGGCCAAGCCTCGAACCAGCAACAGGATCAGTACAACATCTGCTACAACCCGGAGCTTGAGGAGACTTTCCACAGCGTGGCGTCCCTCTATCAAGCCAAGCAGTTCTGGTACAACGCCATCAACTGGGTCGCGCCACCCAACGAGTGCAGTTTCGATTTCACGGACACCGACGTAGAACCGTGGGTCGGCTAGAACGACAATCAGGTTGTCTGTCGTGCCAGACAGCTCCAGATTGAGGTTGCGGCGCCGCGCAGGCGAGGCCGGCCGCGCCGAGCTAGCAAACCGATCGGTGCTCTCGCAGCGCCAAGAGCACCGATCCATGCAGCACCATCGTCTCAGGCGTGCTCCCCCGGATCACCAGCCCCCTCGCGGCCATGTCACAGCCCGCAACGCATTCATCGGCCCTGCCGCTTGAAGACGGGCGAACTGTTCGTCGTCCCGGACGAACAAGGAGCCCGCAAACGCAAGGGAGTTGAGCGACACATCCTGGAAGCACTCCGTGCGTCTCGGGACCAACAACATCCACTCCCGAGTACACAGAAAACAGTAGGGCATGGATTGGCGCTTGGGGCGCGACGCCTCCGCGGCATCCATGCCGACGTGCCTCAACATCGCAGAATAGAGCGCGAAGGCCTGGTCCGCGACAACCCTGGAAGCGCCTCGATGGGAGCCGAGCCTGACGAAAGAATGGACGAAAGGAAGCGCGGGGGCGATGACTGGAGTCTCGAACTCGGCGGTCGGGAGGAGCGGTGCCAACGGTACAGACTGGTATCCCGGCACCAAAGGTAGTGGCAGGATCTGCAGGTGTTTGTGCCGCTGGCTGGCCCCAGCCTCGCGCCCGCCATTGTAGAAACCGAGTGATTCGTACTCGTCCAGGCAGACCCAGAGCGCCGAGAAATCCTCGCGCGTGAGCAGCATTTCCTGGTCCTCGAAATCCGCCGTCACCAGCAGCAGATGGTGATCCACGACGTTGAACTTGTTCAGGACTGCCACGTGGGTCTCGCTCACTCGAGCAACGGTGAGGTCGGGTTCCGGTGGAAGGAAGGGATCCGCATTCTGCCCCATGCCCAGAGGTGCGTCGTGCGGGCCGCACGCTTGAGCCTTCCGCTCGAGGCTCGAGAGTATCCTGACGGAAAACCGGATACCGCTGCCGTCATCAATGGCGTCGCTGCGCGTGGACAGCGGCACCAGCGCCCCCCTGCCCAGCGCGTGCGCCGTCGTGGACACCACCAGGTCCCATAGGCTCCCTTTCGTAAGGATCATGCTGGCAACTATGACTGGTGCTGCCCGGTTGTCACGCGCGAGCGAACCCGTGCCCCGGTCGCGGCACAGGTAGCGCTCGTCGCGTTTCGGGAGGATCCAATCGCTCCGCGCATTCGAGGACGGTGTCGCTCCGCCTCACGCGATGTAGCCACCGTGGGGCACCGCCGAGGGCATTGCCCACGCCGGAGCGCCCCGAAAACGCTCCTACGCCCCGTGATCGCGTACCCAGGTGACGCTTCGTTCCGCCCGGTGGTTGCCACTCCGCCTCGCGATCACGTACCCAACTGATGCTTCGTTCCGCCCGGTGGTTGCCGCTCCGCCTCGCGATCGCGTACCTAGGTGACACTTCGTTCCGGGGCGCGCACTGCGCCGCGCGAGGAGCGTAGTGCCCCGAACCAGGATGTGGCGGACGTCGACGCGAACCATTTCCGCGTTGGGCCGGGGCGGGTGTGTCCCCCAACCCCCTGCTACGAGGGCGGCTGGCTGGCCCGAACCCCTGACTATCTCCAGCCCATTCCCCTGTTCACTCACTCCGAGTTCACTGGCGTGTCCCGCTGGCAATGCTCGTCGACGGATGCAGGTGTGGGTAGCCAAGGGCTGCTGTTGGCAACGACTCGGTGACCGGGGACGCTCGAGAAGGTCCCGGTACCCGTGCCGTTCTCCGTGGTAAACCCTATCTTCTATGCGTTCACGCATCGAGAGTGCCCCGGCCTGCAGCCACCGTGCACGAATAGCGCCGCAAGCACTGGAGCACAGCCGGAACGCCCCCAGCTCCTCCCACTCTGACTTGCCCGAGTGGGCCCCCGCGCCGTGGCCCCTCCTCGCGAGACGGGTCACCGCCGCTCCCCAGGCAAGGTGTGAACGGACATGTCAAGTGTAAGGACGGCCTCATGACGAGTCGTGCAGAGCAAGCTCTTTCCCTATTCAACACGGGGTCCAACTGCGGGCAGGCGACCGCGGCGCCTTTCGCCGCGGAATACGGAGTCGCCCCCGAATGGGTCGCACGTGCAATGGCAGGGTTCGGGGCGGGCATGGGGGGACGTCGTGAAACCTGCGGTGCGGTCAGCGCCATGGTGTTCATCGCTGGACTCCATGCAGGGATGGGAGTGGCTGCGGATCACGCGAAGAAGCGGGATCTCTACCGGCTCGTCAAACGACTCTGCGGGGAGTTCGAGCGAACTCACGGAACCACCTGCTGTCGGGAGCTACTGGCCCAGGCGGCGGTCGTGACAAGCCAAGATCCGCAAGAGAGAGATGCCAACTACTACGCCAAGCGCCCCTGCGCCCGGTTCGTACTGACTGCTGCGCAGATTCTCGAACGCGAGCTGCAGTCTCCAGCTCGCTGAAGGCGGTGCAACCGAGCCCCCCCTCCCCTGCTCGCCGTCGTGCTGTTCGCGACGCGGACTCTCGCCGACCACGCTCAGCGGTTGCCCGGGGGGCAGCGGTGTGGCTTTCGTCGCGAGGGCGAACCACTCCAGGGTAGCCGTACGATACGTGGATGAGGACCGGCCCATCCCACGCCCCCCCCCAACGAGCGGCCGTTCGGTGCACGGTCGTTCCTGCGCGATCGGTGGCGTCGCACGATTTCCCTGATCGCACGTGTGTTGCCATGCATGGGGAGGGTTGAATTCCCGTCTCCGGCCGCGATGACTCAACTCGCGCGAGCCGAGCAGCCGGGAAACCCACGATTCCTTGCTCAACCTGGTGCGCCTATGACGAGCTACGTCCCTTCGCTGTCGTCTGTCTTGCTCCTGCCAGCTCTCATTCTCACCGCGTGTGGCGGCGCCGACGAGGGTGGCAGTCCTGCCCCCTCGGGGTCGGGCGGCCACGGGGCGGTACTGGGCGGCGCGACGGGCGTGGAGGGCACCGGGGTCGGTGGCGGGCCCGCCACTGGCGGCCACGGGGCTGCATTGGGCGGCAGCCCTTCGTCGACCGGTGGCGCCACGACGGGCGTCAGCGATACGCCCGCGACCACCGGAGGTACCCAGTCGACCACCGGCGGCAATCCGACCAACACGGGAGGCGCGCTGCAGCACACCGGCGGCACCCATTCCAACACCGGCGGCATCATGTCGAGTAGCGGCGGAGCCCAGTCCAGCGCCGGTGGCACCTCGCCCAACTCCGGCGGAACCTCTGGAAATATCGGGGGCAACTCGCCAGGCACGGGAGGTAGCCCGCCCAACTTCGGCGGGACCCCTGGGAACGCTGGTGGCGCTAACTCCGGCAGTGGTGGCAGCACATCGAGCGGTGGCGGAGCCGACGCCAGCACCGGCGGCTTCGAGCAAAGCACGGGCGGCAACCCGCCGAATACCGGTGGCGCGGGCATGGGCGGAACCTCGGGAAGTCCCGGCGGCGATCCCTCGGACACCTCTGCCGAGCTCGTCGCTGGCCTGACTCTGGGCTGGAACCTTGGCAACAGTCTGGACGCCCCCGAGGAAGAAACCGCGTGGGGGAATCCCCTGGTGACAGCAGCACTGCTTCGGGCCGTTGCGGATAGTGGCTTCGACATCGTTCGGATCCCGGTGACTTGGTCACTCCACACGGGAGGGGCGCCGGACTACAGGATTGACGAGGCGTTCCTGAACCGCGTCGCCGAGGTCATCGGGTACGTCATCGACACGGGTATGCACGCCATCATCAACCTCCACCACGATGGCGCGGACGCCCTCGACGGTGTGGAATGGCTGACCCTGAACGACTCATCGGGAGCCGTCACGGAGGCCAACAACGCCGCGGTCCGGAGCCGGTTCGTCGCCATATGGACCCAGCTCGCGGCGCGTTACGCCGACTTCGGAAACGAGCTCCTGTTCGAGTCGATGAATGAAATACACGACGGGTACGACGCTCCCGAAACCGTCTACTACGACATCATCAACGACTTGAACCAGGCCTTCGTCGATACCGTTCGCGCGAGCGGTGGTAACAACGCACAGCGACACCTGATCGTTCCCGGCTACAACACCAACATCGAGTACACACTTGCGGGGTTCGAACTCCCGTCGGACGTCACCCCCGATCACCTGATCCTCAGCGTCCACTACTATGACCCCTGGAACTACGCCGGAGCCGCTAGCACTCACACCTGGGGAGCCGCATCACCGGGCAGCGACACCTGGGGACAGGAGGACTCCGTCGTCCAGCAGTTCGATCGCTTGAAGTCTTCCTTCGTGAACCAAGGGGTGCCGGTCGTCATAGGCGAGTACGGAGCGGTTAACCAGACTGGCTATGAGGACTATCGGCGGTATTACATGGAGTATGTGACCAAGGCGGCGGTCGACCGCGGAATTCTGCCCATTTATTGGGACAATGGCGGAATGGGAAGCGGCGAGGATGCCTTTGGTCTGATCGATCGGAGAACCGGGGAGATAGCGTATCCCGCCATCCTGGACGCGATGCTGCGCGCCGCGACCGAGAGCTACTCGCTGAGCGGCGTCGCGCTGCCCACGCCCTGAGTCGGCGCTCATGAGTCTCGGAGAGTCGAAGTAGTTGCGAGACGTGGCGCGTCCGTTTCTTGGACTCTGTCCGGCCCGTTCAGCCCGCCCACTCAGCAAACCCCAGCTGGGACCCGGCTTAGCCGGCACCTTCCGGCCATGTCGTCTTGGACTCCGCACACTTCGCGAAACGGGCAGCCGGATCGCGACATCACAATAACTCCGGTCTCACTGATGAGGGCGTGAATGGATATGGCTTCGGCGTGGCTGGTCCGAAGTCGCCCCACGCCGCT
>CAYRKE010000148.1:0-1569 GCA_964424695.1 uncultured Polyangiaceae bacterium
ACGCGATAGGTGTCCAGACTGATGACACTCACGCGCTTGCCCATGTCGAGCCGAGCTCTGGCCGCCAGCTTAGCGAGGGTCGTCGTCTTGCCGGCTCCGGTGGGTCCCACGCAGGCGATGAGCGTTGGCGAGCCACGACCTAGCAGGTCCTTTTGCACGTTGAGCGTCGCTACCACCCTTTCGACGAGCCAAGTCCGCAAGGCGTCTGCGCCGCGGCGAGCGACCTTCGTCGCCCCCTTCGCCAGCTCCGCAGCGACTCGTCCTTCCAGCCCCATTTCCAGTAGAAGCGCCAGAGCTCGGTCCCGCGGTGGCCTGGACATGAACAACCCGTCCAGCATCGTCCGCAACTGATCGACCTGCTGCTGGAGGTCAGTCACGCTGGGCTGCTCGACGACGGCTGGGAGGCCCGAGACGCTCCCCTTGGAGCTTCTGCGGGCACGGGGACGTTGGGGCTCCACCACCGTTGCAGAGCCCTCACCCACGAGATCCTGAGCAAAAGGGCTACTTGGGCGTGGCGTTGCGGGGGCGGCAGTAATCTCGACGAAGCTGCGCCCCAGCATTCCGGTACGCCCATTCGTGATGTGGCGAGTAGACTCGATGATTGCGTCCGACCCGAACGCGGCACGCACAGCGCTGAGAGCGTCTCGAACATCTGCCCCACGAAATACTTGCTGTTGCATCCAACATCTCCAGGCGTTAGGCCGCCGCTGACCCTTGCGAGAGACCAACGGATTCGAAAGGTGTAATGGTCACGTTCGGCTCCAGCTCGCGGAAGCTCAGAACCGCGAGGCTGGGGCAACGACGTTCGGCAAAAGCGCGCAGGTAGCGCCGAACATCCGGGCTCGTGACGATGCAGGGAACCAGCCCCCGCTGCGACATCCTCGTGCTGGCCGCCTCGAGGGCGATTCCCAGCAGTCTTGCTTGCTCCGGGTCCAGAGCACCCCCGGTTCCCTGCGCAATTTCTCGAAGCGACTTGCGGAACAGCTCCTCGGCCTGGTGATCGAGAACGAGCGCAGAGATCGCGCCGCTGGGACCAGTGTGGGCTGAGGTCAGCTGACGCGATAGTCGCTGGCGAATGAGCTCGGTGAGCTGCTCCGAATCGCGAATGCTCGGCGCCAGCTCGAGAAGGCCATCCAGAATGGTTCGGAGATCCCTGATTGAGACACTCTCCCGAAGCAGATTGCGCATGACTCGAAGCACCTCCCCGAATGAAAGCAAGTTCGGGACCAAGTCTTCGACCATCTTGGGTGTCTGCTTGGAGAAGACGTCGAAGATGTGCTGAAGCTCTGCTCGCCCCAAAATCGCGTGCGCGTGGGAACGAGCCACCTCGGACAAGTGCGTGGCAATGATCGTGGTATGGTCAACCACCGTGTAGCCCAATGCCTCTGCCAGCTCACGGTCCCGCGCCGCGATCCAACGCGCCGGAGTTCCAAACGCCGGATCGACTGTGCGCTCGCCTTCAATGGGCGGAAGATTGGCGCTAGAGTCCAGAGCCAGTAGGCGGCCTGCTCTGACTGAGCCTCGTGCGATTTCGGTTCCGAGCAGAAGGAAGCGGTACGCCTCAGCTTC
>CAYRKE010000148.1:1669-18574 GCA_964424695.1 uncultured Polyangiaceae bacterium
CTGAGCCTCGTGCGATTTCGGTTCCGAGCAGAAGGAAGCGGTACGCCTCAGCTTCAAGCCGCAGGTTGTCCCGGATGTGCACGGGCGGGAGAACGATACCCAAATCCATCGCGATCTCCTTTCGAAGACCGGAGATGCGCTCGACCAAGTTCCCTCCCGCCTGAGGATCCACAGCCTGGACGAGCTGGTAACCGACCTCGAGGCTGAGCACGTCCAGCGGCAGGTTGGCTTCGATGTCCTCCGCGGAACCAGTCTCCGGCGCCCGCGGTTCCTCCTTTTCGGGCAGAGCCGCCTCGGCTACTGGGAATCGAGACTTCTTGGCACTGTAGGCGAGCAGCCCAGCAAGCAGGAGGAACGGAACAGCGGGCATGCCCGGAAGCAGAGCAAACACCGTCAGAACTCCGGCGGTAGCGGCGACAGCACGTCGACTGCCGAGAAGCTGAGCTTTCAGAACACGCGCCAACTGATCGCCCGTCGCCGACCGGGTGACTACGACGCCGGCCGCCGTCGATACCATCAGGGCCGGCATCTGAGAGACCAGCGCGTCACCCACGCTGAGAATGCTGAATGTCTCAGCAGCTTCAGCGAGCGACAGACCGGAGGACATTCCGATCAAAAGCCCGCCGACCAAGTTGATCGCAGTGATGAGCAGGCTCGCAACGGCGTCGCCCTTGACGAACTTGCTGGCGCCATCCATCGACCCAAAGAAGTCGGCTTCCCGCTCCAGTGCCTCGCGGCGGTTCTTGGCGATCTCAGCGGTGATGATCCCGGCATTCAGATCGGCATCGATAGCCATCTGCTTGCCGGGCATTCCATCGAGCGCGAATCGCGCTGCGACCTCGGCCACACGACCCGACCCCTTGGTGATGACAACGAAGTTGATCACCACCAGGATGAAGAACACGACGAGGCCAACCACGACGTTGCCCTCGATGACAAAGAGACCGAAAGTCTCGATGACGCGACCGGCAGCCCCGGTCCCTTCGGACCCGTGAAGCAGGATGAGCCGGGTAGTGGCCACATTCAGGCTGAGTCGGAGCAGCGTCGCGACCAGGATGACGGCGGGAAACGAACTGAATTGGAGCGGTGACTCCATGAACAGTCCGATCAGGAATACGCCGATGGAAACCGCGAGGCTCACTGCAAGCAGGCCGTCAACGAGCGCCTCCGGGATCGGGATCACCATCATCAGCACGATGCCGATGATTCCCAGCGGGATCAGCACCTCGCTGGCGGAGCTCGAGGCAACGGCGGGCTTTGGCGCGGACTGCACGGCCACCGTACTGCGAATCCCGTGCCACTCGCATCTCGTGGGCATCTACCCAACGGAGGCGGCGTCAGCCGTAGTCTCTTCGAACACCTCTGATCGCCCAGTGTCGGCGCCCTGGCAGGATGCCACTGCGCTGACGCTGGCACGAGGCCACGGGGGAGGCGTGCCCCACCGATTGTCTTGACCGGTATCCGTTCACGCTGCGCGTGACGGACCGGCCCGGAACCGTGAACACACACCGCGCCGAGACAGGGCCGGCTTCCCTCAGTTTCCCCAACGCCTGCGCAGTCGGTACACGATCGCCAGAACCTCGGCGACCGCGGTGTACAGATCAGCAGGAATGGGGCGTCCCACCCTCACCTGGGCCGCGAGAGCCCGTGCGAGCGGGCGGTTCTCGATGACAGGAACCTCGTATTGTCCGGCCAACTTTCGGATGAACAGCGCAATGTCGTCGTATCCCTTGGCGACGACCACAGGAACGCCGAGTTCAGGCGAGTAGCGGATCCCCACGGCAATGTGGGTCGGATTCGCGACGACAACAGCGCACTTCTTGACCTCCTGCGCGAGGCCACGGCGCATCATCTCTCGGGCGCGTTGCCGCTGCCGCATCTTCACCTTCGGATCGCCCTCCTGCTGCTTGTGCTCGTCCTTTACCTCTTGGAGAGACATCCGAAGATCTCTCCGGTGCCGCAGCCATGCCTGGCCGTAGTCGGCGGCAGCAAGCGCCGCTAAGCACCCCAAGGCCGCGAGCGCGGACTTGGACGCAATCGCGAGGGCCGCTCGGCCCCCCCCGTGGAGGCTCATTCGACTCATGGCCCGCAAAGTCTCAAATTCACCACTGAGGACCCAGTAGGTCACGGCCCCGACCGCCGAAACCCGGGCAACTGACATGAGGGTGTTCGTCGCGGCCGCCTTGGGAGAAAACAAGCCCTTCAGCTTGGCCAGTGGGTCGATTCGAGACCACTTGACCGAGGCGAGATCGAGATTCGGCTGAAAGCCAGCCTGCATGAAGCCCATCGCACTTCCGGCGATAGCAGCAGCAAGCGCCAATGGAATGCAGAGCACCGCAACGGTCAGCCCCAAGTCCTTCGCCACCTGCCCCCAGTCACTGGCGCCCCGCGAGGCCGTCGCGGAGAAGCACTCCGACGCGAAATCGGAAAGACGGGTGGCGAATGTGGGGCCGAGTCCCATCAGAACCAGCAAGACGGCGATGGAAGAGGCAACAGCGCCTGCGTCCTGTGTGCGCGGAAATTGCCCTTCTTCCCGCGCCTGCCGCTGTTTCTCTGGGGTTGCCTCCTCGGTCTTGCTGGTATCGTCCTCGCTCACGAGCCTGCCCCCATCTCAGAAATCAGCCGTTCGGTTCTCGCGCCGATCTGCGAGAGATCCGCGAGCATGGTGCCCACCATGTCCGGCAGAAGCAAAACCATCATCAGGCCGCCAATGGCCAGAGTAACAGCGAACCCCAGGTTGAAGATCTGGATGGCCGGAGCGGCGCGCGCGATGAAGGCGAGGGCGATCTGCACGATGAACAGGACCGCAAGCACAGGCAGGCCAAGCTGGACCCCTAGCTCGAAGGCGTCACGCGTCAGACGCAGCAGTGTCGACACGGCTGGAAGGTGCCCAAGAGCGCCACTTGGAGGCAGAATCTGGTAGCTTGCAAGAAGCCCACCGAGCACAACCCGGTGGATCCCAACCGTGAGCGCCAGCACGACCGCGAGGTGACGCAGAATGACCGCGAGCGTGTTGTGCTGGGTTCCAGCCCCTGGGTCGAAGAGCTGGTCGGCTCCGAGCCCCATGGCTGGTCCAATGAGCTCGCCTGCAATCTCAGAAACGGCCACCGCAAGGCGAACGACGAAGCCCATCAGCGCACCGATGGCGAACTCGCTGGCAAGCCCGAGGCCGATGTACGTTGCATCCGGCGCCCGGTAGTCCGGCGGCACCTCGGCGTAGCCAATGAGCGACAGAACCAGTACCAAGGCGACTCGCACCTGAGTGGGAGCAATGGTCCAAGCCAGCGGTGCGACCACCACGACTCCAATGGCTCTCGCTCCGACCAGACTGAACGTCAGGACTTCGGAGCCAAGCCAGTGGGCGAGGGGGTTCATCGGTGGATCTCGGAGATACCTGAGATGGTGCGAGACGTATAGTCGACGAGCTGACGCAGGGTCCACGGCCCAAGTGCGGCCAGTGCTACCGCCACGGCGACGAGTTTGCTGAGAAAGGCGATGCTCGGTTCGTTCACCTGAGTGGCGGCCTGAAGCACCCCCACCACGAGGCCAACCACCAGTGCCGCCGCCAGCATCGGGCCCACGACGATAGCCGCCATCATGAAGGCCTTGAGGAAGATTTCGACTGCCATATCCGTGGTCATGCGAAGCTCCGAAGCAACGAACCGACCACGAGGCTCCAGCCGTCGACCAAGACGAACAGGAGTAGCTTCAACGGCAAGCTAAGGACGGTCGGAGGCACCATCATCATTCCCATGCTCATCAGAAGCGACGCCACAGCCAGATCGACCACGAGAAACGGGAGAAAGATCATGACGCCCATCTGAAACGCCGTGGTAAGCTCGGAAATCACGAAAGCGGGCATCGCCATCCGCATGCTCACATCGTCGGGCGTCTTTGGCAGTGGAGTCTGCGTCGCCTCGTAGAAGATTCGGAGATCGGCCTCGCGAGTCTGGCGTAGCATGAACCGTTTGAGAGGCACGACGGCCCGATCGATGGCCTCCATCTCCGTGATCTCGTCTGCCTGGTACGGGACGAGGGCATCACGCTGAATTTCCTCGGCCACGGGCTGCATGGTGAAGACGCTGACGAACAGTGCGATGCCGATGATGACCTGATTCGGAGGCGTCTGAGCCGCACCAAGCCCTTGACGAACGAAGCTGAGAACCACGACGGTCCGCACGAACGAGGTAGTGGTCAGCACAATCGCCGGGAGCAACGACAACAGCGTCAAGATCACGAGGATCTTGAGAGAAGGCGAGAGCTGCTGCCCCGACAGGAGATCGACGGCTTGGCTCATCTTTGGCCCTTCGACAGGCGTGCGACGAGTCCCGCCGCTTGACCTTCAATGTCGATTGAGCGGCTGGTGTTGGCTCCCGAGGCGCGGGCCGCTGCCTCCGCGCTGCAGCTCACCACGTCGCGGGTTCGATTGGCCAAACGAACCGCCGCCGAGTCGTCGGCAGCCTCGGCATCGGTCCCAAGACTGAGCGCCTGGCGAAGAATCCCACCGAAGCGCCTGCTTGCCATCGGCTTGCCGTTCTCGGCCGATGAATCGCGCTTGGGCACGCTCTCCCTTCGAGCGCTTCCCAGAGCCTCGGCGCTCGTCACGGGTATCTCTGCGTCGGTCTCGCCTAGTTCGGCCGGATCCATCCAGGACAGCGCGGTGATCTGAGACTCCGTGACGCCAAGTACCACCACCCGTCCGCCCACCACGGCCGTGACGAGCTGTGCCTTTGGCCCGATACGGGTGGTCTCCAGGATCTGGATGCGCGACGCACCCTTCTCGACCGCGAAGCGACGAAGTTGACGCCTGCGATAGAGGGCACCAGCCACCAGGGAGGCAACGAGGACCCCACCCACAATCGCTCCCCAGGGATGGCCCCCGGACCGAGTCGACCCCCTGTCCGTCCCACTCTCCTGCTTCAGCCATGGCCTGGAAACCTCGTCGGCTCCGGCCTTGGGCTCCCGCTGCGTCTCCTCGGCGTATGCCGGTGTCAAGGTCGTGACCGCCACCGCCAATAGGGCAACGCTCAGCCAGCGCATGACGATCAGCCTTCCTCCGATTGCCGCCTAGTGTCCTCTCCGACCAGAACCTCAGTGATTCGGACGCCGTACCGCTCGCCAACCACAACGGCCTCGGCTCGCGCAACCAGCCGCTCGTTGACGAGTATGTCCAACGGTTCACCATTGACTTTGCTCAGCTCGAGCACGGATCCCGGCCCCAGCCGGAGAACCTCGCTGATCTTCACGCGCTTGCGACCAAGCTCAACGGTGAGCTCCACCGGGACATCCATGACGAAGCCGAGGCTGTCGACGCCGCGTCCCACAGGTGATGGCCCGCGCGTCGACTCCCCTGGATCCACTGGAACCATCGAGGCGACGAGGTCGTTGGGTCTGTTACCAGGTAGCGGACGGTGTTCGGTCGCCTGCATCGGCTTCGGAGTGGTGTTCATGCCGAGGAGCTATTCAAGGACCGTGCCGTCGCGGCGAAGCCCACGCTCACCGTTCCACGGTATCGACGTGTTCATCCCGCGCAGCATGCCCGACCACGCAACACGTTGGACCGGCGCGCCCGGACCTTGCCGCTACTCGTCGACTCTGCCTCTGATCTCGACCGAAACCTGTCCACGAGACACCACGGGTCGTCCGTGCAGCTTGGGCGACTGCGCCACCCTCACGACGATCGGATCGTCGGTCGCCGTTGGGAGTCGCAGCACTTGGCCGACGTGAAGCCCCAGGACGTCTCGCAACCCCAGACGCACCTTGCCGAGCTCCGCAACGAGCTCCAGCTCAACGTCAAGAAGCGCCTCAGCCATGCGCGGGTCGGGTGCAGCACCGGGCTCATCCTCCTGTTCGCGCGCCGCGAGTTCCAAGGCTTCGGCGCTGACCGCGATCGAGATCTGTGCTCCCCCCAGAGAAGGTTCGAAGGCACATCCAACGCACAGACCGCGGGCAGTGGCAAGCTCCGACGATTCGCCATCGGACCGAGCCTGTGACGACACGGCGGCAAACGTGAGCCCGACCTGGTCCCGCACCGACTCGGCGAAGCTCTCCGCCAGTCCTCGAGCCACCCGAGAAACCAGAGCGCGTTGCGCCAGAGTCAGCTCTCGATCGAGGGAGCTCGACCCGAGCACGCTCGCTCCGAGCGACCCCTCAAGAACCAGCCGGATCGCCGCCGCATTCAGCGTAAGGCGCGCCCACGCCGCCATCTCCTCGGCCTCGAGAAGCACGTCGAACCAAGGCCCACCTTGAGCCGAGTCGTTCCCTGTTGGCCCGAGAATGGAGACGGGCTCGGGAACCAGGCGCGCCTTCTGCCGAATCATGAACGGCATGGCCCGCCGTGCGTTGCGCGAAAACCGGACCGCCACCGAAGCCATGGCGTTCATCGCCGCTCGAAGGTGCCGTTCGCGACCGCTCAGATCGACGGCCCGGGGAGCCAAGGTCCTGCACCTCCCTCGGTTCGTGGGGTCCGTCACGGATTCCGAGAAGGCTGAGGTCATCATTGAGCCAAATAGTCAGTCACCAAGACGCGCTTGGCCCGCTTCTCACCGAACGCCGCAACGACGTGAGTGTTGAGTTCGTCCAACACCTTCCTGAATGTACCGGGGCCCGTGAGCTCCTCGTAGGTCTTGGAGCGGAGGTAGACGATGATGGCCTCTCGCCCCTTGGGCACCAGGCGCTTGATCTCCTCCCCGTCGGTTCCGTGCCGAAGCTCGACCGCAATACCCACCTTGAGGTGGTGTGGTTCACCTTCGGCACTGCGAACATCCACCACGACGTCCCCCAGAGCAGTCGTATCAGGGACAATGCCGTCGACCTGTTCCACTGCTTCCTTCGCCGAAGCACCGACGGAACGCCCAGAACGCTTCGCCAGCAGCTTGGCTCCCGCGACGGCCCCCCCTCCCCCGGCGCCCGTTGCGACAACGACAACGACCAGGATCCAAAGCCACGCCTTCGACCGCTTGGCAGAACCTTGGGCGGGCGGTCCGGCTGCATCCGAGTCGAGCTCCTTTCTTCCGGCCATGATGATTCCTAGCGCTTGATGTTCATGAGAACCTGAAGCATCTCGTCAGCGGTCGTGATTGTCTTCGAGTTGGCGGAGTAGGCGCGCTGGTGCTGAATAAGGCCCACGAACTCCTCGGCGATATCCACGTTCGAGCCCTCGAGAGTACCGGAGCTAATGGCGCCACGCCCGCCAGTCCCTGGAGTCCCGATCGCTGGCGCTCCGCTGTCTCGCGACTCGGCCCAGAGGTTCTGGCCTGCACGTGTCAGCCCTTGGTTCGATCGGAACTTCGCGACGGCAAGTTGCGCAAGGGGCACGCTCTCCCCGTTGCTGTACAGGCCCATTACCGTACCCTGACCATCAATCGCGATCCCCGAGAAGTCCCCTGACGCATAGCCATCCTGGTTCTGGCTCGAAACACCGGTTGGTGACGCAAATTGCGTGATTCCATCGACGCCGGTGCCGCCTGACGCGAGAGGCGTCCCGAAGTTGAGCTCAATCTCCTGAGCTGCGGTCGCCCCACCGAAACTGACCGTCGCCGTTGTCGAGGAGTTGGTGTCCAGAGCTCCCTCGGAGTTGAACGACAGCGCTCCGCTGCCCACCTCCACATAGGCACCTGGACTCGCCGGATTGAGCTCGTCCCCCGACGCAAGCGCATGCCACGCCCAAGTGTTCTCCCCGGTCTTGTTGAAGTAGACATTCAACGGATGCGAGTTGCCAAGAGAATCATAGACCGTCATGGTGGTCGAGAAGTTCGAGGTGGATCCCGGGTCAGCCACACTCCACGGCATGGCTGGAACAGAGTCCGTAGAGTTGAGGTTCGCCGCGACGGAGATGACTGCGGTTCCCCGCGGCTCGAGCGCTGCTGTTGGAGCGCTCACTGACGAGAGCGTCACCGCGAGCGAGCCGTCGGGATTGGCGGCATATCCCTGAACCCGAAGCCCGGAAGGATTCACCAAGTATCCACCGTCATCCAGGGAGAACTGACCGGCGCGCGTGTAATAGTTGCCCATCACGCCGTCGACATTGCCCTGTACAACGAAGAACCCATCACCGGAGAGGGCAATATCCGTCGACACACCCGTGTTCTGGGACGACCCCTGAGTGAAGATCTGCTGAACATCTCCAAGCCTCACCCCAGATCCGGATCCCGGAACTCCTCCGTTGGACATGGACTGACCCAGCACGTCCTCGAACACGGCGCGCTGAGCCTTGAATCCAACGGTGTTCATGTTGGCGATGTTATCACCCATCACGCCCAGAGCCTCACCCTCCGTCCTCAGCCCGGACACACCAGCATACATTGCACGCATTACCATATGCTCATCCTACCTTCTTGGGATTCGCCACGAGTTCACGGAGCCTCGACGGGAGAGTCGACCCGCAACAGATCGCTGAGTCCTGCGCTCACGCCGTTGTCGAGCTGCAGGACAGGGTCGCTCCCTTCGAACGAGATTGAGACCACTCGTCCTGTGGTTTCCTGGTTGACGGGCACCGCCGCCCCGTCCGCGGAGCGCGCGTCCACGACAACCTGATAGTTGCCCGAAGGCGCCCGAGTACCGTCCTCGCGGTAGCCGTCCCATGCGATGCTGGTCTTCCCCGGCGCCTTGGGGCCCAGATCGAGGGAACGTACGACCGTGCCGTCCTGGTCCAGAATCGTCACCGTCGTCTGTGCGCACTCCGCACCCAAATCGAATGCAACACCGGCCGGGCTCCCGTCACCAGCAAGGTTGATCGTCGAACCACGGACGGTCGCGGTCTTGCCAACCAGCGCCAGAGCGTCGGTCGTTGCCTGCGATCGAGTCTGCGCGGTTAGCGCATCCAGGCGTTCGTTGATGCCCATGGTCTGCTCCAGTGAGGAGAACTGCGCCAGTTCGGCCACGTACTCGGTACTGTCCTGGGGCTTGAGGGGGTCCTGGAACTTGATCTGGGCGATCAGGAGCTGGAGAAAATCGTTCTTGTTGAGCGACGCCTCTTGGGTGTGGGAAGCGAGCGACGAGGTCGGATTCGCTGTGCTCGAATTGGCAATCGCGTTCACCATGAAAACTAACCCACTGCGTTCAGTCGCCTTGACTTTCGTGGAGCGCTGCTGCCCGATTCGGATTGACTCGACGCCGCTCTGGCGAAGCGTCTCGAGACAGCAGTCCTTCCAGATGCAACACTCGGGCCATCGCCCGCCATCGTCTGGAATTTGATCGACTCCACGGGCAAGCCGCCGTGCGCCAGCGCCCTCTGCAAGGATGAGCATTCCGATTCGAGCAGCTGCGTGGTCGCCTGCTGCGTCGCGCTGAGAAGCAAACGCAATCCTTCCGCTCCGCGCTCCACCACGAGGGCAATGGTTCCCAGTCGCCCTACACTGACTTCGATGCGGACCTGTCCTGGTTCCCCGTCCCCTGCTTCGCCAGTGCCGACCATCTCCGGTTCGCAAGAGTTCTGGCCGCAGCGCAACTCGGAAGCCGCGGGTGTCAAACCGCCGTCATTGTGCCGCCAACCCCGTGACTCCGGTGGGTCGAGGCGCAGCTGGGCCGGGGTCGAATGCGCTTGCTGCAATACCCCCAGCAGCGCCGCCGCCCATTCCGCGACCCTTTCCTCGCGACGCCGAAGCCCTGGACCGGCCACGGCTGGACGGCACGCCACCTCGCCGGAATCGCCGACCCTACCCGTCATCCGCGCCACGCTCAAGACGGTTCTCCCCGACAATCCGAACGTCCCCTTCGACGCGTCGCATGCTCGTCAGTGGACTTCTGCTCTGCGACTTCCAGAGCGCGATGCTCGGCCTTGGAGATGCGCGCGGCCAGGACCTCGAGTCGCTTGAGGTCACTCCGTGCCTCCAATACGCCGGTTTGTGCAACACGCACCTTGACCTCGGCGGTCTGCGCCTCGCGCCGCGCCTTGATCGAGCGCATCCCACTGTCTTGTACCCACGCGTGCGCAGCCAGCCAGTCCCCGGCCTGAAGTGCGCCGTCCAACAGCTGTGCCTCGTAGGCCGAGGCGTGACGGAGCCGCTCCTCTTCCTCGCGAGAGCGAGCCCAGGCGGTCTCAGCCTGGAGTCGAGTCGCCTGAAGATGCTCGATGCGTTCGCCGAGGACACGCTCCCGGTGCCCAACAAGTCTCGAGATCCGCTTCTGTCGCTTGGTCATTTGCCACCAACCACCTCGGCCTGCCGCGCGAGCGCAAGAAGCCGTGCCAGCGTCTCCGCCGGGGCCGTCCTCTCCGAGGTTTTCTGACACAAGAGCTGCTTGAGTTGCGGCATGAGTCTGAGGGCCGTCTCCACCTTCGGATCGCTGCCCGCCTGGTAGGCACCGACCTGGATGAGATCGGAGGCGTCGCGGTGGGCCGCTAGGAGCTCCCGCATGAGGTTGCTGGCGCTGAGCTGCTGAGCCGGAGCGACCTCCCCCGCAAGGCGGGAGACACTCTGCGAGATGTCGATCGCCGGATAGTGACCAGCCTCTGCCAGCTGTCGGGACATCACGATGTGCCCGTCCAGGATGCTCCGCACCGCGTCGGCGACAGGGTCCGAGAGGTCGTCCCCTTCCACCAGGACGGTGTATAGCGCGGTAATCGACCCCGCCGACGCTCCGGTCCCGGCCCGCTCGAGCAGCCTGGGCAGAGCAGCGAAGACGCTGGGGGGATAGCCCTTGGTCGCGGGCGGTTCTCCGGCCGCCAGCGCGGCCTCACGCATTGCCATCGCATATCGAGTCACCGAGTCCATGACCAAGAGCACTGTCTTGCCCTGGTCCCGAAAATACTCCGCCATCGCGGTCGCAACTTCGGCACCGCGCGCCCGGAGCAACGGTGGCTGGTCGCTCGTTGCAGCTACGATCACGGACCGCGCCAGACCTTCTGCTCCGAGGGATCCGCGAATGAAGTCGTTGAGCTCGCGTCCCCGCTCCCCCACCAGCCCCACCACATTGACGTCCGCCTGGGAGGAGCGGCAGATCATGCCCAAGAGAGTGCTCTTGCCCACCCCCGCGCCAGCAAAGATGCCTACCCTTTGGCCCACGCCCAGTGGTGTGAAGGCGTCGATCGCGCGGACTCCGGAGGCAAACTGCCTACTGATCGGCCGCCTTGCGAATGCGTCCGGTGGCGGAGCGTGGATCGGATACTGCTGGGAACCGCGAATGGAAGCCCCACCGTCCAGGGGACGTCCCAGCGCGTCGACGACGCGCCCCAACAGTTCCTCGGATACGGAGACTGTGGCTCCCCGGCTAGAATGAAGCGCTCTCGCACCATGACTCAACCCGGAAACCGGACCCAAAGGGGTCGTGAGTAAGCGATCCCCTCGAAACCCGACGACCTCCACGTCGACTTTGCCACGAAGCGTCTCCACCACAAGGGTATCGCCCACAGCCGCCCGGACACCGCCAATCTCCACGATCAACCCCAGCACGTCGGTCACCGTGCCCTGTGGGCGGTGGACCGCGGCGGAGCTGCAGCGCGCCTTGATGCGTTCGAAGCGTCCGGTCACTCGCCCCCCCCCGACTCAAGTGACTCGACCAGGGCATCGAATCTCCGCTCCAAGCTCTCATCGACGCTCGCGAGATCGGTCTGCACCACGCACCCGAACTCCTCGAGCGCAGGGTCTACAATGAACGCAACCTCACCCACCTCTTGCGCCAGGATAGAGGCAACTGCTCTGGTTGCCGGCTCGAAGCCTCTACCCACTCGTACCTTCACTGGCTCGCGCTCAGAAAGAACGCGAAGAGCCTCTCGCACGAGGTTTCGCAGCACTGACGGGTCAAGCCGAGCTTCACGCAGCATGATCCGGCGCGCCGCCAGCATCGCCAGATCGACGACCTGACGCGCGGCGTCGTCCAGCATCGCTTCGCGCGACCTGGCGGTTCGCGCTACTGCCTCAGCCAACTCGGCGTTGAGACGCTGGGTCTCCCGCGTCGCAGCCTCGAGTGCTAGACGCTCCTCCAGAATCGCGTCGAGGTCGGGAGTCGCGATGTCCGCCTCCTTGGCGACAGCGACCGCTGAATTGGAGTGCCGCGACATCGAAGCTTCGCCGTCACCGTCAACCGCCGCGTCGACCAGTTCCCGAATGTCGCACGGAGGGCTCGGGGGACTCGCAATACGCACCCCATCCATCTCAGCGGCATCGCGCGCACCCTGTCTCTGCGGAGGCAACCACGATGGAACGTAGCCGTGAATTTGACTCACGTTCATGAAAGCGACGGGAGTAGCGCGATCCCCGGATTGTCTATTGGACAGTCCCATTGTTTTCCTCAAAGCTGATCACGCCTTCGGCTGCGAGAACCATCGCCTGCGAGAGGATTTCCTGTTGGGCGGCTTCGACCTCGGCAAGTTTGACCCCGCCCAGGAGTTCCAGGTCCTCGCGCAGCCGGTCTGCCGCACGCTTCGACATACTGCCGAAGATGTGTTCCTTGAGAGCTTCACTCGCAGTCTTCAGAGCCATGGTTAGGTGACCCGCGGAAACGCCATCCAGCAGGGCTCGCATCGCCTTCTTGTCGAGAACCATCAGATCCTCGAACGAGTACATGCTCCTTCGGATCTCCTCTGCGAGCGCCTCGTCGCCTTGACCCAGGGTCTCGAGCAGCATCTTGGCCACGTCTGGCTCGAGCTGCCTAATGAGCGAGGCGCTCTTGGCGACACCGTCCACCGAGATCATCGCCTCGGCGCCCGCGGCTGGCAGTTCTGCCAGCAGGGACGCGGCCACCTCCTCGAGCAGGCCCGCTGGGATCTCGGTAATTCGCGCGAGACGCTGGACCACAGAGGCTCGCATGGGCTCGGGCAATTGCGCGAGCACATCGCGCGCCTTCTCCCTCGGAAGCTGGGAGAGAATGGCCGCCACCAGTTGCTCGTGCTCGTTCTCCAGCACCACGGCGAGTGCTGAGGCGTCGGCGGTCACGAGACGCTCCATAGCGGTCGTCGGCCCCTCGAAGAAGATCTGCGCCGTCCGGTCTTCGCCCAGCGCCCTCGCCGCGACGCGGCGCAAGTAGCGGACGCCTCCGCGCGGAACGGCAAACGCTTCGGTCGATCGCTGCAGAAACTCCTCGTATACGCTATCCAGGCTGGCAGCCGGCACCTCTCTCATCAACGAGGCGACCTCTCGAAGCCTGCGAAGCTCCCCGTCGTCGAGCTCTGCAATGATGGGCGCTGCCACACTCTCTTCGAGAGAGAGCAGCATCAGAACAGCCTTTTCCGGTCCAGTCAGTTCCACACTACATCCTAGGTTCGAGCTGTCTCATTGCGAACTACATGCCGCGGGCAGACGTACCGTCTAGGAGGAATTCCCGCTATTGAGCCAGGCACGCAGTACGACCGCTGCGGAGGCGCTGTTCTCGGACGCCGATTGGATCGCTCGCGCTCTCAGCTCACGGCTGTCAAGTCTCTGACTGCTAGCAAGCTGGAGCGTTGGCACCACTCCAGCAGGAAGCTGCCCTGACTCCGGTGTCGCATCTCCCGGGAGCTCCTGGACGCGCACCTGGACTCTGCGGCCCGCTCGGTTTCTCCCACGCCGCACGAGTACGATCAGTGCCACAAGAAACGCCGAAGCGATCGCGGCCCCCTGCCTCCACCACTGCTTCCAGAGTGGCGGCGCAGCCGCCACAGGCTCCTCGATGGTCGGTGGCCGGGCGAATTCGAGGCTGTCCACGGTGACTCGATCGCCGCGCTCGTCCCGCGCCCCCACGGCTTGCTTGACCAAAGCCTCCAGCTTGGCGAGTTGCGCCGTGCTCCGTGGTATGTAGACTACTTCGCCTCCCTTGCTTTGGTAGGTGCCGTTGATGAGAACGGCCACACTCAGCCGTCGTACCTCGCCCGGGGGCGCGACGGTCTTCTCGGAGACCCGATCGACCTCCCAGTTCTTGGTTTGGCTACGTCGGAAGACAGCCCCCGTGGCTGACGTCGAACTCTCGGCGACCTGCGCATCTTCTCCCGCGGCAGGAAGGTTGCTCAGCGCACCCGGGACGCCAGCGACCCCCGGACTAGCGCTCGCAGAGTTGGACTCCTCCGACAGTTTTTCGCTTCGAAGTGCTGTTTTCGCTGGGTCGTAGTGTTCTTCGGTTCGTTCGCGCATCGTGGGATCCAGATCCACGTGCACACGGACATCGGCGTTTCCCGAGCCGACGACGCGCTCGAGCTGCGCCATGACCCGAGCCTCGAGTAGGCTTCCAATGCTGCTAGCGCGCTCGGAAGTCTCCTCGCTACCACCACCGACAAGACCGTCGCCAGCGCTTCTGGGCCGGTGGAGAGTCACTCCGTCGGTGCTCACAATCGAGATCCGGTCCTGCGACAGCCCCGTCACGGCAGCTGAAACCAGGTGAGCAACGGCCGCCACCTCCTTCTGACCGAAGCTCCCCGGATTCGCGAGCTTCAACACGACGGACGCCGACGCCGATTCCTCGCGCGCGGCAAACAGGCGTCGCTCAGGCATCACCAGGTGAACACGCGCCGCATTGACGCCATCAATGGTCAGGATCGAGCGAGTGAGTTCTCCTTCGACGGCGCGCCGCAGATTGACATTCTGTTCGAATTCCGTTGCTCCGATCCGCGCTTCGTCGAAGAGCTCGAAGCCGATGCTCCCGCCCTTAGGCAGACCCTGGGCTGCGAGATCCAATCGGAGCTTGGCCACCTGCTCCTCGGGAACCCGAATAGCGGTGCCACCCGAATCGACCCGAAACGGCACTTGGAGCGCCTCGAGCTTCTGAGCCATTGCCGCGGCATCTTGGGCCTCGAGCTCAGTATACAGGTACCCGTAGCGAACCGTGCCACTCACGAGAGAGACCAGAAGCACCGCGATAAGGACTGTTCCAACCGCGCCCACGAGCGCGATGCGCTTGGGCGTCGGCAAGGACGTCCAGAACGCCTTGAGCTGCTTCAGTACGGCCTGTAGCTTCTCCATATCCTGCGGCCTCCCTAGATCTGCATCTTCCAGATCTCGTGAAAGGCATCAATGACCTTGTTCCTCATACTACCCACGAGACGCAGCTCGATATCGGCCTTGCTCAGCGCAATCATCGTTCCGTGGATGTCGTCGCGTGTCCCCGCCGCAAATGCCGCGGATGCCCGCTGTGCGGTCTCGATGGCCGCATTGCTCTCTGCCAGAGTTACCTGAAGAACTTCGGAGAAGGAGCTCGCTTCGGCGGCCCCAATCCGAGGCATGGCGGAACCCGTTGGAGCCGCGCCCACCTCGCCGATTCTCGAAAGATACTCGCCCGTGGCGCCAACGATGGGTGACATCGTCAACCTCCGCGCCCAATAGCCAGAGCGGACCGCGCGATCTGTTTCACCGAATCGATGGAAGTCACGCCGGCTTCGTAGGCGCGCGATGCAGTGATCATGTTGACCATTTCCTCAACGGCCTGCACGTTGGGCAACGTCACATATCCTTCGGCGTTGGCGTCGGGGTGACCGGGTTCGTACACGAGTTGGCCAGGCCGCGGGTCCTCTACGATCTCGCGCACACGCACCATCGAGACCCCGGACTCCGTTCCGCCTGCGCCCGCCATCCCCTCGAAGCGGACCGACTCAAACACTGGGTCAATGCGACGATAGGGCCCTCCCTCCGCCGTACGAGTCGTATTGGCGTTCGCCAGGTTCGATGCGATTGTATTCATGCGCACACGCTGGGCGGAAAGGCCAGACGCTGCGACTTCCATTGCACTGAACACACCCAACATGACTCACCTCATCCGCGAGCATCGCTCGCGGCGTAGAGCAGCTGCCGCAGTTCGGCAGAGACCACGGCCGAGACAACCTCGAACCGCAGGTGGTTACTGGCAACCTTGGCCGCCTCGCGGTCGAGCGACACGTAGTTGCCATCCCTTCCGGCGCCCGCCGACAGATCCTCGAACGATTCCCCGAAGCGATTCGTCCCTTCGTCGACTTCCGCCTCGATGTGTGCCTCGGATGTCCGCCGAAGACTCACATCCAAGGCGGCAACAAACGCTCCGTCGTCGATCCGCGCCAGATCGACTGGGCGGTATCCGGGAGTATCCACGTGTGCGACGTTCGACGCGAGGACGTTGTGTCGCGACAGGTGGTAGTCGAGCGCCGACTGCAAGGGTCCCAAGGCGCCGAACAGATCGCTCATACGCCGCGGGGTCTGCAGGATGCATGCCGTCGCCATGACTCAAGCGCTGGGTCATCCGCCACCCCCCGCTGCGTCAAAGTCGGCACCCGCCATCCCGAGATGGAAGCTCCGAAGTCGGAGGCTCGCCGCACTCTCGGCGAGGCAAAAAACACGCACCAACCGCTGGTTCTGGACTGCTCTCGGCGAGTCCCGCGAGACACGGACGGGGTCGACCACCTGAGGCGTTCTTGACCCAGCCTGCGTCGTGACGCTGACGCTTATCGCGGAATTTGACGCTCTTTGTCGACCTGCTGACGCCTTGGCTTGCTAGTTGCAGACGGCTTGCCGCGACAACCCACCCTGAGAGTAATTATGACGGACAGGCAGCCCAACAGCTTGGAGAGCACTTCGTGGCCGACGAACGCAGCACTGCGGGGCACAGACCACCGCCACACCCAGGGTGATCCGAGAAACGGGGACCTCATCATTCCGCCGCCATCGTTGGCCGAGAGCGTCCGAGTCGAACTCGCAGGCAGTGAGCCGCCTGAGACTCGGCACTCCAGCATCGTCCCGGTGATCGCGTCCCTGTTCCCTCCACGGAGTATGGCAGGCGTTGTCGGGCGTGCGTCTTCCCTGGTAGACATCTATAAAGTCATCGACAAGGTGGCGGATACCGACTGCACCGTACTCGTGACGGGCGAGAGCGGCACCGGGAAGGAGCTGGTGGCTCGTGCCGTCCATTCAGCAAGTGCTCGGCGCGATCAGCCCTTCGTGGCCGTAAACTGCGGCGCCATCCCCGAGGCCCTGCTCGAGAGTGAGCTCTTCGGGCACGCACGCGGTGCCTTCACCGGCGCACATGCGGCGCAGC
>CAYRKE010000149.1:0-18524 GCA_964424695.1 uncultured Polyangiaceae bacterium
AGGCCGAGCTTTACTCAACAATTTGTTGAGCCGGATTCATCCCGAGAGAGCACGTAGTTCATGCCAACTGCGTGGTGACGCTTTGCCATCGCTCGGTTGCTCGGATCTCTCGAACGGTACACGGTTTTCCTCCTCTGGGAGTGGGACCACGTCAACTGAGTTGACTGGGCCCTCGTCTGCTTTCGATCTGAGTTGACGCCACCGTTCAGGTTGCGCCGCTCGGGTTGCGATGATTCCAGCGGACTTGCTTCACCCTGCGGAAAGGCAGTGATGCTACTTTGGCTAACAGTGTCAATCTAGTTGACGGCAACTTGCCTGTGAGCGCAGTCTTCCCTATCGATGGAATTGTCGTTCGGATGACAACGCCGTTGACAGTCGGCGGATGGCGCCGCCTCAGATCGGTCGGGACTGGGGCCACAGCACAGGTGTGGATGGCGGAATCGGACGATGGGACTCGCGTCGCCATCAAGATTGCTGGTCGGTCAGACGGTGCTTCTCTGCTGGCTGACGAAGCCGAGCGACTCCTGTTTGTCGAGTCGCCACACCTGCCGAGGGTGCTGGATGTGGGGCGGATGCCGGAGCGGGATCCTATCCACCCGTCCAGGTCGTTCGTCGTGCTTGAGTGGATCTCGGGCGAGGCCATCGAGCCCCGACGGGTTCCCCAGTCGTCCCGTGCCGGCATAGCGCTGGCTGTTGCCCGCGACGTCAGTGCCGCACTTCGGGATCTGCACCTTGCCGGTACCGCCCACGGCGACGTCAAGCCCGCCAACATCATCATCGAGCAGGTGGACCCCGACTCTTGGCGGGCTCGGCTCGTTGACTTTGGCCTGTGCGATGAAGCTGAGTCCGAGCTGCCGAAGGGCGGGACGGTTCGCTATCTGGCTCCCGAGGTCTTCGAGCTTGGCGCGACGGGGGGCGGGCGAGCTCGTGACCTGTATGCGCTTGGGGCGGTGCTGGCTGAGATCGTGGAGCCGTCGCTCGCCGAGGCTCGAGACTTGAATGCGATCTTGTCTGGCGCCTTGCCCGCCTGGATCGAGGGACTGATCAAGCCGCTCCTCTCACCGAACCCAGCGGCGCGGCCGAGCGCTGCTTGGGCATACCGGACGGCACTCCGGCTTGGGGCCGGGGGACGGGATCACGAGTTTGATGTCGAAGCTCGACGGGCTGCTATTCGACGCAGCTATCTGGCCGTTCGGCGAGAGGAGGTGCTTCGTGCCGCCCGACACGCAGACTCGCGCGTAGACGTTGCGGGCGCCCCTGGCGAGTGGCTTCGAGCCGCTCTGTGCATTTCGCAGAAGACGGCTGCGCTTCGGGGGCAGTTGAGGCCGACGCCCGGAACACCCATCGGCGAACTTGGCACGCTGGGGCGCTCCCGCTGGCTCGTTAGGCTCATCGGTCCGGAAGCGGCATGTTGGCCTCCGACTGCTGGCAGCGACGCTGAACTCTCCGCCCGTCTCGATGCGGCAGTTGCCCACCACGAGCCCGGCTCCATCGTGCTTTCCGATATTCAGAACAGCGTAAGATTGCCACGCGCTGCGAAGCATCGCACGCCGGTGGAGCTCGCGCTTGCGCTGTCGCGAGTGCCAGTTGAACCAGGTACTCTGGATGATGCGGAGGCGTCCGTTGTCTCGGGCCGCGCAGATCCAGCGCTGACGCTCCTCCTGGCGCGCGCGCTGCGGTTGCGAGGGGAAGGGGCTCGCGCTCTGGCCGTTCTGCGGTACCTCCGCTCCTATCGGGCTCGGGTGGAGGAGGCTGAGCTCTTGCGTCGAGCCGGCTCCGTCGACACGGCGCGTTCTCTCTTGGAGATCCAACCGGACGAAGGAGAAGCTGACGTTCTTGCCAAGCGTGCTGCAATTCTCGCCCGCATCGAACTCGATCGCGGTCATGTCGAGGAGGCCCGTGGGCTACTTGACGCGGCTGACGAGAGTCCCGCGACACTCGAGGTGCGAGCACTCATTGAACTGCACTGCTCGAGTCTGGATGCCGCGGCTGCGACTGTGGAGAAAGCGCTGGCGCTGCCCCTTGATGACGAGGAACGCGCGCGGGTCTCCAACGTCAAGGGCATGATCGCGCACGCCCGGGGGGACCACGAAGCCGCTTGCGAGGCGTTCGTGGCTGCCGGCGAGCATGCCGCTCGCGCGGGGGCCGTACTCGAGGAAGCGACTTATCGCACAGGGGAGGCGGCGGCCGCCGCGGGAACGGGCCGCGTTGGCCAAGCTCTCGGAGCCGCTGAGCGAGCGGAACTCCTTTTCGAGTACCTGGGGCGCCTCCAGGAAGCTGGTCGAGCCGCGCTGACTCGTGCCGTGGTCTTCTCCCAGCTAGGCGTTGTGACCGAGGCGCGCGAAGCTGCGGCGACGGCGATTGGGCGGGCTCGCCAAGTTGGAGATAGCCGGTGCAGGGGTTACGTGCATCTCGCGTTGTGCGACGCGCTTCCCAAGGACGACCCAGAGGCGTTGGATCACGCGCAACGTGCCAGTTCGCTGCTCTCTCCTCCGAATGAGGCGGACGAGCTGCGCATTTTGGCACGTCTTCATTCGTGCGGCGTTTCGGTAGACGTCGCTAGGTGCGACGGAGCTGCGACAGCAGAGGGCCTTTCTTCCGATTCGAGACTGGACTGGTGGAGGGCGCGCGCCGAGAGAGCGGTTCAGTGTGGTCCAGAGGCGCAGGACCACCAAGTCGCGAGCGCCCTGGCCGCCTGGGCCTCGCGCCCCGCGCCCCCGGCCGTGCGTGGTCCAGCGCTCGCAGCTGGCGCGCAGCTCGCCGCCCTCCTGGGTCAAGGGGAGCTTGCTCGCCGCCTGTTGGTTGCCGCCGCCCAGGACGCGCGGGACCTGGTCGAGCGTGCCCCGGCTGCTCTGCGCAGTTCACTGAGCGCCTCCGGATGGATCCGCGCTCTGCAGGCGCCGCGTCTCGAGAGCTGGGCACCTGAACAGCTTTCGGCTGTCGAGAACCTCCTGCGGGCACTCGGACGGAGAGACCGGCTCCGGCCACTTCTCGATCAGGTGCTTGACGCGCTGGTGCTTTGGACTGGCGTCGAGCGGGGTCTCCTTTTGCTCAGGGCGCCGGGGGGCAAGCTGACGCCTCGGGCGGCGCGCAATCTGGCGAGGGTCGACCTGGATGGCCCGCAACGCGAGCTCAGCTATTCGTTGGCCGAAAGGGCTCTTGCACAGGGGGAAACGATCGTTGCGGTGGATGCGGCGGGCGAGCTTCCGGACATGCACGAGAGCGTCCATGCATTACAGCTCCGCAGCGTACTTGCGGTGCCCCTCATGGCGAGAGGGGAAGCGCTTGGCGTCGTGTATCTCGATGATCGGGTTCGGCGCGGGGCGTTTGGTGCTCGCGAGTTGTCCTGGGTCCGCTTGGTGGCCTCACTGGCTGCGGTCGCCATCGTGGACGCCAGAGATCAGCTACTCCTGCGACGTGCGGCGCGCCGCGCCGAGCGGGCAGAAGCGCGTGTAGAGACTGCGCTTGCCAGGCGCGAGGCGGAGCTTGAACGTGCCGAGCGAGAGCTGGCCAGGGAGCGGCACTCACGAGAGACCCGCTTCTCCTATGAGCACATTGTTGGTCAGAGCGAGCCGCTGCGCGCCATGCTGCGCATTGTGGACCGCGTGACGACTGCGGATGTCCCCGTGCTGCTACTGGGGGAGTCCGGCAGCGGGAAGGAACTCGTGGCGCGCGCTATTCACGACAATGGGCCGCGGCGGGAGCAGCCTTTCGTGAGCGAGAATTGTGGAGCGATCCCCGAGACTCTCCTCGAGTCAGCACTTTTTGGCCATGTTAGAGGGGCGTTTACAGGGGCGTCGCGACCGAGAGCAGGGCTATTTGAGGTTGCGGATCGGGGGACCCTATTTCTCGACGAGATCGCCGAGATGAGTCTCGGCATGCAGACGCGACTATTGCGGGTTCTGGAGGAAGGGACATTTCGGCCGGTCGGTGCGGAGCGGGAGCGTCAGGTCGATGTGAGGGTCATTGGGGCAACGCACCGCGACTTGGGGCAGATGGTGAAGCAGGGGAGGTTCCGTGAGGACCTCTTCTACCGGCTCGATGTGATCAGCGTGCGGGTACCCCCGCTTCGCGAGCGGACTGGGGACGTTCTGCTGCTGGCCAGGCACTTCGTCGAACGCAACGCCGGTGGACGCGTCATGAAGCTATCGCGAGCGGCCAGCGAGCTTCTCGAAGGGTTTTCTTGGCCTGGGAATGTGCGGCAGCTTGAGAACGAAATCCGGCGTGCCCTGGTACTGGCTGACGAGGTCATCCAGCCGGAGCACTTCTCGGCGGCCCTACGAGAGTCCGGAGAGGAGCCCCAGGCTGTTCATGGACTGAACGTTCGGCTGCGAGTAGATGCTCTGGAGCGGGAACTCGTGAAGAACGCTCTGGCGCGCACCTCTGGAAACCAGACGCGTGCGGCCGAACTCCTTGGACTGTCGCGGTTTGGGCTTCAGAAGATGATCAAACGCCTCTGCCTGAGCGTCACAGAATCTGGACGACGGAAGAGTGACCCGCTATCGAGGGCTCGATGAATAGCGATCGGCCCGCCCGGCCCTTTCTCAAGTGGGCAGGTGGGAAGAGCAAGCTCCTCGGACAGATACTGGAGCGCCTGCCCCGACAAATCGGAACGTACTACGAGCCGTTTCTTGGTGGTGGTGCTGTCTTCTTTGCACTTGCGGCCGAGGGGCGAATCGAGCGAGCCGTCCTTTCGGACGTAAACGACGATCTCATCGCGGCGTACAGCGGGCTCAAGCAGGACGTCGATGGGGTGATCGCCGAACTCAAGCGCCTCCGGTACGACGAAGCGGAGTACTACCGAGTGCGCGCGTCCAGTCCGAGATCGCTTGCGAAGCGCGCGGCCCGAATCATCTACCTGAACAAGACGGGCTTCAACGGCCTTTACCGGGTCAACCGATCGGGGCAGTTCAATGTCCCCTTCGGACGCTACGTGCGTCCCAAGATCTGTGATGAGCCGAATCTGCGAGCAGCGGCGCGGGTCCTCCATCTCGCGGAGCTCAGGATCGGGGACTTCGAGGAGATCTGCTCGCAGGCGCAACCCGGAGATGCCGTCTATCTAGACCCGCCCTACGTGCCAATATCGAGGACCGCGAATTTCTCCGACTATGACCATCATCCTTTTCGAGAGGCGGAGCATGAGCGACTCGCGCGCACGCTGCGTGACTTGGGCAAGCGTCGCGTTCCAGCCGTGCTCTCGAACTCCGACACCGAGCTGACCCAGCGTCTCTATGAGGGGCTCTTCGTAGAGACGGTCATGGTGGCTCGGACCATCAACTCGAATCCGCAGCGTCGCGGACCCGTCTCTGAACTCATCGTGAGCTCGATGGGCAGGGGCAGGAGGCCCAAGAGATAGTCCCCCCTTGGACCGGTCCGGGGGTCGATCCGGTCTGCTTGGTCGTCCGTTTTTCCCTTGCGGCTTGACCGTGGTAGAGGAAGAAGAGCGGCGTACTGGCAACACTCTCTCGGTAAACATGAAGGGTCTCAAATTCTCGAAGCGCAGTGAGGGACTCGAAATCCAAGTTCCACCTGCTGGTGCTGACACGCCACGGTTCAAGCGAGCCGGAATCATGGCTGCCGTTGGATTCCTGGTGGGGGTCGTCTGGCCTCGGCTGGCGGGATTCCAGCTTGTTCCTGCTGCGCCAGTTGACCAGGGAGACGCATTGGGGGTCGCCAAGGAGGTTGCTCCAGCGGTGTCAGCCCAGGTGCCAGCGGCAAAATTGCCCATTGCGAAGGCCCACTCAGCCGCCACTGCAATCAAGAAGGGGGCCGAGTCCGAGCGGGTTGCGGTGCAGGGAGCCGAGGTGACCAGCTGTCGGGACAAGGACGGCAGTACCGTCAAGGACTGCGGCAAGATCGACTTCGACTCGGTCGCGCTCCCGAAGATCAAGGCACTGGGTAATTGCGATGGGACGGCCGAGGCTCGCGGGACTCTGAGCCTGGGATTTGAGATCGACTTCGACGCGGGAAAAGTCGTCCGCATCGTTCGGGGCAAGAGTACGACCGTGCCGTCGGCGTTCGCGAAGCGACTCGCAGCTTGTGTCGAGAAGGAGTTCGAGAGCGTGACTCTGGACCGGGTCGAGCATGCCTACAGCTCGTACACGGTGTTCTACAAGGTCGAGTTTCGAGAGCCAGGAGCGTCAGTGCCCGGCAGTGGCAACGACCCGAGCGGGGGAGACGAACCTGTGGCGGCCAGCGGTCGAGCGACCGTGGGATGGCAAGTGGCGTTGATCCGCGCAGAGCCGGAAGACGGCGAAATCGTTGCGCGCCTATTGAGCGGGACGACGGTCGTCGTAACTGCCCGCCAGGGGGACTGGTACAAGGTCAAGTACGGTGCAAAGGGCGAAGTTGGCTGGGTCTTCAAGTCCGCGATTGGTCTTTGACTCGGGGCGCGAGTGGGATAAAGTTGCACGCCGGCTTGCGGTAGCAGGTGGCACTGGGTCCGGAAGGGCGCGCGTTGAACCGTCGTTGCGCCTTGCGCTGGACTGCGTGCTAGAGTCCATCTGATGACCACTGAGCGTCAGCGTACCCCAGTCGGACCCACTCCCGGTGAGAGTGAGGGAGAAGGGTCGGCCCCCGCTGAGTCCGGGACGGACGTTGCTCTGATTCACGGCGTCTCTCAGGACGGTCGGCAACTGGCCATTGTCCGCAGGCGTCAGGAGAGGCTAGAGTTTGCGACTGCCGTTCCCCTTGAGCAGGGCAAGCCAATCCACGGAGAGGTGGTGCGCCTCAAGCCCCGGCCCGAATTTCCGCTGGTCTGCGACGTAGAGGTTCAGGTGCCCGCGCCCGCCGCCGCGCACTCACCAGAGCGGCCGTCGCCTCGCAAGGGGCCTGCTCAGATTGCGTCGGAGGAATACCGGCGCAACTGGGACGTCATTTGGCGCAAGCCTCGCGCTGGGGACGCTCCCAACTGAGCTTGGTCGGAAGGGAGCAGCCTGCTGGGGCAGCATTCGGGCGAGACCGCCGAGGGGAACCTCAGTCCGACAGCAGGACGAGCTGCCGAGAGATGCTGCGCAGGCCATCCTCCAGCTCCCGCCGAACGCGGCTCGAGAAATCGCGTCGCACCGCGGTCGTCGCGTCCATCTTCGAGGTGCGCGCCACCTCCTCGCCACTTGCTGCACTGATGGCCGCCTGACATAGGATGCGGGGGGCCACGGGGTCCACCACCACGAGCCAACCTGAGACCGAACCAGCGGAGTACCCGCCCGCGTCGACTCGGGGTAGCAGACGCTCGGACGTATCGAGGATTCCCCAGTAGTCGGCGAACTGTGCCAGATCCCTAGCAGCCAGCAGGGCATCGGCGAAGCCTGAGCCGGCGCTAGCGAGGATTTGGGGATCGATACTCTGCAGTTTGGAATGCGTGAGCATCCGCCAGGCAGATTCGGTGCCCTGGTATGGGGAGGCATAGGGCGTTTCGAATCGGGCCAGGTATCGGGCATCGACCAGGAGCACCCGCCCTGGTGCGCCTCGGTGTTTCGCCTCCAAGGATTTGTCGTCGCACGCGATCGCGACCCGCTGCCTGCGCTTTTCTAGGAGCGTTCGGAGGCTCGCCCACCGTTTGACCTGGCTGGCGCCTTCCTGGATGGCCGCACTGGGGATGGCGCTCGGGGGACCGCTGTTCGACGGTCCAGACTCACAGTTCACGATGGCTGCTGCTATGCCCGGCAGCACCAGGAAGCCGACAGCGTGTACCACTGCGGTACGCACCCTCGGCTTTGGGAGTCGCGCAGACCACGGCGAGCTGAGGGGCTCGGTCCCTGAAGGGCACACCGGTCGGGGATACCACGGCACGCGGCGCAGCGCAGTGGCCGTCGCTTCCTTCCGGCCAGCAACCGCACCTCTCCCGTGGCGAGGGGCTCGCCAGCCCCGCACTCATGACGTTGACGGCGCGCGCTGGAGGGTCGAACGTGTCTTGGACAGCGTGCAGGCCCGCCGGTAGCTTCTGCGTCGCGAAGGCGGGATCCGTGGGCTCGGTCCGCCTGGCCTCGAGCTGTGGCCTGACGGTAGAATAGCGAGCATGGCCCTTACCACCCGCGCGCGGAAATGGAGGGGCCTCTGCGTGGTGGCGACTGTCATGTGCCTTTCCGGCGTCCTGACACCAAGCTGCGCACCTCTGGATGACTCTGACAAGGTGAGATGTCGGAGTAGCGCCGACTGCATTGCGGGGTACGAGTGTCGCAATGAGCAGTGTCTGCCCACGGCGCAGAACTGCGATGAGTGCCTTGTCGCTGGGCTCTATCGACCCTCTTGTTCGATCGTCAAGGACTCTTCCCCGGCGCCAAGCGAGGAGGCAAGTCAGCGCGGGTTCGTGATTGTACAGACTGCCGGGAGCTACTTTGAGGGTTCCGACCCAGCGCCCGAAAATCCTGGGTTTGACATGGATTGCTCGCTTGGGACCAGCAATCCCCTGGTAACGGATGCTCACGATGATCGGTGGAGGCCGCTTGGTGCGTGTGTGACGTCGCTATTCGAGGATGCTCTGCCGACTGAACCGACGCTGGAAGACGCCCCGATGGGGGTCGACAACAGCTTTCTTCGCGCATTCGTGAGAGGGCTCACCAACGAAGGACCCTTGAACCAACCTTCCGTTGCGACAGAGTCCACAACCTGGCACATGGTTGTGGCACTCACAGGGTACAACGGGCAGCCGTACGATTCCGAGGTAAGTGTCGCTGTGCTCTACTCCGACCGCTTCGAGGAGCTTGCGACCGATCAGGACAGCGTCGACCTGTCCAGCAGTGACGGCGCTCGCATGGGGATCGATTCCGGATTGTCGTACGCTGGCTATTCGGTGCCACTCTTTCGAGACACCAGAGCGTCCGTCAACGACTACCAGATCGTGGCGAATCTCGCGCAACCGGGCCCTGACTACAGCATGCCCCTGAAACTGTTTGTGGGTTGGGCCGGAACGTCTACCGAAGTTGTCCTGAATCTCAGGTATCCGATGCTCACCATCAGCTTGAAAGAGGAAGATGGAGAGCTGACGGGTTATGCGGACGGATTCCTGTCGGGCATTTGGTACGAGTCGGAATGGGGGACCCCCCTCCAAGACTTCCAGGCGGCCCTCGGGCGGAGCTCTTGCAGTGGTGGGACGGGGAATGAAGCTGACTCCGCCGCGGTGCCGGTGGATGGGACTGGTGGAGGAGGGGGGGCCGACGACGGCTCGGGTGCAGGCGATGCTGGAAGCACCGCTGGAGTCGCCGCGTTGCTCGGTGGCGCCCTGCGTCCACTCGCGGATCGATTCGGTGACGCGACCGTGTTTTGTGCCCTTGCCGAAGCCCTCGACATGCACGTCTACTTAGGCGGGCCGAACCCGCCGGATCTGAGTACCTGCAATGGCGTGTCGTTGGTAATCGGCTTTCGAGCGGCGCCCGCTGAGCTACTGTGCCCCCCATCGTTGGGAACGGGCTCTTCCTCATTCCAGTCCATGTCGGCCTATGAACGGTGCAGTCTTTGAGTGGATCACACCGCTGGCGGGGGTTGAGCCCGGCGGCTGGCAGCCAGCCCGGACTGCGGGTTGGCGGGGCGTTCGTCTCACTTGGCGCCGGTGCAAGCCTATGACAGAGTGGCTTCCACCTCCCCGTTCGACCGCAAGCTACTCCCGTGACCATTTTCGAGGGCAACCCAGAACTCCTCCGGCGTTTTCGGCTCGGCGAGCGTTCGGTTCTGGGTGAAGTTTACGACTTCTACGTCGGGGATGTCTTTCGGCTGGTCAGGTTCGGGTTTCTGCTGAAGGGGCCTCCGCCCGTTCATGTGCCCGGAATCGTGGAACCAGGCGCACAGCATGACGCGGTGCAGGACGTATTCGTGAAGGCGTTCTCGGAGCGCGCGCGGCTCGCATACGACGGTCTGCGCCCCTACCGGCCGTTCCTCATGCAGCTTGCTCGGAACCTAAGGGTGGACGCCGAACGCAAACGACGCTCGGAGCACCGCGCTGATTCCAGTTTACCTGCAGCCGATGAGCACCTTGAGGGGGCCGATAGCGGGCTCGGTCAAGATGATGCTCTACCTCTGGACGAGCAGCTGGACTGGGACAGGAAGCGAGCCATCACCACGAATTTCGTCGAGCAGCTCGACGAAGAGTCCAAAGAATTCGTGCGTCTGCGGTTCGTCGAGGAGCTGTCACAGAATGAGGTTGCAGAGTGCATGGGTATCACGCGGCGTCGTGCCCGGACCCTTGAGGGGAGGCTTCTGACCGGGCTGCGGAAACAGCTGCAGAAGGAGATTCTCGGATGAACCCAACAGTGTCCCGCAGATATTCCGGCCACCACCGATTGCCGCAGCGTAGGAGCCGATCGAAACCGGAAGAGTGACCGCGTATGATCCGTCGAAGCGAGATTTCCGACGCCGAGCTGGCCCGCCTCCTGTCGGGGCGGAATGAGCTATCGGTGCTCGAGAGGGAGCAGATGCGCGAGCGAGTCGTTGCGGCTACCACGTCCGAGCCACGTTCGTGGTTCCTTCGTCTGCAGCCCCTCGCTTTCGGCGCCCTGTCAACCGCCGCTGCGGTTGCGATTGGAGTGTTCGCGTTCCGCGGGCTGCTCGATCGTCCGGAGCCCCTCGTTTCCGGACAGCCTGGGGGTATTGGTTCGCCACACGCGAATGCGGCGCCTCTACCAGGGCAGTCGGCTGGAGACGTCTATACCGCCCGCGGCGCAGCGCTGGTTCCGTCGCTCGAGCTGGCTTGCATCGGGCCGAGCGGGACCGGTCATTGCGCTCGAGGACGGAAACTCACCTTTACTGTGCGCGGAGAGGGTGAATGGAGGCACTTCGGGGCCTTTGCGAGGGCGGCGGACGGGACCATCTACTGGTATTTCCCCGGCGTCGGAGCTTCGGGGATCGAGATCGACGTGGAGCGGGCTACCGTGCTGGACAGGGCGATAGTCCTCGGAGACGAGGCGGCTGGGCCGGTGACAGTCTACGGCGTATTCTCGAGAGTGCCGCTCACGCGGGACGGGATCAAGCGAGCAGTTGGGCCAGAACTCGCGGGTGATGGTACGGTAACCATCGTGAAGCACCAGCTCCCGATCGAGGAGGATGAATGAGGCTTGGGGCATTCGTCCTCGGGCTCGGTCTTCTTCTGAACGCGGCAACAGCATCGGCTGCGCGAGTCAACTACGCGATTGTCATCGGGAACAACCAGCGCCCTTCCGGCCATCCCGAGCTGAAGGAGCTTCGCTACGCAGACGACGACGCCGCCCGCTTCTATGAGCTATTTCGCAGGGCGGGCCCGGATGTTGTTCTGCTTGCGACGGTCGATTCCGACACCGCGCGTCGCTTCTCGGGCTTGGCGTCGAGGAGCGAACCGCCAACAAGCGCCTCCGTCGAACGAGCTATTGCATCGTTCCGCGAAAAGATGCAGCGCGACATCCGCCGTGGTGACACTCCCGTGTTGTTCCTCACCTTCAGCGGGCACGGGGCGGAAGACGCTTCAGGGCGCTACGCCCTGACCCTGCTCGACGGAGGGATCACGCGAGACTACCTTCTCGGCACACTGCTCTCGGCCATCCCCAAAGGCGTCACGGTCCATTTCATTTTGGACGCTTGTCGAGCAGCCGGGGTGCTGGAAGCCCGCGGCGCGTTTGGCAAGGAACGGGAAGGCATCGTTGCCTCCCTCGATGAGTCCGAGCGTGAGCTCCTGCCAAGGGTCGACCTCGCGGACTTCCCCAACGTTGGCGCGCTCGTTGCCTCCTCTGGCAGCGAGGACACGTATGAGTGGAGTCGGATTCAATCTGGCGTCTTCACCCATGTCGTCGTGAGTGGCTTGCTGGGGGCTGCCGACATCAATGGCGATCGTCGCATCGAGTACAGCGAGATCGAGGCTTTCGTGGCGTCTGCCACGCGGGGGATTCGCGATCCGCGCGCTCCCCGACTCCGAGTCGCGACGCCGATGGGCGGGTCGCAGCGTGTTCTCGTGGATCTCGATAGACTGCAGGATACTGTCCTTCTTCAGGGTGATCCGAAGGGGCTCGGGCGTCTATCGGTTCAGCTCGAGAATGGGCTTTACTGGTTGGAGGCGAACGTCAACACATCACGTGTTACGCTCGCACTTCCAGCCCGAGGCCAAGCCGTTCTGCGCGCCAAGATGGGGGAAACCCTTCTCGACACGACGCGGACCAGGCACCTTGCGCTCGAGGCTCTCGCGTTTCAGCCTCCGTCGCTGGGGGCGCGCGGGGGCGTGCCTCATCCTTGGGAGAAGGGGCTGTTCAGCTTTCCCTACGACCGTGGATACTACCAAGGATTCGCAGACAGCCAGGGGATCGATCAAGTCGATTTCATCACCGGACCCAGCGTGATCGACAAACGGAGGATCTACGAGGGGGGCACCCTCGGGCCAACGATTCTCGGTGGTGTCGGTGTGGCGCTTCTGACGACGGCAGTCGTCACGGGGTACGTGGCATGGTCAGCGAAGCGTGACTTCGAAGCGACGAGCTATCAGCGGTCCGCCACGGAGGCAAATGATCGCTATCAGACCTTCGGCTCTGTGAGCGCGGTCACTGGCGTGGCCGGCGTCGTGGCTGGTTCTGCCGCGCTTGCGTGGTGGCTGTTCCCTTCGGCTGAGCCAGACGCCAGCGGGCGAACGCGTTGGGCGGTCCGAGCCACCGCGACCTGGTAGGAGCAGGGGGCCGGCTCGGCTCATTCCTGCCCGGGCGTGGCCTCTGGCGCGCGAGGCAGCTCGCGGTCAGGCAGCTGGCGCCGGTCTGGGCTGGTTTCCTCGGGAGACGTCAAACGGCGCGTGGATCAGTCAGAGTCGGCTCCCTCGGTACGACCGATGAGCGCTCGGACCGCGCTTCTTGGTACGGCAAACACTGCGTCGAGACCATCGATCCAGGCATAGTGAACTGCTTGTTCTTGCCATGCGTCCGACGTGCCAAACACGATGCTCTTGCCGCAATACGCGGGCGCTCCAGGACGCGGTCGGCGTTCGAGCCTGAACACTGGCGTGCGCGCCCCTTCGTGGCCCAATGGCGCGCCGAAGTGCACCAACCCGAGCGGTGCGAGGGAAGCCACAACCGATGTCAGCGTGTCGTCTTGCGGTGAGGGTGCCAAGCTCGACGCGAAAGCAGTCCCATCGGACTCGACGGTGAAGGAGATGTGCGGCAACACCAGACGCATGCCGAGTAGCTCACTTGGCCCGCAGTTCCAGACCGACTTGCTGAGGATTAGGCTTCGAAGTGACCCGACGGTTTCCGGGGCCAGCAGAAAGAGCCGATCTCCCGGCAGACTGCGAGCGACATGCCCCTCACGACCGCGTGCCCCAATTTCGAGAATCCTTGGGGAGTCGCCCGGAGTCGCAGTGTGGAGTTCGAGCCTCAACACCGGCACCCCCATGCCCAGCGTGGCGGCGTCACGGGGAGTGACCATTCTTCGAGCCTTCAGGCCACACGCCGTTTGGACGAGGCGTTCGGTTGCTTCTTGATCAAGCTCGAAGCCACGGGGCTCGACGAGGGCGTACCTCCCCTTGTCGTCTCGGGTGACGACCTGGCGTGACGAGCCCTCGAACAGTGAAAGCCGCCGGAGATCCTGAGGGAGCAGTGAGAAGACTTCTGTCGGCAAGAGCGGCGTTGCGTCCGCAGAGACGAGCGTCGCCTCAACCCGGGGCAACAGTATCCGTTGCCCATCCGCTACGCGAAGTACCTCGCGCTGTCCGTCTGGTGCAGTAGCCCCGAGTCGTATCAGCTCCTCACGCGGGGCATCCTGTTCCGCACCGGAAATGACGATCCGCACGGATCCCACCCACTGCGTGTCCGCCGCCTCGGCAGGAGGAGCGGCGAGCGTGCCCCGCACCGCAGTGAGCCGTTTCAGATACTCGTTACCACGTTCCAGCTCGACGGCATGGCTTGTGGGAGAAAGAAGGCGGAACCCGGACTCGTCCCGCGCAAGCTCGAGCTTAGTCTCCCCCACCGTCACGGCGAGTCGCTCGATCTCGTCGTAGGTGGCGTCGAAGAGCCCTCGGTCCGTGACATCGGCATCGGCGATCGCGACGGCATCGAGGATCTCCCGAGGTACACAGCCCGCCCTCGGCGAGGGCTGGTGTCGCAGTGCAACGATGCCCGCGCCGTTGGGACAGTGTCCCCCCAGCTCGAAACGCCAGGGACCGCTCTCGGCGCCCGTTTCGACGACAAGCTCGACACCCGCTCTGCCTAGCGCAGTCTGCGCTATGTCGAGTGCGAGCCGCGGCTGCGCCTCCAGGCGAACCAGAGCAAGCTCAATCCGGCGAACAGCGCTCCGACTCACGCGGACCGGCGGCTTCCCCACGCGCCAACCGACGCCGTCGGCAGCACGCTCGAGGCGCAATCGCGCAGTCGCGGTCCCGACCTCGAGCGCTCGCCACTCACTTGGCGGCGCGGGCAGCAGCTGCTTGGTCAGCAGAGCCTCTCGGGTCACGAAGACCCGATCGGCGGTGTCTGTTGCGAGGACTGCGATGCCCGTATCGGATGCCACACCGTCTCCGGTCACGCCGACGTAGACTAGCTTCTCATTACCTATGACGGGTGCCCCCCGAACGATGCGATAGCTCACGGAGCCGAGATCGATGGCAAGCGTTGCGCTTGGCCTGTCCAGCGCGGCAGCGGGAACACCGCTCGCATCTGAGGAAACCCGGCGCTGCGGCGACGCCAGGCGGAGAGCCGAGAGCCAGGCATCCATTGCCTCGTCGGCGGCCGCTTCTGTGTTCGAACCCCCGACGACGAATCGAGTGTCGGCTCCATCGGGCGCACGCTGCACAACGAGATCTGGCAATCCTGGGCGCTCCACGACGAGCCGTCGCACGTCGTCTGCCCGGAAGGCCCGGAGGAGCATTCCTTGGCGCTCATCGAGCTCTGCGCCGCTTGGCCGCCGAAGATCGATTGCCACCCACGTTGCCGATGCGAGAGCGCCACACACGAGGAGGACGTCCACGATGCTGCGGTGGTGTGTCACGTGTGCCCCCTTCCATCACCGCCCTTGGGATCCTTCTGGGGCCGCTCGGGCTTGGCTGGGTCCTGTCCCGCGAGGGTTGGCCGCGGCTCACGTCGACTGGTCGAAGACCGACGTCGAAGGAGCACCAGGGCCGCGAACGCGGCAGAAGCGCCCGGCATGTACAGCAGTACGTAGCGCCAGACTTCGGCCAGATCGGCTTCGGTCAGGGCGAGCCCCACGGGCTGCCCTCGACTTGCTGGGACATCGACCAGCATGGGGCGAGCCGCGAGCCACGAAAATGCCCCCTCGAAGAAGAGAGCTGTTCCTCTCATGGTTGGGTCGCGCCAGTTTCTGGCAAAGGCAACGTTGGCAGGGGCCACCACCATACGCCTTACCAGGCGGGCGCCCCCCTGAGGCTCAGGGAGCTCAACTGCCATCGCTACGACCTGGGGATTGGCAGGCGCTTGGGGCAGGGGTGTTGGCTCGTCGGTTCCCTCGATGACCGAGCGGAAACTCGTTGTGGTGATTGCTTCGGGACTTGACTGGAGCAGTGCTTGGGGCACCGCGGGCCCATCGACTGCCTTCAGTGGCTGGGCGAGCGTGACCAGGGCATACAGCTCGGGGCGCCCGCGGCGAAAGAGAGCGGTCGTCACAGCATGGTCGAGCGGTGTGGCGAAGAAGGTTTCGCCGACTCCTTCAGGAAGCCGAGACTCCGCGAGCCGTTCGAGCACGACTGCATTCTGTAAGGAGATTCCGCCACTGCGGGTGAGTCGGTCGATGCCGCGATCCTCGACTTCCAGTGTTTCGCCCAGGCCCGCCCCAGCGAGTACGAGAATCCGTCCGCCGTCCTTGAAGCGCTCGGCGAGCGCGTCGGTCGCTGCGGTATGCAGCGGAACGTCCGGTGCTGCGATGACGGTGACCGTGCACGACGTCAGGTCAGGACGCCGGTTGGCAGAAAGGTCCACTTCCCGCACGGCGTAGTTGTCCTTCTCGAGCCGTCGAGCAATCTCGGCGAGTCCCGTTGGGGAGACGTCCTCTATCGAGATCTCCTCGTGTCCGACAGTGAAACAAACCGAGACCGGTTCCGAATTCTCGACTTGGCGAAGACCAACGGTGAGCGCTCGCTCCAGCCTGGGTGTGGCCTCTCCGCTTTCCTCATCGTAGCTGACGATGTCGTCGTGGGTGATGTACCAGTGCCGTTCCCCACGAGCCACGATGATGACGGCATCTGTTACGACGCGTCCGTTATCGGCGCGGCCGGCCTCGATCGAGTACTTTGCCTGAAGGGCCAGCAGCTCGCCGGGGTTTCGATCCGGGTCGACGTAGCGGACGGTGAGGAACGGCGATTTCGAGAGATAGCCATCGAGCAGCTGCTCGACGCTTGCTCGCAGCGGATCGCTTCTGCCAAGAAAGACCACGACATCCGTTGGGGCGGACAACCCTTTCAGGGTTCCCAGCGTGGCCGGTGACAGCGTGTAGAGGTGTTCTCGAGTCCAATCGAAACGCGCGGGGTGTCGTGCTGCGAGGACATTCAGAGATCCCACGATCACTGCGGCGGAGGCTGCGCCGAGCACCGACAGACCGTGCCATGAAAGAAGGCCCGTCAAGCGGGAGCGGACGGTCATGGCGCGCGTCTCCCCGCGGCTGCTGCCAGGCGCAGCCCCAGGGCTCTGGGGAGGGAGGCGTCGCGCGGGTGCCCGTTCTCGTGTCGTTCGGGCGCGGAGGGCCTGGTGATCGCGCTCATGGTTGCCACCTCCAGGATCCCACGACGCGTATGGCCAAAAAGAGGGCCAGCGCCGCTACGCCGATGTTGAAGACAAGTCGACGTGTCTCGACGACGCCGCGCGATAACTCGTCCAGCTGGGCCTGCATCGAGACATGCTCGGAAATTGCTAGCAGTGGACCCTCATCGTAAAGAAGGTGTCCCAGCCCCAGCACGAAGAGCCCGAAGAGCACCAGTAGAGTGAGAAGGAGGGCTACGAGCTGGCTCCGCGTGAGGGCGCTCGCGAGGATGCCGACGCCGAGGTACATGCAGCCAATACCAGCTATGCCAAGGTAGCTGGAGGCGATACTTCCCCAGTCGACGGCTCCGGTATCTCGCAGGATTACGACGTACAGTAACGTCGGTGTCCACATCACGACATAGGTGGTGAGTACCGCCAAGTACTTCCCAAGAACCACCCCGGCAGGCTCCACTGGGGCTGTCAGGAGTGCTTCGATAGTACCAGTGCGTCGCTCTTCGGCGAAGGTGCGCATGGTGAGCGCTGGGCACAGCAGAAGCAGGGTCAGGACCAGGAATATCGATTGGCCGTAGTAGGCCTGCAGTGGACCATAGTCGACGCTCACCTCGGGTTGGCTTGCGAAGTGGAGCACAATCGAATAGAAGATGCCGCCCTGCAGAATCAGGAAGACCACCAAGAGCACCCACGCCAATGGAGTGACCCACAGCGAGAGAAGCTCGCGCTTGTAGACGGAGAAGAGGCCGGTCACGCCTCTCTCTCGCCTTCTGGGTTGGAATCCCGGGTGAGCGCGGCGAACACCTCGTCGAGCGACGCGACGAGCGGAGACACCCGACGCACGCCCACCCCGGCTGAGCAGAGCGCAGCCAAGGCGATCTCGGTGGCCGCTTGGGTGTCACACTGGCTGCGCCAGAAGAGTCGCAAGCTCATGGAAGGCTTGGTTACCATGACATCGACAGCGGATACCTCCGAAAGACTTTCGAGGACGCTGCGGGCGATGCCGTTTGGATCGCGCAGCTCCAGCTCGAAACCCCCTGCCTCACGCGCCATTCTAAGCTCGTCGAGACTGCCCTCCGCCACCTTGACGCCTCGGTGGACGACGATGGCTCGGTCGCAGACTGCCTCGACCTCACTGAGGATATGGGTGCTGAGCAGTACCGTGTGATCGCGGCCAAGTTCTCGGATGAGGTCCCTCACCTGCCGGATCTGGTTGGGATCGAGTCCAGATGTAGGCTCGTCCAGGATCAGGATCGGGGGATCGGCAACCACGGCGTCGGCCAATGCCACCCTCTGACGGAAGCCTTTCGACAATTCGAGAATGAGGGTATCGGCGACCTCGTCCGCTCCGGCGAGCCAGAGTGCTCGTTCGACAGCGTTGCGGCGTTTCCGGGTCGGCACGCCCTTGAGTTCAGCTCGGAAAGCAAGGTACTCAGCGGCTCGCATCTCCGTGTACATCTGCGCAGATTCCGGCATGTAGCCGATGCAGCGCCGCGCTTTGAGCGAGTCTCTCTGCACGTCGAATCCGGCCACCTTTGCGCGACCTGCTGTCGGGCCAATGAACCCCGCGAGGATCTTGAGCGTTGTGGATTTGCCAGCGCCGTTTGGTCCGAGGAAGCCAACGACGCAGCGTGGCTTCACCCGGAAGCTGACGCCGCGAAGAGCGGCGAGCTTGCCGTAGTGTTTCGTCAGGTCTTCGACCTCGATCATCGGCATGGATCCTGGAGTCCCGAACGTTCCACTGACAGGCAAACCGGTGTGGCAGGCTGGGGCACCACAGGCCAATAGGAGCAACAAAGGGCGAACGCAATGCCGAGCTGTCGGCGCTCGGAAGTCCTGGAATTGGGGCTGGGGCACGCAGGGGCGTAGGAGGCCGGCCCGGTGTTTAGG
>CAYRKE010000150.1:0-3410 GCA_964424695.1 uncultured Polyangiaceae bacterium
TCCTCGATGTGGTCCCGCTCGTTGTAGCGGAAGCTCTCCAGACCCGCGTGGATCAGCCGGTTTCCCGGTCCCACCTTCGCCAGCGGCAAGTCCGGCTTGGACAGTAGGTTGCCGGCTTCGTCCAAGGGGTAGTGGAAGCGCGCTTCACCCGCGACCTCGGCCACCAAGCGATGCGCCGCGTCCACCTCGAACCTCCGAGCGCCCCGCTCGCTGTCAATGGCCGCAACGAGATCCCCTTCCGCCGTGTACTCGTAGAGGGTGGACCAGCTCCGGACGTTCTCGCTGCCGTCCCACCTGGGCGGGGTTTCCCGCCACATCAGGCGGCCCTTCAGCTTGCCCTCTCGGGTGTACTGCTGCACTTCCCGAGCCGCACGCGGCGCAGTGCCGTGCTGGACACAGACCAGCCCTCGGTCGCCGCGCCGCACCGTCCAAGTGAAACCGTTGGGCGCCACGATGCTCAGCGCATCACGCTTCCGCCAGTATCCACCCTGAAGCTGCCGGTCCCCGCCGTAGCCAATCACGTAGCGTTCCGCGATGACCGTCCGCGTCCGCCCGGTCCAGCCGTAGCTATGCTGGATCTTCCGCTCGTCGCAGGTGCTCGTGAGGAGCCGCCGCCCAGCGCCCCAGGTCTGCTTCACTTGGTGTATTTCAGTGCTCGCCTGGGTTGGATGCCCCCAACGATCGTAGTCGAGCTCCACGAAGCCGCCGCTCGCCAGCTCCTTCTTTGCAGCACGCAGGTTCTTGTGTGGAGTCAGCTTCAGGAGCGGCTTGCCGCCGCTGCCGAGCTTCTCCACCATGCAGTCGCCGCCATCGTAGATGTACTCCTCCCGAACTCGACCGTGCCGGTGCACTCGGGTGAGCCGCTCTTTCGTGTCGTAGTCGTACTCCGACACTGTCCCGAGAGGGTCGACGATCTTCGTGATGTTCTGGTGGGAATCGTAGCTGTACGCGACACTGTTGCCGAGCGGATCGACCTTCTCTCCGAGTAGACTCCACGACACGATGCGCTGCTGGTGCACGCAGCCGTCCCTGTCACGGTGCGCGATGATATTGCCCGCGCCGTCGTACTGCCATTCCTCGCGCTGGCCCTGCGCATTCACCTTGGTGACGACGCGACCGTAGGTATCACGGCTCTCCCACTCAGTCGTGTCATAGGCGCGGGCGTCCTGCTCGAGGACTCTGGCAAGGGTGCTGCTCAAGTGTGGCGGCACCGCGCCCAGCTCCGCGACGGGGTTCAAGGCCACCGGAAGGGACTCGAGCGACGCGCCATACCCTCGGTCACGAGGGTTCTGCGGAAGGGGACGCGGAGGCAAGCCGCCTATGTAGGGCTGGTCGATCTCCGGAAGATAGTGGTGCCCGAATCGGTTGAGGCGCCCCGTATGCCCGCCGTCCGCGTCATACAGGAAATCCATGCGGCGGCCGCCGGGATACACCTCCGCGATGATCCGGCCATCTTCGCCGCGCAGCCTCTCCCGCACGCCTCCCAGCGGATCGATCATCTTCGTGATGACCCCATCCTCGTCGTAGTGCACGGTGCGCACGCCACCGTTCTTGAAGGTCTCCGTGGTCTTGCGCTCCTCTGGGAAGTACTCGAACTTCGACCACCAGAGGCCATCCTGACCCGTCGCGGATACGCAGCGCCCCTCGATATCATACTCCCAGTCATAGCTGTAGTTGACTCGGTCCGTCGCTCGCACGATTCGGTGGTGACTATCCCAAGCGTAGCGCTCCTGCGCAGCTCGGGCGTCCTCGGCAACGATCAGGTGGTCCCCCTGGTAAGCGTATGAGACTAGCCGCTCGTACGCGGGAGCCGCTCTCGCTGCCAAGGGATCACTGACCAGATTGACACCCTGCACCTCGATCAGGTGGCCGTGCTCGTCGTAGTACAAGACGTAGATAGCCGCTGTCTGCGCCCCCCCGTCCCGCGTCTCCCGGATCTCCGTAAGGAGCCCCTCCGCTGAGTAGTGCAGGGTCGCGTGTGCGCTTCCTTGGTGCGCGGCGCACACGCGGGCCTCTGTAGCGAGAACGCTCTCGCGCTCGAACTCGAGGCGCCCCAGACGCCGCTCCCGCAGCTCGAAGTGACGATCGGAGTGCCGAATCAGGCGATAGCCATGGACCGCGATCTCCTTCTGCCCCGCGATGAACCGCGGAAACTCGATCCGCTCACCTCGATGGCCAAAGAACGTCACGCGATGCAGGCGGACCTTGAGCCGCGCCTCGAAGACGTGAAGGAAGCAATGCCCCAACCGACCCCGTTGCTCCGCGCGAGCACTCGTGGCATGCCGCGTCCACTCGAACGCGCCGTGGTAGGACCTGAAGTCCCGATACAGGTCGAAGTTCTCTCCGGTGACCAGATGCACGGGATGGCTGCCGTCCGGGCACTTCCCATTCGCATCCGGCGGTGGCGAACGCCGCCGGATCCGATTCCCCAGTTTCCGCGCCAGCTTCCCGATCGCCGAAAACAGATGTCCTTGGGCCCACGCCCCCACGTTCGGGATCGGTGGGCCACCCGCCGTCACCGTGGGCGGCGGCCCAATCAGCATCCCAACACCGGGTGGACCGGCTGGGTCCTTGCCACGCAGCGCCGACATCGCAAACGCCGCCGCGTCCAGGACCGCCTGCAGCGCCTGCACTTGCGCCGCCACCGGGTTCCCCGCCTTGAACTGCGCCGCTGCCCCAGCCGCTCCGGCGACGAATCCCGCTATCCCCATCCCAATGGCAAATGCCCCCAGCGGCTTCGCGGGATTGCAGTGCATCGTGATGTCGATGCCGATCCGCGCCACTCGCGCCCCGGCAAAGTACACGCCCGACGCTCCCGTTACGATCTCGAACGGCGGCGCCATCGACCCGCACGTAAGACCGAGGCCCACGTCTCCGGCTCGCAGCGCCGGGATCCCGTTGACCAGCACCGACGCCGAACCTGAGAGCATCCCGATCCCAAAGCTCGGCAGCGGTATCGGCGGCGCGGGAGGCGTCGTGCTCGGTGGATGCACGTGCGTATGGGGTGTGCCCATGTGCATCGTGATCCCCATCCGTGCGATCGGCATCGGCGGAAACAGCGGTCCTATCCCCAGCGCGTTCTCAATCCCCCCGACTATCGCGCCCACCCCAACCGACACCGCCGCGTCCACAAACGCTGCCGGCGCGTTGATTAGCCCGAGAGCGCCGCCCACGGCAGCAGATACGTACCCGGCCGCCCCCTGCTCGGCTGGCGGGAGCTGCCGAAACGGCGCGATGGCGCTGTCCAGCGATGACAGCACCGCATTCGCCTGTGCATTCGACGTCGTCGCAAACACCGGCGCGGGCGCCGTCGCTGGCGATGGGGGTGCCAGTGTTACAGGTGCAATCGCGCTCGGCGTCCCGTTGCCTGGCGCCCCGCCTCCAGCTGCGCCTGGCCCACCCGATCCGCC
>CAYRKE010000150.1:3510-18396 GCA_964424695.1 uncultured Polyangiaceae bacterium
GCCACCTCCGCCGGGAGAGCCGCCGCCGGAACCATGAGCGCCGCCTCCTCCAGAGGAACCTCCCGCTGGACCGTGTGCATCCCCGCCGCCTCCAGAGTGGCCGCCGCCTGCTCCTCGGCCTCCTGCGTGTCCTCCTCGTCCCCCTCGACCTGGATTTGGCGGTGTCATGCGCTTGCTCCCGGCGCTTGCGGACTCCCGCCGCGCTCACCCTGACTAGCTGCAGCCCCCGCCTTCTCCACCACCTCAGGGTGCTCCCTCTCGTAGCGCACCAACTCGATCTGATGCCGCACCTCGGCTGCCTTCTGATGCATCCGAGCCTCCTCGTACAGCTTCAACTCCCTCCCCAATACCGATTCCCGCCGGTCGTAGTACCGGCAACTCTTCGCTACGTTGTCCGCGTCGGTCCACGCCGCCAGCGCTCCCGGGTGGTCCCCTTGCGCCAGGGCGGCGTCTCCTTGCCGCTCGAGCGCGTCTGCGGCTGCATACGGATTCATGCACTTCGCTGCCATCCGGCTCGCGCTGTCGAAGTAGCTCCCTGCCTCCTTGTACGCGCCCAGGCTCATACTCGTCTCACCGGCTGCCAGCAGCAGGTTCAACAAAATGGGCGGCGCGCTAGGATGCAGCCCGGGGTTCGGGTTCGGGGAACCGTCAGCTAACGGCGGCGCCGGCACAGGTACCGGAGACTTCGCCTGCAGCGCCAACGCCAGCCCCTGTTGGTACTTCTCGAGCGCCGCAGCCATCTGTCCCGCCATCTTCAGGCAATCCCCCACACCCAGCACGCACAGCGCCTGCATCAACGGCGCGTCCGCGCGCCCGTAGTACTCGTACAGTACCGTGTACTTCTTGATCGCCTCGTCATGCCGCTTATACGACATGTCGATCATCGCCAGCTGCAGGTGGTTCTGCATCCGCTCCGCCAGTGGCAGGCTTGGATCCACCGCGTCCCGCGCCATCCCGGCTGCCATCGCCTCCGTGCTGAAGTCCACGTCGAACGCCAACATTCCGTCCGCACCGGCTTCTCGGAGCGAGAGCGCCGTCACGTGCGTCGTTCGGTCGTCTCGGGCTATGATGCGGCCGTGCTCCATCCAGGGCTCGCGCTCCCCCCGCATCGCGAACTCGCACATGAAGGCGTAATACCCCCTCGCCTGTGGCTCCGGCAGTTGGATTGGCAGCAGCGACATCACCACCCGTTGCTCGGACGGATCGCTCAGCCACTTCTCCATGTGCAGGATCGCCGTCACAATCCGCTGCTTCGGCGCCATACTCGGTGCCAGCATCTCATCCGGAAAGGCCTCGAGTTCGTCCCTGCCATCCCCTCGCCGCTGCTCGTTCTCGAGCTCCACCAGCAGACTCAGCCGACGTCCCACCGCCAGGGCGTACTCTTCCTTTGATACGAATTCCTCCGCAAACGAGAAGCACAGCGACCCTGGCAGCTCGCTCTCCAGCTGCTCCTGGATCTTCAGAATGAACGGCACGTCGTTGTCCGCCGCACCGATCAGCAGCAAGCAGTAGTCCGGTTGCTGTACGAACTCTGCCAGGTTCTCCTTGGTGTCGTTGATCGCTCGTCGCATCGCTCGCGCCTCCCAACTTCGCGTGCGACTTCAGTTGAGCTTGATGATGGCACCGGTCACCTCGACCGTGCCCTCCCCTGACACGCTCACCATCGGCCCTCCGAGCTTTGCCCCCGTCCCGTCGAGCCCCAATGAACCTTTGCCCCCTCCGCTCAGCGTCACTGCCGTCCCCGACACGCTGATCGAACTGGTCGTGAGTGTGATGGTGCTTTCTCCCACCTTCAGCTGTATCTGGTCAGGGGCCTCAAGCGAGAGATTTCCCCCGTCCAGCTTCACCGTGCACTTGCCATTCGTGAGCTTCACCAGGCTCCCCTTCATGCTCAGTGAGTTGCTCTCCCCCTGGCTGGCCACGTACTCCTCGGTCGCGCTGTGCGCGTACTTGCCGGTCACCGTGTTCGTCTTGCCACTGGACTGCACCGTCACGGAATCCGGACCCTTGATCGTCAGCGTTCGCGAGTTGTTGTAGTTCCCCGTATGCGCATTCGTGATCGTCAGCGTATCGGGCCCCGTGACGGTCACCTCGCGCGTGTTCTTGTACGTCTCGGTATCCGCAGCCGTCACCGTCACCGTGTGCGTCTTCTCCACCGTCACCGATCGGTCCCCCGTCACACTGACCGAGTCGTTCGCTCCTACGCTCGCCGATCGGTTCGCTCCGGTGCTCGTCGATTGGTTCTGCTTGACGTTCACCGTCATGTTCTTTTCCGCTTGCATGAAGAGCTCTTCCTCGCCCTTCTTGTCCTCGAAGCGGATCTCGTTGAAGTTGTCCGGCGTTCCGTCTTTAGTGCTACGGCTCTTGATGCCGCTCTGGGTCTGGTTCGCCGGTAGCTCGTAGGGGGGCATGTTGTCGGCGTTGTACACCCGGCCTGTCACGATCGGGCGATCGGGATCGCCTTCGAGAAAGCTGACGATGACCTCCTGGCCAATGCGCGGGATGTGGATGCTCCCCCACTTCGTCCCTGCCCAGGCTTGCGACACGCGCACCCAGCAGGAGCTCGTCTCGTTGGCCAGCCCCTCCCGATCCCAGTGGAAGTGCAGGCGAACGCGCCCATACTCGTCCGTCCAGATCTCCTGCCCGTCTTTGCCAACGACGGTGGCTGTCTGCGGTCCTTCCACGAGCGGTTTGCGGGTGGTGCGAGGCGTGCGGTAGGGCTGACAACTCGGAATGGCCACGAATCGAACGTGGAAGGGCGGCCCTTCGACCTCGTCCCACGACTCGTACTCAACGCCGCCGATTTCGTAGGTAGCGTCGATGATGAGGTACTCTTGGTTCTGATCCTCCCGAGGGTACTGGGCGAGGCAGAAAAGCCCTCCACAACCCAAGCCATGGGCGTTCCCTTCTCCGTTCACGATCTCGAAGTCCGCTTGCAGCTCCTCGAGTCGGATCCGCCCCTGGACGTCGGCCTCTTCGGGCTCCAGGAACTGCCCCGGGTAGTCATAGACTTCGTACTCGTTGTAGGCGTGTTCGAGTGGAGCTCGCTGCTCGACCGAGAGCGGCGCCGCCGGACGGGTGAAGTTGAAGTCCCGCGCCGTGTACGCAGCCGGGCGGAACTTGCGGCGCACCTGCCACGCGCTCACGTGGTCCCGCTCGCGACGCTCGCTCTGGTGCGGAGGGAAATAGGGCACGGACTCGTATCCTGGTGCCGCCTCGTGAGCACTGAATGAATCCGCCAAGATCAGCTTGTGCAGGCGCCCCTGATGCTTGAAGAAGCAATAGATGCCCTCGAGCTCCATGAGCCGACTGACGAAATTGAGGTCGGACTCCCGGTACTGCACCAGATACTCGAAACGGCGATAGCTCTCACTCAACGCGTTCTCGAAGTCGCTGAACCCGTGCTCGCGAAATAGCTCCTCGAGCACCTCCGGCACAGTCTTGCTCTGGAAGATACGCGACCTGATCCGGTGCTCCATGAGCCACAACCACGGTCGAACCGAGACATGGTAGAGGGCGTGCCTCCCGCGAAACCCCTCGAAGGCGCAGTGGCTCACCACACCGTTGAACTCCCGAATCCTCTCATCGGGCAGCTTCAGCTCGACGCTGATGGGTTCCCCCAGCAGCTGGGACAGGTTGACGTTGGGGTTCTCACTGAGGAGCTTGAGTTCGTAGCTGAAGGGCCTCCCCAGGGTCTCCCGTCCCACCATGGAATAGAACACCAACTCCCCGTCCGGCAGCACGGTGTGCACGGACGCCATCCTCCGCGTATCCTGAATCATCCTCCCCGCCTCGCTTTCGATCCTCCAACAAATGCTCGCGCGCTCTGCATCGCCTCGCCCGTTGCTCCCCCCCTCTCCTCTTCCTCTAATCCATGGCGTATGCGCTAACGCCACAGTAAGCAAGATGGGACGCATCGTCCCCCAAGAAACCCGGCCCAACTCGAGAGCAAATCGGACCGGGGACCTGCCCTGCCCATTCCATAGCCGTTGGTGAAACAGGCGAGTCGAGGCTTGTACCGTAAAGGCCTCGCATTGACCTCGCCTGACGCGATCTGGGGTTTGGTCGTTCGAACGCGACGGCCGAGCCCGCCGAACCAGACTCGCCTCGCGGGAAAGGTGGATATTGCCTCCTCAGCCTAGGTCGGGGGAGGCGCTCCGAGCGCGGACCTTGTGGACTCCTGGGCACTCTGCTCAGGCTAGGCAGCTGTGATGGTCTGGCGTTCAGATGGCAGGTCCGACTCGGAACTCCCGCTGGTGGTAGGCACGCAAGCCTAGTTCACCTAGGCTTCACCATTGGTCTCCCGTTCGAGATGCTAGGCCACCTAGGCTTCGCCATTGGTCTCCCGTTCGGGATGCTAGGTCACCTAGGCTTCGCCATTGGTCTCCCGTTCGGGACGACTAGGTCACCTAGGCTTCACCATTGGTCTCGGGTTCCGGCAGGCCAGTCGAGCTGCGCCAGGGACTCGCGTGGATTCGCACCGTCTCCCTGGGTCCGGGCCACGACTCACACAGCCGATGGAGCAGGATCGCAGTCACCTCGAAGCACAACACTCGCGCCTCTGTCGCGTAAGAGAGGACCGCCCCGAAGAGCCCCAACCCGCAAGATGGCCCCTGCTACGCTCCCGACATGCAAAGTGCGTTGGTGGGCTTCCTCGTCGTGGCGCTGATGAGCGCTGGTTGCAGACCGAAAGCCTCGCAGGCCAGCGCCAGCAGCGCCCATCCACACGGCTCGCAGCGCCTTGCTGTGGCGGAAGCGGCGCCTTTACCTGGTAGCACTCCCGCAGGAAGCCGCCCTTCGGTCGCGGGTCCCCAGCGAGCCGGTAGAGCGCACACCACTCTGCCCGATGCTGCCCAGTCGCGCGACGGTGCTCCCGTGCCGCCGACGAGACCCACTCCAACGGAACTCCACGTCTGGGTGAGGCTGGACTACACGTGGATCTCGTCGCTGACGCTGCCTGGCTCGATTCCTCCAACCGACCTCGACCCCTGGAGGCCACCGCTGGAGAACCGCCGGCATATCCCGGTGCAGCCCTTCGGGCTTCGAGGCGCAACCCTCGCCACCGAAGGGCATTCGATCGCCATCCTTCGTGACCAAGAACTCCAGCAGGATGGGCTCTACTCTGGGCATGCCCTCAGCAAGACCTTCAAGGAAGGCCGCTTCCTTGGCTTGGCAGGCAGCTGGCCCTCTCACGCCTTTGCCCTCTTCGAACAGCATGACGATCTCGGCAAACCCATCGAGCTTCAGCTCCTCGAGTGGAGAAACCACGCCTGGACGAAACGGCAGACTCTCGAGAGCACCAGGGCTCTGCTCATGGGCAACCAACATGGCGCAACGGTGCTCGCAGAAAGCTTCGAGAGCGGCAACCGCCAGGGCGTCACCCTGCGCGACGCGGACGGTCAGACGTATCGACCAACGAGCGCCAAGTCAGAATGTATGACCGAGCTCGTCGAACCTCGCAGTCTCAAGGTCGCCAGTCAGGGAACCGTGCTGCTCCAAGGGAGCCGATGCGGACGCCCTCAGGAGCCCCTATTCGAGCTGTGGCGCTCGCCGCGGGAGGCCTCGCAGATACTCGCCGCACCAGTGAGTGATCTGCAGGCGTCCGAGCTCGATCCGTCTGGAAGGCCATGGATCGCTGGCCGCCGCGACGGGACAGGCGGGGTAGCGATCCTGCGCTGGGATGGGCAGACGTGGTCAGAGCACTCCGCAGTGGACGTGAACACTGTCGCGAGCCTTGCCGTCGATGCAGCCGGCACGCTCTGGATCGTGGGGCAGAAAGCCGGCGAGGCCGCCCGACTCCTGCGCCACCGCTCGGGCAACGACTGGGAGATGGTCCACCTTCCTTCGGAAGCTGGCGAGCCACGGCGTGTGACGGTCGAGAACGGTCGCCTGTGGCTTGGAACCGAGCGCGCTCTGCTTTCGACGGATAAGCCTTCCAGCATCTGGGATTGGCAGGATATCGGAACCGTCTATCCCTTGTCCCACGCGGCGCGGCGAGGCAAGGGGCGCCACGCCACGTGTACCGGACCGATGGTGACTGGGGGCAGATTCGTCGTCGTGTACGACCGCGCGCAGACGCCAAACCTCGCACGCTGGGCCAGCGTGTTCGAGGCGGCGAGACAGCGCAAGCAGTGGGGCCTGGGCGCGCGATCCAACGCACCGGTGTCCGGTGCCGATCCGAAAACCGTACCCATCCTGGCACGGGAGGGGGATAGCTACTGGTTCGGATTCCTCGTGCACGACCCGCATCTCGTCGAGCAGATGACCAATCCCTTCCCAGCGGCGGGTTCGCCGCCCATCGCGTACTGCGCCAACCCGGTTTCCCTCTCCATGCGCGGCATCGCAGAGCTGCTGAGACCGTTCGCTGGCGGCGCAGAGCCGTCAGCGCAAAGACCGACTGCTGAGTGAGCGTCAGGTGAACGGGCGCTTCCGCACGCTTGCCAGCCACTTGCCGAGCACCGGTAGGTGGTGCCGCCTACCAGCCGCTTGTCGGGCACCAGTAGCGCTGGCTACCAGTAGTAATCGGGAGCAACGGTCTGGAGGACACCATTCAGAGCCTCGGGCGGGGAGGCGAGGGTTCGCGGTGTGCCCCACGTGACGGAGTCGATGAACGTGACCGTCACTCTCGGCACAGGGACAGCATACGTCTGCCAGGGGTCGCTAGACGCCGCGCGGTAGAGCATCGTGATCTGTCCGCTGTTCTGCACGTGGAGCGCAGTATCACCGGTGTCTCTGGCGAGGATCAGTACTTCACGGTGCCCCCTGACTTGGATCTCTCCAGGGATGGCGAGTGGCATGACATAGAGGTGTCCGTCGGGGGCGTGGGTCACGGGCTGGCGGAAAGCGCGACCCGGGTGTACTCCAGCGTCCAGATGGGGGGTATCCTCCCGTCCAGCAAGGACCGCCTTGTGCACCTCGAGGGTGCTCGGCAGGCGCAGAACGACGCAGCTCTGATCGGCGTCGTAGAAGGCCATAGAGCGCCCCGTCGCCCAGCCCGGACTGGGGATCTCGCCGGCCGGAGTCTCCAGCATCCGCGAGTAATTCAGGAAGCCCAAGCCGTCCTCGTCTTGGCGATAGTAGGCACCGAATTCCCGAGCGAGATACCGATTTGCCGCTCCATTCTCGCCACCGTCGAGTCGAATATAGAACGTAATGGCGCCCTTTCGTCCCGTACCTTGGACGCCCTTGTAGAGTGAGCCCATCCCTGGCGGCGAGCCAAACACCAGTGCGCCAGCACTGCGCAGGAATTGGGCCGCAGCCCCGATGTAGTTGACTGACCGGCGCCCATCGCCATCCTCCTCGATGCGGAAAAAGGCGCGGGACCCAATGAACCCGAAGATGTTCGCCTTGAGATGATCGAGCGAAGCATACTCCCAGCCCTGCATCTGTCCGAGCTTGTTGTCCACGTAGATGTCGCGCAGAGGGACGTAGAAGAGCGCGGAGCGGGTCGTGGTCCCTTGGTCCAGCAACTTGAACCGCGCCCAAGCCGTCGTCATCTCCGAAATCGCCCTCCGCATGTGGGAACAGCCCCACAGGCGGAAACGCCCCTTGAACGCGGCGGTGTTCACGAACGCTGCAGGGAGGTTCGGCAATCCCTCCTGGGTCGGCCCTGCCAGGGTGACGCCATCAGGGACGGAGGCAACATCGCCACTCTGAAGCCAGTCTTTCTGGCGTCCATCGAGATCGAGAGGATCTCGTGTCGTCGTCGAGGATGCGGCGTCCGCGGTATTCCAGAGCAACGGTCCGTTGGCCCAGCCGTGGCCAAAGACCCCCGCCTCGACGCAGGTGCCGGGATGTTCACGCCCAATGCCGTCTAGATGGCTGTAGACATCCATGATCCCGTATTCGTTGGCCGCCGTGTCGTAAGGACGCAGCAGCCCGGCGTCCGCCGCCAGATCCGCCTTCTGCTCTTCGTACACCAGGATCCAGCTCGAAGCAGCGGCAGCGGCGCTCTTCAAGTAGGTCCGCTTCTTCCGATCATCGGCGTGAAAGAGGGTGGCGATACTCCCCATGTCGAGCTTCGCCCCGGTGTAGGTCGCGGCGTTCTTGTCGGTACCGCGCAGATAGAGGACGTCGCGTCTGTCTCGGGTGAACTGCGCGTAATCGGTGCCGTCCAGATGGTTGTGGCAGGCGTACCCCACGAACTCCGTGCGCGCGACAAGCACCACCTTGACCTCGGTGAACTGGGGCGTCGCAGTGTTTTTCCCACCCTTGCCTGCGTTGGTGATCTCCACCGTCGCGGCCCGCGCGCCATCCCCTTTCTCGCCATTGCTCGCCCAACCCGGGGCCGCGCGGAGCGCCTCGTGCTTCACCTTGTTCTCGGTCCACTCGGCCTTCTTGAGCGTCAGCCGTTGAGTGACCGGCCCCATTCCAGCCTTGCTGACGATGAGGAGCCACTCCCCTTCGGCGGCCTCGTTCCCTGCCGTACCGACGAACTTCGTGTACCCATGGGTCGCCGCGTCGTATTCATGAGTGGCGGCCTGGGCTTGGTAGGGCCAAGCGCCGCTGACGTCGGCCCGTTTGATCAACGCCGCGCTCGCGTCCGTGGCTGCAGCGCGCGTCCCGTCCGCTGCAAGGGTAGAGACACTCAACCTGAGAGTACTCGAAAGATCAGCCATACATCACCAGCGCCCTGCCATCCCCACCCTCACGCAACCGAACTCGCTTGAGCCTGCGCCACGCTCGCGAGCAGCTCATCGTCACTAAGATTGTCATACGGACCAGGATCGCTAGCATCGGCATCGTAAGCGGCTTCCTCGGACGTAGGCGCGAGCTCCTCCAGCCAGTGGGTCCAGTGAAGCACCTGGGAAGGATCGTGTATTGGCTGATTATCGAGGAGAACCAGCTCGGTCGACCCGGTCACTGCCGTCAACGTGCAGGGTGAGGCTCCGGTGAGCCCGCCGAACACGAAGCGCCGCATGCCCGCCACGGAAATACCCTCTGACCAGCCGAGTTCCTGCAGCCCCTCTTCCTCCTCGAGTCGGAGCACCAGATCCGCGGGCAGGCGCCCGTCCAACTCCTCCGACCACTCGAAGACGGGCACCCCCTCCTCGAACGAGCTGGACAAGGAGTGGGTCACCTGCGTCCTGCGCCGCCATTCGAGGTACTCCTGCTCCCCGTCCTTGGCCCGCGTGGCCTTCTTGGGCGCTGCGCCCTCGGCAACACCGGGCACCGGCGGCAGGATCCCGAATGGCCTGCTGAAGAGAAACACCTCGACGCAGCGGTCCTCTTGCTCATCGCTGCCGTCTGCGGGTGCCGCGTCGACCTCCCCCGTCGTTGCATCCATCGGGAACATCTCTCCGCAGCCGTATCCAACGACGCGCACAGCCGGATCGAGCGAAGTAGCATCGTGGTTCATGTAGTCGATGACGAGCTGCTTCCTGGTTTCTGGCCCCATGACCCCATCGGGTTCGAGTTGCTTCCAGCCGCTGGGATGCTCCGCTTGAGCGTTGTGCCACTCCTGATACGCCTGGGTTTCCCCCTTCAGCGCGATCTCGTCGTCCGGCACCAACGACCCGATCATCATCGATTCTTCGGCTGCCCCCCAACGCTTCTTCTCGGGCTTACCAGAGCCGAACCACGCAAGCCAGGAGTCGCTGTCGTCGAGCAGATATGCCGTGAGGGACTCAGCGCGCTCCGCCGACAGTTCGATATTGTACTGTTTGTCGCCACTCGTGTCGGTGTGGCCGACAATCAGGACCTCGGTTCGCGGCTCCGGCGTACTTGCAGCGGTGGGGCTCTGGGAGTGCGCCACCTCGTTCTCATCGTAGATCGCCACGAGCTCCTGAAGGCTCGGCACCGCGGTGGGGAGGAGAAAGCACTTGTTCTTTGCGAAATAGGTGCCGTGCAGCCTCGCCAAGACGACGGGGGGTCGAATGCAAAGCAAGTGGCGGCCGGTGTTCTGGACCCCGAACGTCGTCGGCAGCTCCCGAGGGAAGCGGTTCGTGTTGGGCTGTGACTCCGCGAGGTTCTGCAGCCCGCGTACCTTCTTCCACCGAGCCTTCAGCTCGGGCTCGAGCTCCGGGGCATTCGTGACCGAAACGGTGGCGTTCGCCTTCGTCTGCGTCACGACGGTCGCGACGCCCCCCGCATTCGTCGTGCGTGTCTTGGTCGTCCCTGCAACGTCGAACTCGAGCGTCGCGTCCGGCACGGGCTCACCGATTTCGTCGATCACCTGCACCTCGTAGGCCGGGGCGAGCGGCGGCGACTTGCCCCAAATCGGGACGTCGAGCGTATCGCTCTCGGCAGCGTCCCCTTCGCTCGCACCAGCGACGCTGAGCACGGCTTGGAGCTGCAGGTAGTGGTACTCATCGGCGTCCTCGGGCAGGGTGATTTGAGGAACCATGCCTTTGACCGGCTCGAGCCCCTCGAAATCAGGGGCCGCGAGCTGAAGCTGCAGGACCCGCGGGCGAGGTTCTGCCTCGACGTCCGCGTCCGTGTCCGCAGCGGCGCTTTCGATCTGGACGAAGCGACTCAGCGACTCGGCCGTGCAGCAGAACACTGCCCGCAGCACCGTCCCCTCGAGCCGCACCTCGCCCTCCAAGGTGCCAAGCTCGACGGACTTGGTCTCACCTCCGGGCTCTGCACGAGAGAGAGTCCCCGTGAAGGTGATGGTCGCGGGCTTGGGGCTCGCTTTCGCCGCGGCGGTGCTGCCAGAACCGAAAAGCGAGAAGCGCAGCGCGACTCCCGCCACGAGCGCCGGATCGCCGGTGATGCCCCGGGTAGCAAGCCCCGGGACTGGATCGAGGAGGAGTCGTATCGCGTTCGGCATATCGAAAGACCCCGTAGGCTACGGACTCTGGTTGTCGGTCGTCCCCTGCGTCGGGGAGGCGTGCACCCCTTCGAGGGGCTGAGCGTCTCGGGCGCAGCGAAAACCGCAGTATTGCGGGTCGAAAGGGGGTTCGTCAGGACGGGAGACGTTGTATCCCCGCATGTAGTAGGAAGAAAAATCGCTGGCCGCACAGCCCACGGGCTCGACCACCCATTCGCGTGCGTTTCCCGCCAAGTCCCGCACGCCCTCCAGACTGACGTCCTGGACGCTGCTTCCAGGCACACACGGTCCTTGGTCGCTTGTGCGGCACCAGCAGGTCCTCCCCTGAATGGGACCCCAGTGCCCCCAAGGATACCTGAACGGTTCGTTGGTGCCATGATTCAGCCCCGCCGCATAGTTGCGCTCGGTCTCCGTGGGCAAGCGCGCTCCTACCGACGCACAGAAAGCACGGGCGCCAGCAAGGGAGGCGCAAAGCACGGGCTTGTCATCGCCATAGGAGCGGCACCCCTCCGAAACCAGCTCAGGACAGCCACCCTCGTCGATGCAGCCTCGGTAGCGCGCGTTGGTGACTTCGTGAACGTCCATGCAGAACGCCTTGGGGGGCTCAGGCCATTCTTGAGGCGGAACCCCGATGAGACGCGGCATGTACTTCTGCAGCCGGTTGGTACGCCAGCGAGCTTCTGGCTCGACCAGAGCTTGACCCGGACTACACTGATGTCTGGCGGATCGCTCGGTAACGTGCTGCGTCCATGGGGGATCCTCGACGCCTGGCTCCGAAGCTGGCGTACCAATGTAGGACAGACCTCGGCATCGGGACGGCTCCTTCCGAACGCTTCGAGCGGGCTCCCGAGATTCGGCTGGCCCTTGCGCCGAGGTCGAAGCCGTGGGCTCAGGGTCTCGAACTGACGCTGCGCCAAGACCACGCCGTACAGCGCTCGGCTGTTGCACGGCTCGCACAGGGGGAACGGGCGCTGGGGCGCTTGACTGCCCTCCCGTCGCACAACTGCACAGCACGATGCCAAGGTGTAGGGACCGCAATCGCAACGGCTGGTTCGCTGATACAGACATGGAGCTATGGGGTCATGGTGGTTGGCTTATCGACCGGGGCCATCGAAAAAGCGAGATGGGTTCCCCGCAACGCTGGCGGGACGTTCACGACGCAGGGATACCCTGGGTGAAAGGTGCCCTTCGCTGTGGACAAGCTCGTGAGTCGGCGATCGCCAAAGGTAGTGTAGTCGTCATCGCAGGGCCGATAGTTGATGGCTTCAAGGTACCCCTGGACCTTGGCGTTGAATGCCTTGGCCAGTTCTTTCATCATCTTCTTGCCATCCAGCATCCCCGAATGGCACAGGATCAGAGCAACATCGGCGTCGTCGGTGAGCACTCGGCGTACCTTGTCCCGTTCTGCCTTGCCCTCGTCGTTGAGCCACTTTGCCGTACTCTCATCGAAGCCGCCGCCACTCATCTGGTCTGCGGTGTTGGGTTGTCCAAGCTGCACGCTGCCCGTGTCGCTGACCGTGCCCCAGAGCCCGATGAGTCCAGGGTTGCCGTGGCCGATGATATTCACGCGACGCACCGACTTGCTGGGTCGAGGCTTCCCCTGATCATCAGTATGGATGGCGGTCAACATGCTGTTCACGTTGACCGCACGCTCAATCACGGTGTTTGGCGGGCCCTTGGCCGGGTGTGGCGTTGCCGCAACTGCCAGGAAATCATCTAGAGTCGGTGCCCATTGGTTGGCCTTGAGTCGGGCGAACTCGATATCGTCCGTGGTCCAGGTCGACGGCTTGTCGTAGGTACAGACGATCGTCACCTCTATCCCCTTGATCGGACTCGCGAGGTTGGCTCGCTTCTTCTTCGTTGGGTCGTTCGATTGGTTCATACCGTCTCGGCGCTCTGCCCGCGCTGGGCAGTCTGTTGGACTTCAAAGAGCTCCTTGAGCTTGGCCCGCGTTGCTGCGGGGATTGCTCCGCCGTCGAGGCCAACTGGCTCCGGATCGGCATCGACCCCATAGTCGCTCTGGAAACAGCACACCGCCGTGTTCAAGTTGGGGATCGCCGGATATCCTAGGTTGCTGAGTCGTTCTTCGTCACTGCCGCCCTCCCCCGCGCATTCGACGTAGAGACTGTGCGCGTACGGGAAATCGTCGGTCGTGTCTGAGGGTCCCCACTCCAGATCTATGGTAACTCCGCAAGCCTCGGGTCGAGGGATCCGAACCAAGCCCGTTTCGTCGGCTGTGTAGCGCATCTGTCCATCGCCTGCCCCGACGAGTCGGCAGATGGCTCCCCCCAGGGGCTCTCCGGACTTGTCATGCAGACGCACCAGGAGATCGTCGGTGTCCTCGACATCGCCGACAGACACGGGAATCGCCTCTTTGCGCCAGGTGGGATATTCCGTGCTGCCCTGGGCCGAGTTCTTGCCGGGGGGTGGTGGCTGGATGCCAAGTTCACGGTCGAAGAAGAAGAAGTCGACGCGCCGATCCACCGCATCCTCGGTAGAATCCGCAGGAGCTGCGTCGAGGTCTTCACCACTCGAGTCGAGGGGGAACCACTCGCCGCAGCCGTGAGTCGTGCTGGGAGTATCGAAGCCTGGTTCTTCCGAAAGCGGCTTGCCCACCAGCGCCATGTACTCCTGAATGAGGTGGGTACGCGTCTCGGGACCGGCATCGCCGTCCACGGTGAGGCTGCGGGTTCGCTGGAACCACCGAACCGGGTTCTCCGATGGCGGCCGAGCCCCGAAATCCGGCATCGCAGCGATCATGAGCTGGTCCTCCCGATCGCCCCAGCGGTGCTTGGCCTTCGCCGAGCTGTCGTAGCGGGCAAGCCAGGCATCCACGTCTCCCAGCAGCATCGCCAGCGCTGAGTCAGCCCGCTCCAGGCTGAGAGGGTCGTTGACCGCAGGCTCCCCGGTGGTGTCGCAGTGCCCGACGACCAAAAGCTCCGAGGGCACGCTGGAAAGCACCAATTGCCTGACCCCGCGCATGCTCTCCAAGGCGTTGGGCATGACGAAGCTCTTGTTGGTCTCGAACACGAATCCCTGCACGCCAGCGAGGAGCGTGCGCGGAACGAGCCCCAGAAGCCGCACTTGCGGCGTGGCCGCCTCCGCGGGTTGAACGACTGCCGTGGCCTCGTGGTCCTTGTCGCCGACCGTCAGCTTCAGCGTGTAGGCTCCGGCAGGCACGTCGTCGTGCAGCAGGCGCCCGCGCTCATCAGTGGTTCCCGAGAAAGCCAGTGGCCCAGAGATCTCGTACGGTGTCTTCGCATGAGCCACACGACCGTATTTGTCCAGGAGCTCCAGGTAGACCCTACCGAGCCCAGGCACGAACTGGAGCGTGTGTCGCACGCCGTTCGAGAGCGAGCGGGCGTCGCTGGCGCCTTGCACCCCGAGAAGGGAAACATCCTTTCCCTCCAGCAGCTTGGGCTCTCGATAGACTTGCCAGAGCTCTTCGAGTGTCTCCGCCAGCGACTCGAGGTCCTCCTCGTCGACCCACACGCTGGCGCTGCTCGGCCCGACACCGTCGAAGGTCGCAACACCGTCGCCATTGGTGGTAGCCGGCTCTGTCTCGCCTGCGTGCAAGAACATGACGGCCTGCCCGGCAATACCCTTACCGGTCTCATCCACCAGGCGCACCTCGAAGTGCACCTGCTTGTCATTCTTGACACGCTTCCAGAGTTCGGAGGGCGTCTGCGGTGGACCCCGGCGTTTGCGATGGTCCGACGGCGGGGCCTCGATCTCTTCATCGGGGGCCGGGGCCGGCCGCTCGATGCTCTCGAACTGCAGCCGCCCCAAACGGAGGCCGCGCTCGAGCTCGACGAGCACTTGATGCCAAGTGGGGCATTCGCCGTATCCGCGTCCGTCCGCAGAACGGATTCGGCTCCCGGTGAGTTCGGCGTACAGCTCGAGAAGGGGCTGACGCTCCGCCCATGTCGAGTGGTCGAAGCGGGAGCTGAGGAAGAACCAGGCCAGCTCACGCTCTCTACCCTGCGCGCTCGGTCGAATAGACAGCTGGTGACGGTTGGCTCGACTCAGTCGATACCAGCCGCTGCGAGTGTGGACCTCCAGAAGCGAATCCCATAACATCAGGGCACCCGGCCAATTGTGGCAGAAATCTGGCA
>CAYRKE010000151.1:0-18291 GCA_964424695.1 uncultured Polyangiaceae bacterium
CCCGCTCGACAGAACCCTGTGGACGCTGGCATGGGCGGGCCAGTTCGTCGGACGTTTGCCGAAGGAGAAGCCCGTCCCGGCGACCTTGACGTACCCCAGAGTGTCTGCAAGAGTTCGAGTCCATTCATGGACTTGGGCTATTGCTGCGATGCGCGCATGGCGAGGGCGAGCGTCCTTGCCCTCGTGCTCTTCTCGAACCTGCAGTGCACGCTATCGGTCGACACGGACCGCGAGCAGTGCGTTTCGACGGCGGATTGCCGGAAACGCGGCAAAGCATTCAGAGAGGCCGTTTGTCAGGCCTCTCTGTGCGTTCCAGAGCCAGCATGGGCCTGCCTGGTGGAAGAGTCGAACCCAGAGGTAGGCGAGGGACCCGTTACGGTTCGCCTACCCATTGTCAACATCATCGACCGCAAACCCATCGCGGGCGTAAGGGCTCAGGCACACCAGAAGGTCGATGTCGAGTGCCGTAAGCCATACGGTAAGGCTGCGACCAGTGACGATGACGGAATCATCGAGCTCGAGCTTGAGGCTGGATTCGAAGGATTTCTCGCACTTTCCGGAACGGGGATTGGCGAGCCCTACTACTTCTTCAACCCGCCAGTTCGGAGTAGCGCGACACTTCCACCTCTCGCGTTGGCCTCGTCGGAGTTGGTCGGGGCGCTCCTCGGCGACGTTGGAAAGACCTTCGATCCGACGCGGGGGATCGTGGTGATTACCGCGGAGGACTGCACGGGGCTGCCCGCGTCCGGGATCAGCTTCACCTCATCGGCGGTGGACGGAGAGACACAGACTTTCTACTCGGTCGAGGGCCTGCCGACCATTGACAGTTCGGCTACGGATTCCAGCGGATATGGTGGGATCTTTGGCCTTCCAGCAGGAGTGACGACAATCAGTGGCACCCACGAACACCAAGGGGACGTGGGGGAGTTCAGCCTCGCTGTCAGGGCTGGCGTAGTGAGTTACTCACGGATGGTGCCCAGTGCAAAATAACACGCTATCGGCTAGTTCGGTGCGAACGCCCTGCAAAATCGGGCGTTATGAGATCGTCTGCAGGTTGGGGGTGGGGGGCATGGCGGATGTCTATCTCGCCCACCAGCCAGGTCCCTTCTCTGCAGGCAAGCTAGTGGTCATCAAGCAGCTACGGCCGGGCGTTGCAGAGGACGAGCAGTTCGTCCACATGTTCGCGGACGAGTCGCGGATTGCGGTGCGCTTGAGCCATCCCAATGTCGTGCACACCTACGAGGTGGTCGCGGAGCACGACGAGTACTATCTCGCGCTCGAGTTTCTCGACGGCAAATCCCTGCACCAGATCCTTCACCGCGTCACGCGCAACCGCATGCCGCTGGAGCTCCACATTTGGATGCTGACCCAAGTCCTCACGGGTCTGCATTATGCCCACGACCTCACCGACTTCGATGGGACTCCACTCGGTATCGTTCACCGCGACGTGAGCCCTTCCAACGTGTTTGTCACCTATGACGGTGGCGTGAAGCTCCTCGATTTCGGTATCGCCAAGTGCCTCGGGGCAATATCCGCCACGAGAGCAGGCCTCATCAAAGGCAAGCTGGGATACGCCGCGCCCGAGCAGTGTCTCTGCAAAGTCACCGACCGACGAACGGACGTTTTCTCGGTGGGTATCATGCTGTGGGAGGCCATCGCGTGGCGGAAGCGCGCGATTGGCGAGACCGAGGCTGGCGTCTATCATGCTCGCATCGCGGGCTTGGAGCCGAAGCTCGAGCTAGTCTGTCCCACAGCGCCGGCCGAGCTGGTCAGTATCTGTAATAAGGCCGTCGCGCTGGAGCCAGAGCAGCGGTATCAGACAGCTCTCGAGTTCCGCCAGGCTCTTGAAGGGTATCTTCGAGGCGTTGGATGGGAGGGGGGCACCGATCAGGTGCGAACCTTCATGCGTGAGCATTTCGGCCGTGATATCGAAGAGATGCGGCTTCGCATCGATGGACATATCGGGAATTCGCGTGCCCCAGTCTCGGGTCGGGTGCCGCTCGGCATGGGATCGACCTCGATCAGGGAGCGGAGTCCCGAGTCTCTGCCTCCGTCGGCCGACACACGCAGAGTTGCGATGCCTGGGGCACGTTCGGCAAGTGACTCCACTTGGTCGTTCAGGCCTTGGTACAAGCGGCCGCTAGTGTGGGGCCTCGGCGGAGTAGTCGGTGTCGGAGCTGCGACTCTCATCGGGGCAATAGCTCTCTTCTCGGAGTCTAGTGATCCCCCTCCAGTCGCGCGGCTACCCCAGGTTGCTCTGCCAGTAGCGCCGAAGACCAGCGCGTCAGTGGCCCCGGCTCAGGTTGACAAGCCGTCAGCGCAGCCGGCGGGCCGAGTCACGGTATCGATCGCGACCAAGCCGGCCCGAGCCGTTCTGCGTCTCGACGGTCAGCGAATCTCCAATCCTTATCTAGCAGTGCATGGGCGCGATATGGCATCCCATCACTTGACCGTGGAGCTCGTGGGGTTCCAGACCGTAGAGCAGGAGTTGCGCTTCGATCGCGATGTGGATGTCGTCCTGACGCTTGCCTCGCAAGTGAGTCAACGCAGAGCCAAGGCGGCACCGGGGGAGGGCTCTGCCCCTGAGTCGTCTACTGGGTCGCCGAGGGACGAGGCGAGCTCGAGAGATACCGAGGCGGCGCAAGTGGCCGAAGCGCAGAAGCCTTCTGACGAAGTCCAGCCGGGCGAGGATCTGGGCCGCAACACTCCCCGCATCAAGAGCCGCAGAATCGACGAAGTGGATCCATACACGCTATGAGACAATCGATCAGTGCTTTGATCTTTGCGGCTGCCAGCGTGGTCGCATCAGTGGCAGCCGCCCAAGAGTCCAGTGATTCGTCCGATGAGTCATCGACGGCGCAGGACGCCAGTCAAGAGGCGAGCGAGCGTTTTCGCCGCGGAGTTACCCTGTATCGCGAAGGCAGCTTCGATGCGGCGCTTGCGGAATTCAATCGCGCGTACGAGCTCGCTCCTGACCATCGGCTTCTCTACAACATCGGTCAGGTGCATGCCGAGCTCGGAGACTTCGTCATGGCGGTTAAATGCTTCCGCCAGTACCTCAAGGATGGCGGCAACGACATTGACGAGTCGCGCGTCTCCGAGGTGAAGGCAGAGATCCGTGAGCTGGACGGAAGAATCGCGGATCTGAGCGTCTCCGCCAACGTCGCAGGCGCCGAGCTCCTTGTTGACGGCGAGTCCGTGGGGCTGTTGCCGCTGCAATCGGTCAAGGTAAATGCTGGAACTCGGCGGGTTCTGGTGCGCAAGCCGGGTTATCAGGATCGGGAGGAGCGCGTTACCGTTTCCGGAAGAGAGAACAAGGTCATCGCCGTGACTCTGAAGCGGGACGGGTCGGCGCTTTCTCGCACGTCGACCGGGGATGATCCGAACGATCCCGGTGCTGGTTCGGCAGACCGCGCCGGTTCGGGATTGGGCACGGGGTTCTGGGTTTCCGCGGCAGCGACTACGGTGGCTGCAGGGGCCACGGCGGTCTTTGCAGTGATGACTCGGAATGCCGACGACCAGCTCAGTGAAGAACTCGACCGGTATCCAGGCTCAGCGTCGGATATTGACGACGCGAGATCCGACGTAGAACGTTTCGCGATGTTCACCGACGGTTGCGGTGCGCTCGCGCTGATTGGTCTCGCTACCACCGTATATTTCGCTGCCACCGGCAGTGGCGAGAGCCATCCCAGTGATGCCGCAGTTGGCGGGCTCACCCTGCGCACCGGGCCGCTCGGTGGGGGACGCAGTAGCGTAGGCTGGCAGGTTGGTGGGCGTTTCTAGTTCGGGCTCCCGGCCAGGCCTCAGCGGGGCTGAGCCGTGAAGCCGTAAGTTACCTCGCACGGCAGGTTCTCGAAACCGCCTTCCGCCCCTACTAGCGCGTCGCAGTCGTGATCAACCGCCTCTGCGTACCTGAATAGGATCGAACCAGAGACGTCCGTGATTCTACCGGCGGACTCCTCGATGGTGCCCTCGTATCGAGTGAGTCGTTGCACAATGCAACCCGCGGCGTGTTCTGTCCCCTCGATCAGGGTGAAGGTGTCCGTTTCGGCGATCGAGAACTCGCCGTCCTCGACCAGACCGGAGAGTGGCGTCCCCCCGTCATCGCCGCGCCACACCAGCGTGTCGCCGCTGATCGTCAGTCGAACGGCGGTTTCCACGGTTTCGGAGGCTTCGACTGCGCCAGCGCCACAGGTGTTATCCTCGAGGGATGCCTCGATGGTGAAGCTGTCCCCTTCGCCGGTGTCCTCGCAGGCAGGCAGCGATGACAGGATGGCTCCAATCAGCAGACGAGAAAGACGCATCCGATGCCTCGAGACTTCTGTGTCCGTTCACGCCTTGCATGAAGGGCCGGCCGCGATCCGCCTTGTGCGGGGCGTTGCGGCTGTGCTCCGATGCTCACGTACTCATGTACGCTCCGCTTCGGTGCTCGCTGCGCCTGCCGCACAAGGCGGCTTGCGGCCGGGGCTTTCTGGGACCGTGAACGCATACAGACTCCTTCAGTGCCTCATTCCCCAGCCTTCAACGCAACCCTGCGGAATACCTCGGTTGGGACCTGGATGGCCGTCCCGTGACGCACGCCAGCGAAGTACACCGAGCTGGAGATATCCTCCCATGCCTCGGGGTTTTCGAGCCCTGACAGGCTGTCGGACTGCAGCGCGCCGTAAGCTCCCTCGCCGTACTTGTCGAAGTAGAGCACGAGCCGTCCTTCGGTTTCGAGTGGCGAGGGGCCTTCAGCCGCGTAGTCCCCGGTGAGTGGGCTGGACGGTTCCGCGGTCCAAGCGTTGGATCCAAATAGGGTTTGGGACGAGACGACTCTCAGGTTCTTCTGTCCGTCCGCCTCGTCCTTGAGGAACATCAGGTACCCGTCGCCGCTCTGGTAGAGCGTCGCATCAATGAAGTTCCTTCCCGTCTTCTGGTAGAGAACCTCGGGGCTGGTGAACGAGCCGAAGTCCTCAGTGAGCATGTAGTAGATGCTGTGGGCATCGCTCGCGCCGGGGTCGAGGTCCAAGGGGGAGGACCAGACCACCATGAACTGGGACGTCGCCGTGTCGTATAGCGTTTCCGGCGCCCACACGTGCTCGACCTCGAGAGCGACCGGGATGTAGCTCTGCTCGCTCCAGGTCACCAAATCCGGTGACTGGGCGTGACCAAAGCCCCGATCCTGCACGCAGCCGCTTTCTGCCCAGGGGACGCAGCTCGTGGTCCAAACCAGATGGTAGTTGCCGTCGGGGGCCTGCATGACGTGCGGATCCCGGAATGAGCCACCACCCACCTCGGGAGGCATGAAGACCCGATGGTCTCCGATGGCTCCCCAGTAGAGGCCGTCGTGGCTGTGCGCCAGGCGCAAACCGTCTCCTCTCCCCTGAGCTTGCTCGGCGAAATATGCGAAGAGGTAGTGTTTGGCGTCGGGACGATCGTGGAGATAGATGTCCACCACGTTCTCCGGAGAAAGCGCGGTGTCCGTGATGCGGAGCTCGTCGATGCTTCCGCTGACGAAGTCCGCCTCGGCTCCGTCCCAGAGCCCGCGGCCGATCGCCAGCGAACCGGTGGCTGCGAAGGAACTCGCGCAGTCTGCGGTTGCTACCAGGATCCCGTCCTGGTAGAGGCGCTGCTCCCCGGTCACGGCGTTTCGGGTCGCAACGAGGTGATACCATTCGCCTGATCTGGGCCTCATGGCCCCGAGGGCGATGCAGGGTGACGCTCCCGTGTCATCCGCTGGGAAGGTGGTGAATGCGAAGGCTTCCCCATCGCGGAGCTGGAGGTAAAACGCACTCAGCCGCTGAGCGTCCTGGGATACGAAGGTGTTGTAGGTGCCAACCTCGTCGAGCCGGACCCAGACCGACACGGAGTAGCTGCCAGTCGTGTCGATCACCGAGGTGGCCGAGTGAACACTGGTGCCTCCACCCGCGAGCACGAGGCTGCTCCCCACTAGACCCTGGCCGAGAGTCGCGTTGGCGACCTCCAGGGACTGCCCAAGGCCACTGGTCTCGGTTGCCGCGCCCTGAGACAGCGCCTCGAAATCCCAGTGCATTCCGGGGGGCAGCTGCACTTCGCCGGCAACGCCGCCAGTTCCCGCGTCGCCGACGCCACCTCCGCCCGTCCCTGGGGTTCCGCCGCTATTCACGCCGCCGGTCTGCGCCCCGCCGTCGTCTGCGCCTCCCGAGGCGTTGCCCCCCGTGCCGGGGTCAGTACCGCCTGCCGATTCAGTGCCGCCGGTCTCATCGTTTGCCGTCCTGCCACCGCTCCCGTTACCCACGCTGCCGCCGCTCTCAACGGTTCCGCCGGTGCCTCCTCCACCGCTCGTGGTCCCGCCGCTGCTGTTCCCGCCAGTGGCTCCCGGTTCCGTTCCGGTTCCCGCGCCGCCCACTGCGATTCCGCTCTGTCCGCCGGATCCCGGCGAAATCCCGGCCTGGCCGGTGCCGCCGCTGGCGTTTGCGCCGTTCTGGCCGCCGCTCGACGGCGCGTCGTTCCATCCGCTACCGCCCGTCCCGGCGCGGCCACCACCGGTGCCGCCCACCGCAAGGTCGTCTCCTTGCCCACCGCTCGCCTCGCTCGGGTCACCAGCGGAGCCGGACGAAGCCCCGTCCGAGCCGCTGCAGCCGAAAACGAATCCTGCAACGATGGCGGCCAGCACCAGTGCGCGTCCTGTCACGACCGTTGGCCATTCCGAAACCAGGGGAAGCATGGTTCGAGACTACCACCGTTCGAGCCAAGCGGTGAGCGTCCAAGGCGGCTCACGGGCTTGGGGCGGTGGTGGAGCGCGTTTCGGCCTTTTCTGGCGCCGGAGCTCGCTCCACACCACATCAACGGGCGCCGAGCCGCCGTCGCCTCAACGCTTCCGCCAGCGCCGCCGCAAGGACAAGCAGTCCGCTTGCGCCGGGATGTTGGGACGGGCCACCTGCCCGGCACCCACAGCCGCCATCGTCTTCGCCTTCGGAAGGGGTATTGGTCATCGTCCCCGCGTGTCCGGCGCTTACTGCCGCGGGCGATGAGGCTCCGCCACTCGCAGGCGATGCCGTTTCGGCGGGTGGCGCCGAAGTCCCAGTGAAAGCACCTCCATCCGCTGAGGGTTGGCTACTGCCAATTGCCCTGCCACCGGTTGGATTGCTGCTGATGTCGAGGTTGCCGCCCGTTCCGATGGTCCCGCCCGTTCCGATGGTCCCGCCCGTTCCGATGCCCCCGTCCGTGCTGATGGCTCCGCCTGTGCTGACGTTGCCGCCTGTGCTGATGTTGCCGCCCGTGCTGACGTTGCCGCCCGTGCTGCCCGATGCCACGCCGCCTGTGCCCGTCGCCGGGGTTTCACGGGTGCCTCCGGCCCCGCCCGCGCTGACCGATGTGCCTCCCGCGCCGACAATGCCGGTCGATCCTGCAGTCATGAGGATTCCGGCCGATCCTGCAACAGCGGGAGTTCCGGCCAGGCCGCCCGCAGCGGGGTTCCCCGTTGAGCCGCCGCACTCGACGTACACGTTTCGGTACTGGACCGTCCGGTAGTCAGCTTGATCGGGATCGGGAATGAGGATGAGATCTTGGTTCGGCGGGGTGTTGACGTACAGGGTGAGCACGGTGAGGCGCATTCCCGGCGTCGCCAGCTTGCGCAGCTCCTGGGTGGCATCGAGGTCGGTTTGGTCGAGTTGCCCCGAGAAGTAGAGGCCCCCCTGGATCGTTTGGAATCGGAGCTGGCGGTCCGCCAGCATGTAGACGATCCATTGCAGCGACGTCGAGCTGACCGCAGCGATCCGTGCCGGAACCACTGGGTCCGTTCTGACTGGGAACGAGAGTGATACCGGACCGAGGTTGCCGCAGATGGTCTGAGTGTTGGTCCCACTGGCGCCTCCGGTGTTTCCGCCTCCGGTCCCGGTCGGGCTCGTTGATACCTTGAAGGCCACGAAGTACCAACCGTTGGTCACATAGGCGGCGAAGGCTTCCTCGGCTTCGGCCTCGTACGGGTACCCGTTATTGTCTAGCCAGTCCGTCAGCGACTCCACGGTTCGGGCTTCCAGCAGTGCCCAGTCGAGTATTCCCACCTGGCCGGCGTCGACGACCGTGGTGCCTCCGGCCACGCCGCGACCGCCGCTGCCCCCCACGCCGTTTCGCCAACCGTCGGAGCCCGGCGGCTCAGGGCCGCACACCTCTCGAGTCTCGATGGTGGGAGCCGTGAGGGTGGCGAGCTCGGAGTACAGAACTGAGTTGCCCTCGCTCGGGTTCGCGTTGAGCTGAGCGGGTACGGGCAGAATCAGGCCGAACTCGTTGGCGGTTCCGCAGAAGTGCGGATTGAAGATATATGTCTCCGTACCGTCGCGATAGCTCACGACGATGTTCTGCGCGGGCTCGACCACGGTGTTGTAGCCGAATGCCCCGCCGCAAGTGTAGGCCTCTCCGCTCACGAGGAGGAGCGCGCCGAGCGCAGCGCCAAATGTGGCTGGCCGAGTGAGGTGCCGCATGGTCTAGTTCCCTCCCGACCGCACGCAGCGGAAACCGACGTTGGGTGCCCAGGTTCCTGGCAGCTCTGCCTTGCGGCACGAGACACGGAGCGAGTCGGCTCCACTCGCCCAGCAGCCGCCCCGCATGACCTTGAGGGTCCCAGTCTCCGGGCCCCGGGGGTCACGATCGGGGCTCCTAGAGTAATAGTCGCGGTCGTACCAGTCGGAGGTCCACTCCCACACGTTGCCCGCCAGGTCCATCGCGCCCCAGGGGCCCGCGCCAGCGGTTCGCCTTCCGACCAGATCGGTGTCACCCACGCATCCTGACGGACCACCCATGTTGGCCTTGGTGCAGTCTGCCGGCTCGTTTCCCCACGGATAGACTCGAGTGCTTGGGGCGGGGCCGCGCGCTGCGAGTTCCCACTCGGCTTCGGTTGGCAGACGGCCTTTGTCCCATTGGCAGAAGGCTTTCGCTTGGTCGAAGCTCACGAACACCACGGGATACCGAGCGAACTCCGGCGCGTCGAAGTAGTTCTGGCGCGTCGCTGAAGACGCCAGCATGGGGCGCGTACAGGCTCCGGCCTTGACGCAGGCTCCATAGCGTTCATTCGTCACCTCGTAGCGATCGATAGCAAAGCCAGACACCGTGACGCGATGGAGGGGGTGTTCGTCTCGAGCGCCTTGGTCTGGTGGACTGCCCATGAGGAGCTCGCTCGTAGTCACGCGAACCGGCGAGGCGTCGTACTCAGGGACCGCGTGACCGAGATCCTCGTCCACGAGGCCGTCGCAGTCGTCGTCGCGAAGGTTACTGGCCTCCGAGTGGCCCGGATTGATGCCTCGGTCAGCATCATTGCAGTCGAGTCCCGCTGCGCAACCCAAGCCGTAGCCGTCGCCGTCCCGATCCTGGCACCTGCCAACTGCTCCACCTTCGCGCTGGGGCACGGCCGCTCGCGCAGCCGGCGGCCCATCCCCAGGTAAGGTTCGCGGAAGACTCGCATTCGCCGAGGGCAACTCGACCGCGATGGTGACTCCCGCCACCAGACCCGTCAGGCTGAGGAGCACCCCGGCAACTACTGTCCCATTCATCGTATGGTTCTCCCGGGTTATAGGAAACCTTGCCGCCCGCCGTGGGAAAGCAAGCTCCGCGCCAGGTCACGGAACGCGCAACGTATCGACTTCTCTGACTTTGCGCGTGTGCCAGAGGATGGCGCACGAGCGCGATTGGCGCACTGTGTGCCAATCGCGGCTCTCCCCGAGCGCGGAGGCAGGGGCGTGAACGGATACCCGTCGCTCGCCTCCCTGCGAGGGGTTTCAGAGGGCCAAGTCAGTGACGATGGTCAATCGGGTCAATGCGCTTGCCGGCAGAGTTGGATCGCGGCGTATGAGGCGCTCGAGAGCCCCGCGCTTGGTTTCGCCGGCGGCCAGCAGCACGGCTTCCCGCGCAGTAGCGAGGAGCGGCAGGGCGAGCGTGATGCGTTCAGGGGGCGGCTTGGGGCTGTTCGTGACAGGAAGCACACGGTCACGGGCGAATAGCTCAGGGCGTCCAGGGAACAGTGATGCGATGTGTCCGTCCTCGCCCATGCCGAAGAGGAGTACGTCAAGCTGGTCGCCAAACCAGGGCTTCAAGTCGGTCACCACGCGTCGGCAGGCTTGCTCTTGGGTTTCTCCGTCGAGGAAGAGTGGCAGTTCGCGAAGCGGGGGATGGCGGGGGTCGAGGTGGCCCGCACGGAGGGCGAGCCCACGATTCGAGTGTTCGTTGTCTGTCGCAACGCAGCGTTCGTCCACCCAGGTGAGACGCAGCTCGCCCCAGAGCTCCCGCGGAAGCCGAGCCCGCAGCACACCGAGGGCCGGGAGCGCAGAGCCGCCCGAGACTGCCAAGCGCGGCGAAGTGCCGCTCATTCTTTCCAGCGCCCTGGCAACCTGGGCAGCTGCTTCTGCCACCGGCTCGGCGGAGCGGACCACCGTGGGGGGCTCTTGTGCAGGCAGGGGGAGAGCCAAATCGGACGAGGCGGCGGGGTTCGCTTCTGATGTCATGCGACTAGGTCCTCATCCACGCGACCAGGTTCCTTCGCATCCACGGAAGAGCTCCTCGGCTTCCGGGGGGCCCCAACTCCCCGCCGGGTAGGTTCGGAGTGGCGGCGCGTCCTTGCTCTGCCAGCGGCGTCGGATCTCGTCGGCGAACAGCCAGCTCGCTTCCACTTCGTCGCCATGTAGGAAGAGGGTGAGGTCTCCTTGAATGGCGTCGAGCAGAAGCCTTTCGTAGGCTGGCGTCGTAGGGCTCCCAAAGTGCTCTCGATAGTCGAACTTGAAGTCCGCAGGCACCATGGTCATGGTGTTTCCCGGGGCCTTGATTCCAAAGGATAGTGAGATCGACTCTCGGGGCTGGATGGAGACCTTGAGAACGTTCGGCCGCAGCTGGCAGACCTCGCCCGAGTCGCGAGCCCGCGTGAGCACCCCTTTGAGAGGTGACTCCGAGGCTGCTTCGAGCTGGATGGGCGGCACCTTGAACTGAACCTGGACCTCGGTGAATCGCTGGGCAAGGCGTTTTCCGTGGCGGAGCAGGAATGGCACGCCGCTCCAGCGCCAGGTCTCGATGTATGCTCGGAGCGCGATATAGGTTTCCGTGGTCGACGACGGCGCGACGCCAGTTTCTTCGAGATAGCCAGGGACGGGCACCCCACCCACCACGCCAGCGCCGTATTGGGCACGAACGCAGTTCTGCAATTCATCGGCGCAATGGGGGACGCGCAGGCTTCGGAGGACGGCCAACTTGCGACTACGAATGTCCTCTGCGTCGAGTGATGAAGGCGGCTCCATGGCCACCAAGGCCAGGATCTGGAGCATGTGGTTCTGCAGCATGTCGCGCAAGGCTCCAGTCGAGTCGTAATAGCCGGCTCGACCGCGCTCCATGCCCAGATCCTCGGCCACCGTGATCTGTACCAGCTCGACGTTCTGCCGATTCCACAGCGGTTCGAAGATCGCGTTGTGGAAACGGAATGCGAAGAGGTTCTGGACCGTCTCTTTGGCCAAGTAGTGGTCGATCCGCAGAATCTGTTCCTCGCGCAGCCACTCCTGCAGCGATCGGTTGAGGTCGCGTGCGCTCGAAAGATCGTGCCCGAACGGTTTCTCGACGATGACGCGGCGCCAGGCACCGTCGATATGTCGGTGCACGAGCCCCGTTCGACTCAGATTGGCGACGGCAGGCGCGAAGAGATCAGGCCTCAAGGATAGATAGAAGAGGCGCCCGGTGGCGTTCGGCTCACCCACGAGCTCGTCGAGCCGGGCAGCGAGGGCTTGTACGTCGGACGCTTGGGCAACGTCCGCAGAGACGTAGTGAATGCGCGGAGCCAGGGCGTCGAAGCCGGGCAGGAGCTCCTCGGGGAGTTGGGCGCGGAGCTCGCTGCGGAACGAGTCGTCCGTCTTGGGGTGCCGGGCCACTCCGACCAGCGAGAAGCCTCCAGCAGGGCGCTGCTGGGCGGCGAGGCTGGAGAGTGCTGGCACGAGCTTGCGCGCAGTGAGATCACCGTTGGCGCCGAGGATGACGATCTGCGGGGGTAGGCTGCTCTTGGTCGTATTGGAGGGCGGCATCGGTACCGTCATGCATCCACGGGGCCGCCGATGCAAGATGTCGCGAGACTTCGCCGGAAACCGAGCTTGACGGGCGGGCTGCCTGAGAGTCATCGACAGTAGGATTAGTCCCGTCCACGGTACTTGACGATGAGCTCCGCAATGGTCCTGGTGAGCACGGCTGCGTCGAATGGCTTCTGGAGGCAGATGTTGTCCGACGATGCCAGATAGGCGGCGGCGTTCGACGCGAAGGCGCCACCCGTGATGAAGACCACCCTGCGGGCGAGGGCAGGGTGGTGCGTCCGAAGCCAACGGTGCAGTTCTGGCCCGGAGACTGCGGGCATGATCACATCGCAGACGATCAGGTCGAAGCGCTGGTCTTCGGTCAGGAGGCGAATGGCGGCGTCTCCAGAGGAGACCGCGACCACGTCGTAGGGTCGGAGCAAGCGTGCAAGGGTTCGACGAATTGCCGGCTCGTCATCGACGATCATGATGCGGCCCCGCACGGGACGCAGCGGCGGCCCCGCGGTGACGGTGGGTGCGCGAGCTGGCTCTGGCAGTCCCGTGGGCAAGCGGACTACGAAGCTCGAACCTTGACCATACTCGCTTTGTACCTCGATGCGGCCGGCGTAGCTCTCGACGATGTTTCGAGAGATCGGGAGGCCAAGCCCCGAGCCGACTCCAGCGATTTTCGTGCTGAAGAAGGGTTCGAAAACTCGATCGAGGTTCTCCTTCGGGATCCCTTGGCCCGTATCGGAGACCTCGATACACGCCTCCCGGCCGTCTTGCCACGTCCGGATGCGTATCTCGTTGGCTGCAACGTTGCCTTCGTCGATGGCGTGGGCGGCGTTGATCAGTAGATTGAGGAAGACCTGGGACAGGCATCCCTCGCTTGCCAGCGTCTTTTCGAGGCTGCCATAGTCCTTGAACAAGCGCGCCCGGAACTTGATCTCATTGTAGGCCATGTTGGCGGCAGAATCGATGGTATCGTGGATGTCGACGGCCACGAGCTCATCACGCTCGACTCGTGCGAACGTGCTTAGGGATCTGGCGATGCTTCGGATCCGACGCGCTCCGGATAGGGCGTCCTCGAATCGCTGCGCGATGTCCTTGAAGTCCAAGGGGAGGCCGGGCTCGGAGACGCCACCCAGGAGTTCGGACGCCGCCTCGGCTCCAAGATGGTGCTCGAGCTCTCTGTGGCACCGCTCCAGGCAAGTGCCCAGCCGGGGCATGTCGGTCGATAGGCTCTCGAGACTGGAAAGGACGTATGCGAGCGGGTTGTTGACCTCGTGAGCGACCCCCGCCGCCAGCATGCCCATCGTGGCGAGGCGGTCGGATTGCGCGAGACTGGCCTGCATGTGCTTCTTCTCGGTGAGGTCTCGGCTGATGGTGAAGACGAGGGCTTCCCCGCCCACCAGGGCACCGTGCGCACTGACCTCGGTGTCGATCAGACTGCCGTCCTTGCAGCGGTGACGAGTCTCGAAGGTGCCAGACGTCGTGGTGAGATCGGAGAACGCCGCTCGGACGTCCGCCTCGTTCATCGAGGCGTCCCAGTCCCAGGTATGAAGGTTGAGCACCTCGTCCGGCTCATAGCCGAGCCTCTCGCCAAAGGCTCGGTTGGCCTCCACCACCTGGTGGTGCTGGTTGATGATGGCGATGCCCTCTTTCGAAGCGTTCATCAAGATCTGATGACGAAGGGCGACCTTCTTCACGGCCTCGTCCGCGCGGAGTCGCTCCGTCTCCGCGTCGATGGCTCGAAGGGTGCACGTGATGTCGTCGGCGAGCTCTGCGACCAGGGCCTCTCTGTCTTCGCCTGTGACGAGGTCAGACGCCATCGAGATGCAGATGAAACCGTAGTCCTTGCCATCGGCTTGGAGGACGGTCCCGAGTGCCTCATGATGTCGATAGGGGGTACTTCCGTGTTGGGTGGCGAGCGGGCAGTCCCCACAGTCCACGGGCGGATTTCCGATCGTGACGATCTTGCGCGTTTCGAGCGAGCGCCGATAGCACCGGGGCAGCTGTCCTTGCCTCAGCATTTCCGCGACGACGTCGAACGCTTCACCCCAGCCGTGCTCGATGATGCGGGGTCTGCCCAATGCATCGGGATTCAGGTAGACCCATCCGGTTTCTACTCCACGCGTCGCCACGATTTCTCGGCAGGCTCGTTCGAGGCGTGTGGAGGGTTCATCGCTACCGAGCGCGAGCTGGTGGGCGCTGCGAAGCGTGCGCAGCACGGTCTCCAGGTGGTGCACTCGGGCTTCCGCCGATGCCAGCTGCACCGCCTGACTGACCCGTTGCGCGACGTCGTCGACGAGCTGCCGTTCCAGACTGAGGAACGGGCCTTCTTCACCGAGGGGGCCCGTTTCCATATAGTAGACCTCTACGACTCCGCGGACCCTCCCGGCCACTACGATGTCGCTTCTGAGGTGCCAAGGGCTTTCTCGGAAGGGGCTGGAGGTGCGGCTCGACTTGTCGATGCGAATCCGGGCACACGCAGCGGAAGCGTGCTGTAGCCCCATGGGCAGGAGGCGGACTACTGCCCAGAGCGCTTGATCGATCGGGCAGTCTGCGACTAGCGAATCGGCGATGGAGCGCAAGCATGCATCGACTCGCCTCCTCGATTCGAGCTCGCCGCGACACCTTCGGAGCGCGGCGATTTCCGACGCGAGATCGAGCGCCCTCTGTGCGGCGTGGCCGAGCCGTGTGGGATCCTCACCGGGGGCACCCTCATCTTTGCTCTGGGAAAGCACCAGAACCGCCGCATCCCTCGAGTCAGGATCGGTGATGATGAGGAATGGCACGTCGCCGTGTTTCGCCCGGACTCGCTCCAGCGACCGGAGCAGTGGGGCGTGCTCTTGGGAAGCGTCACACACGACCGGCTCCCACCGATCCGCCAGCACGGCGCGCTCGACCGAGGCAACGTCGTCTACCCGGCGCCGCTGAGCTTCGCTGTCATGTCGTTCGAATGCCTGCTGGAGGGTTCGCGTTTCTTGCTCGGAATTGCTCATCACAAGAAGTCTCAGCGACTGTTTCACGAGTCTCCCCCCACTGCCGCGTCGTGGCAGGGCAAATATCGTTTTTGGGAGTGAGATTGTCACGCTGGGTCTCGCCCAAAACGTGGGCTCGGTCCTCTGGTCGACAAGGAATCGAGTCAGTTGGGGCCGCTGCGTCGACGCTTCCACGCGGATCTTAACGTTTCGAGACTGGGACCTGGTTTGCTCATCATCGGGCTCCCGGAGCCGGCGTTGGCGCCTCAGTGACTCGGCGCCGGCCGAGGGCGGTGGGGGAGTCTGCCTGAGAGTGTGGGCCTTCGGGCTTATCCGCGGGGCCTCGTTGGGGCCGTTGAGGCTCCTCTGCGACGTGTTCGGACGCGGGTGAGCGGACGCGGCGGCTCCCATCGACCACCGAGTTCGGCGCGCTCCGCCTTCGTGGGGCTCCTCCTGCGATGGGGCACCGAGCTGGAGTCCGAGCCATTGGCCGCGCGGACCCGTCCGGGCGTCACTTCGAGCGAGTGAGAGCACGGGTCGAGACCACTCCGCCTGCCTTGCAACATTGCCGGCAATATCGCGGCTTCCTGTGGCGCCCGGGGCCAGGCGATCGAGTCCGAGGGGTCGCCGGAACGGCGAGCTGACTCGCGGACTGGCCTCTGGTCCGCCCGGCTGCCCGAATTTGCTTGGTCTTTCCCGCGCTTGCGGTCTATATCCGCGGCGCCAGCCCGGTGGACTGCGGCAAGGTGCCAAGGCATATCCGAGCGCGCAAGGAAGCCCATGGAACTATCCCATGAAGTAGAGCGGATGGTGTGCATCCGCCGCGGACCGAACAACGGTCCCGCGCCCATCCCCGAAGAGGGGCGTTGGGTGCAAGCCCGCGAAGTGAAGGACATCTCGGGGCTCACCCACGGCGTGGGGTGGTGCGCTCCTCAGCAGGGCGCATGCAAGCTCACACTCAACGTCAAGGAGGGCATCATTCAGGAGGCGCTCGTCGAGACCCTCGGGTGCACGGGCATGACGCATTCCGCGGCCATGGCGTCGGAGATCCTGCCTGGCAAGACGATCCTCGAGGCTCTCAACGTCGATCTCGTCTGTGATGCCATCAACGTGGCGATGCGCGAGCTGTTCTTGCAGATCGTCTACGGGCGTACCCAAACGGCGTTCTCCGAGGATGGCCTGCCGATTGGCGCCGCCATGGAGGACCTCGGCAAGGGACTCCGCAGCGTCACCGGGACGATGTACGGCACCACTGCCAAGGGCCCTCGCTACATGGAGATTGCCGAAGGCTACGTGACCCGGCTCGCTCTCGACGAGAATGAGGAGATTATCGGGTACGAGTTCGTCAAGCTTGGGCAAATGATGGAAATGATCGCCGACGGGAAGGATCCTGGCGAGGCACTGAAGAAGTGCACCGGCACGTACGGACGGTTCGCCGAAGCCAAGCGCATCATCAACCCGAGGAAGGAGTAGCCTGTCATGCCACTATTCGAAAGCTACGAGCGGCGCATTCCGCAGATCCGCACCGTCCTCGAGAAGTACTCTCTCGGCAGCATCGAATCCACCGACCAGCTCTGCAAGAGCAAGGGCGTCGACGTGGCTGCTATCGTCAAGGGCGTGCAGCCCATCTGCTTCGAAAACGCCTGTTGGGCGTATACGCTGGGCGCGGCCATCGCCATCAAAAAGGGTGAGAAGCGTGCTGCGGACGTAGCGAAGTCGCTGGGTGAGGGGCTGCAGGCTTTCTGCATCCCTGGCTCGGTTGCCGACGATCGCAAGGTGGGTATCGGTCACGGTAACCTCGCCAGCATGCTCCTTCTGGAGGAGACCAAGTGTTTCGCGTTCCTGGCTGGTCATGAGTCCTTCGCGGCCGCCGAAGGTGCGATTGGTCTCGCCAAGAGCGCCAACCGTGCGCGCAAGGAGCCGCTCCGGGTCATCCTGAATGGCTTGGGCAAGGACGCGGCGCAGATCATCGCCCGCATCAACGGCTTCACCCACGTCCAGACCAAGTTCGACTACGCCACGGGCAAGCTCGCCGTGGTCTTCGAGAAGGCCTACTCGACGGGTGACCGCGCGAAGGTCCGTTGCTACGGCGCCGACGATGTTCGCGAAGGCGTTGCCATTCTGCACTCCGAGGGTGTGGACGTGTCCATCACCGGTAACTCGACGAATCCCACGCGGTTCCAGCATCCGGTTGCCGGCACCTACAAGAAGGAATGCATCGAGCAAGGCAAGAAGTACTTCTCCGTCGCGTCCGGTGGCGGCACGGGGCGCACGCTCCACCCCGACAACATGGCGGCAGGACCGGCTTCGTACGGTATGACCGACACCATGGGGCGTATGCACTCGGACGCTCAGTTCGCTGGTTCCTCGTCGGTTCCCGCCCACGTAGAGATGATGGGGCTCATCGGCATGGGGAATAACCCCATGGTGGGGGCGTCTGTGGCCGTGGCAGTGGCCGTCGAAGAGGCGATGAAGAAGGGCTGAGCCCTTTCGCCTCATTCCTGCGCGCTGCGCCCAACTCGTCTCGAGGCGCAGCGCTGCAGGGGGGGGACGCAGCGGGTTCTCGCTCCGAATCGTCACCGCGAGTACCTCCGTTGACCCAGTCTCCCGGCTTGGTGGCGGAACGGGGGGGCAAGACTGTGAGTGACGAATTCGAGCTGCCTCGACCCAATACCGGTCGAGTTGCCATCCTTGCTCGAGTACGCTTTGCGCACGGAGTCAAGGAGGGCTTACTAGAGAACGTCGAGTGGGAAGCGGCTGCCAACGGTACGAACCACGGAGGCTATGGGCTCTACTTCTCCGGGCGAGAGAGGGCTCGGTTCGGGGAACTGTACCGAAATCGCGGGATGTGGGCCGGTGTCCAAGTCGTTCCGGCGGAATGGACTGATGCTGCCACCGTCGCGCGCTGCACCACACCTGCGAAGGGACAGTACGGCTACCACTTCTGGGTCCCAAACCTGCCTTCAGTTTTCGGAACGCGGGGCGCCTATGGGCAGTACCTCTACGTGAGCCGCGACTTGGGGCTGGTGGTCGCCTTTACCGCGTACCTACCCGTGAGCAGTGCAGGCGATCGCCTGGATGGACTGATGCGCGAATACATACTGCCAGCGGTCAAGTGAAGTGGCCAGCGGTGCCGTGGGGGTCTTTAGCGGAGCGGGGCCGTAGCAGGGCCGGAATGGGGCGGATTCGGAGGGCCAACCGCAAAGGCGCCAAGACCGCAAAGGGGGGGGATTGATGGCGCCCAATGGGTACAGCGCTGGAGCCCGAGCCCGAGGCCTGCTCGCATCCCGGCGCAACGTGGGAGCGACTCGTCG
>CAYRKE010000152.1:0-18252 GCA_964424695.1 uncultured Polyangiaceae bacterium
TCACAATCGTCCCCAACGCCGCCGTTGATGATGGTGCACTTCCCATTCTCACAGCCGAGCAGTCCCTTGCAACCGACGATCTCATCGCAGTCGTCATCGACGTCACCAGGTACGGCGGTGCAGACGTTCTCTTGGCACGTCAACAGGCCAGTGCACTCGACGTAGGTGTCGCACGGCTCGTTTTCGTCAGCCGGCTCTGCCTCGCACTTGCCACTGACGCACTTGAGGAGCCCGGCGCAAGCCAGGGTCTCGTCGCAGGCGTCGTCGATTTCGCCGGGAATGGCAGCGCAGATCCCGTCCTCACACGTGAGCAACCCAGCGCAGCCCGGATCGTCGTCGCACTCCTCACCGAGTCCGGGAAGACCTGGCTCGGACGTTCCAGCCTGGCCGGCTGTGCCGGCCTCGGGTGCATTGCCACCCTGCCCTGCGGAACCGCCGGTATCCTGATTACCCGAGCCCCCGCTGCTCGAATCGTCGTCGTTCTCCGAACCCGCCACTCCGCTGTCGTCGTCCGCAGTGCCGTCGTCGTCGTCGTCGTCGGACGAACAGGCTGCGAGGGAGAGACCGCAGAGTATAGCTGCCGCACCAAGCATCAAGCGTTTCATGTGTTCCGCTCCTTCACGCAATATGGCCAGACATTCCGCACAACGCAGAATGGCGGCCCAACGGGGCCGCATCCCAACTAGGCGGGCAATCTACCTCAGACCCCGGCGCGACCCAAGCGAACCCGTAAATTCCGCGGTCGCCAAAGTGTCACGACCGTGACACTTTGCCATATCCGTGCCGAGGCTCTCCTGTCTGGACCTCGCCCCGGACACCGGAAACCAGCACAATTCGTTGCCAATGCCAGCAGACAGGGAACCCGGCAGAGCGCGACGCGATCGCAGGGAGCGCGTCCCTCAAGGCGTCATCCGGCCGGTGGATTACTGGACATGTAAGGGAGTTGGCTCGTCGATCCGCATCGGCCTCACCCGTCCGACTGTGATCCGAGACGGGCGGTTGACTCTGATTGGATTCTCCGCTCGCCAGAATGGCTTGCAGCGACGCAGCCGATTCGACTGCCGGCGATGGCGAACGTCGCTGGCGAAGCGCATGCGCTGAATCCCCAGATAGCGCCCCCCCAAGCGCCGCGCCGGAGACTCGCAGCCATCGCCCCGCTGCCGCTGGCAGGCCCTCACTCTTGTCGCCGCGCGTGCCATGCTGAGGCGATGTTTCGCTTCGATCCAAGACCCCTCAAGTGGTTCGTGCTCATCTTCGGCATCGAGGTCGTGATTGCCCTCTTCGTCCGGGACACGATCATCAGACCGTACGGTGGGGATGTCTTGGCCGTCATGTGGGTCTACACAGGGTTCAGGGTGGTGCGTCGCTTCGATGCACGCGTGCTGGCGGCGGCGTCTTTCGGCGTAGGAGCGCTGGTGGAGGTCGCGCAACTCCTCCAGCTCTCCGTTCGTATGGGCCTCAGCGATTCCCCCGTGGCCACCACGGTGCTCGGCTCGGTCTTCGAGTGGGGGGACCTGGTGGCCTATGGGGTGGGCGCGCTGATTGCGTGGTTCATCGACACGCGGACCACGCTCCTATCGACACCCAGGCCCGCAAATGCGTCCGAGTGAGGGAGGCAGGAGTCACTCATCCGGTTCGAACTCCGCTCGCATGATGGTGTCCTCGGTTGGTGTCCACTCGAGGGTTGGTGAGGTGCGACCGTCACTCCATCGGACAAAGTGGTAGCCAACCCTAGCCTTGGCCTCGAGCTGAAGGGGGATGTCACGGAAATAGGCCCCCGACCACGGATACGGGTTCTCGTCGATTCCTGGAACCGAGGCGTCGATGGGCATCTCGTTCACCTGGATGGTTCCGGCTCCAGCAGGCTGGATATCGGCCGTGAGATCGTAGGTTCCGTTCAAGCCAAACTGCTCGCTGATGTGGCCGCGAACGTGCCTCACGCGCTTCTTGGCGAAGCGGCGCAGAACCTCGACGTTGTCCTCCCAGAGCGCTCGAGAGGCGGGCTGTCCCCAGCGGCCGATATGCTCGTCGATCTCGGGCTCCAGAAGCGCGTGGAACCGATCGATCATCGCGAGAACCCGCTCGGCGCTGAAAGCCGTGTTCAGATGATTGGCGAACTGCGACACGAAGCGCTCGCGGAATGCCTGATTCTCCATTAGCCCCACAAGGATGTCTGCTGAAACGCAATCCTCGGTGATCGCGTAGGTGAGGGTATCGAACGCGTAGGCGTCGGACCCCCCGCCGTAGCCGAAACCATAGTCGGTGTCGTACATGAGCCAACGCCAGCGCCCGTCGTGCCCCGGGGCCGCGTCGGGCTCGAAGGTGTCAGTGCGTAGCCTCCAGTACTGGATATTGTTGCACGGCCAATCGGTGTTATTGAAGTAGATTTCTGCGATCTGGTACTGGAGGAAGTTCTCCATGTCCATCATCGTGTTCACTTCTTCGAGGCGCGAGTCGGGCTCCATCGACTCCCTCGAGATACAGTCCAAGAGAGACACGAACCGCTCTCGGCTGCCGCGCTCGACCTGGTCGTTCGCGCTGAGGATGTCGAGTTCGTCTGGGTCGACCCCATAGACTTCACCGAGATAGTGGTGGTCGTAGTACTCCCGAATGAGGTGAATCCCCCAGTACTCGCCGTTGAGAAACACGATGGAGGGAAGTGCGTTCTGGGTATCGAAAGGAAGGTGGTCAACCAGCGACTGCATCAGAGCATCCCGAAAGAGCGTGACGGGCCAATCGTTCCCGGAGTTACTGAGCAGGACGCGCTTGTAGCGGCTGCGCTCGCTATCCGGAAACACCGGATACTTGAGCCACTTTTCCCCTAGCTCCTTGCGGGCATAGATCCGAAGCGATTTCTGGGCGAAGCTGCTGCTTCCGCCACCGTGGACGCGAACCCCTGCATCCTGACTCAGAGGAGATTCACCGTCGGTGGTGAAGAGCTCGAAGTGAACCGGTCGCTCCCACTCGTCACCGCGTTTCCGGAAGTTGCCGCTACTGTGCCAAGGGCGATCCGGCCGATTGTTGCGGGCAAGTGCGCCCGGCACGTAGATGCCAATCTCATCGTCGAAGAAGTTCTCGGGATCCGTAGCGAGCGAGACGACAGGCAGGCTGTAGCGACGCTGTTCCGCCTCGTCCACGAAGTAGGTGCGCGTGGTGACCCGACTCGTGCCCCCCTCATCGTCCAGCGCCATTGCCCGAACCACGGTTCCTCGAAACACGGACTCAGGCTCGGCCCACTGCACTCCAGAAAGGGCGAGTTGCGCCGCCCAATCGTCGTCCACGGCCTCTGGATCGACTGATGGGGTCGTCCGTATCCCAGCGAGGCGGAAGTCCTTGGGATCAGGTGCGTCGATCCGAATGGGGCCCTCGTAAATGGGCGAATCGGCCGCGGGCGTGGAGCCGTCGAGGGTGTAGTGGATAATGGCCGAGTCATCCCTGGCGGAGATGCGCAGCTCGAAAGGCCTGGGCCGAAAGCCGGCTGGCTCCGAGAACGCTGGTGGCTCGAGTGACAGGGTCGGCGTCACCTCAACATGCGGCACCGAATCGGCATCACACGCAAGAAGCAGGAACGCGGAGCCTAGCCCCCCGAGCGAGCAGCGCCGCGCGGGAAAACGAACGAGCGGAATGCGTGACAACATGAGATTCGCGGTCCTTGAGTTCTGCGTCGCGGCGTGCCCAGAGAAAACCCGCTGGAGATCACCGCAGACCCCTCGCGAGGATCTAACCCTAGGTGCAGCAAGAACTCAGCTGCAGATTCCGCAGACGAGACAGAGCAGGTGCGCCGCGCCATGGGCACCCTCTCTTCTCCGGGCAACGCTTGGTGGAACCTGGCAAGCCTGTTCTAAGCCTCCATACCCAACACTCGGCACCTCTAGCACGGACCTCGGCACCTGGCGACGATTGGATGAGGGAGTCTCCGCTCTCTGCCGTTACGCGCGCGCATCACGCAAAAGCCCTGCTCTCGAGACGCTGAACTGAGCCTCTGCCGTTACGTGCGCGCGCATCACGCCCCATCCGTCGTCGATGGGACAGACCCCACAGGATAACGAACGCACCAACACACCGCAAATTACGGCACAAGTCATGGCACAACGAGCAATCTAATCCTAGTGCCGAAGACTCTCAGCCAGCCCGGCCGTCAAGCTCGGTTTCTAGCGAAGTCTCGCGAGACCCGGAGCGGAGCTTGCGTGGAGTACGTGCGCACCGGAAGCGCGGCGAAACGAAGCCGGAAGCCGAGATCCGCGGGCGTCCTCTCAGAATAGTCTCCGACAGTAATGCTTGTTGACGTATCAGGATCCGCCTGCCCCTGCGATGCGGCAGTTCCCGTGCCCCCGCGCTTCGCCTGCCCGGTCCTTTGATGAGCACAACCGGCACCGTTCCGTCCGTGGGGTGCGCCTATCACCCCAGAATCCTGTGGAAATTGAAGCGCGAAGCCGTCGCGCGAGGATTCTGCCATTCAGCAAGCGGATCGGAAGAGGCCACCAGGTCGACGACCAGGTGGGCCGCTTCACGCGGGAGACGGAGGCCCCGCACGTCAAAGGGCTCGATCGGCCGTAGCTCCCACAGCGTCCGGTTTCGACGGGCCCGCAGCCTCGCAGCACGGCGATCCTCCAGCACGGCCGAGGTCACGGCATCGGAGAGCGCTGCGCGAGTCACGAGAAGTGGCGGACGTCCAAACACCACGACCGAACAGGGCAGCGCAGTCCGCAGCACCAAAGCCTCCAACTTCAATACGTCGGCTTCGAGCGACACGCAGGCCTCGCCGAACCCGCGTTCCATGAGATCGCGGGCGGCAAGCGCGTTGAGGATCCCGAGACCGGGCCCTGCGACAAAGGCTCCCCCAGCTCGTCGCGCCAGGTGCCAGCCGCCCCACGTGTTCACCTCCACCGTGACCCCCCGTGCCGCCGCTGCCCTGCAGAGGGCGTCCAGCTCGGGAAGATCGTCGTCGAAGACGATCGCAGGTAGCGAGGCGATGATCCTGAGCTGCGGAAACCGGGAGACGAGTTCCCCGAGCCCTTGGGCGTCCAATCCCTCGATGATCGCCGCATCCGTCGGTTGGATGCGGGTCAGGAACGCACCGGCCTGGTCAGCGGTGAGCCGCACGCGATCGGGGCTTCGAACCTGATGGGCCTCGCTCGGGCGATCGACTGCGGCCAGGAGCGAGGCAACGTCGTCCCGAACCGCCGAAGGGGCGAGTCCACTCGGGGCAGCCGCACCCGCCGTCGCGGTCTCGGTGGGCGGATCTTCGACGACCCGATCCCGTTCGGCATCGAGATAGGCCGAGGTCAGCTTCCGCCCTGGAGGGACCCCGCGCCGCTCCGTCTCTCGGGAGGGACGTTCACCGTCGATGGCTCGGCGGAGGCTGGCCACCGCGGCCCGCACCCAGGAGGGGTTCTTCATTCGGCCCTCGATCTTGAGGGCCCGCACGCCAGCTGCCCGCAGCTCATCGACCCGACCGACGAGGCTCAGATCACGGAGGGAGAAAGGCGTCCCCCCGGGCCGCCCCTCCAGCATCCAGGGAACGCGGCACGGACTGGTGCACTGCCCTCGATTGCCGCTGCGCCCCCCCACCCAGCTCGACAAGAGACAACGACCCGACACGCTGAAACACAGCGCGCCCAGGGCAAAGACCTCGGTCTCGATCCCTGGCACCTGGGAGGCGGCACGGACCTCGGCCAGACTAAGCTCGCGCGCCAGAACCACCCGAGTCACCCCGAGCGCACGCGCCGCCTCGACATCGGCGCGGCACGTGATGCACGCTTGAGTGCTCAGATGGTACTCGAGCTCCGGAAAGTGTGGCCTCAGGGCGAGTAGGGCCGGATCGCGCACCAAGACCGCATCGACACCGACGCCACTGGCAACCTCGAGGAGCTGCGCGGCTCGGGCCAAATCGTCGTGGCAGAGATCGATGTTGAGCGTGAGATGCACGCGCCTCCCGAGCGCATGCGCGTCTCGGCACGCATCCCCGAGCTCGCGCTCCGAGAAATTGCGCGCGTTGCGGCGTGCGTTGAGAGCCGTGAGCCCCAGGTAGACGGCGTCGGCTCCAGCTTCGAGCGCAGCGTCGAAACAGGCACGGTCCCCGGCCGGAGCAAGCAGTTCCATGGGACGCAAGAGCTTCGGCGCGACGTCGGGGTTCACGGGTGTCGTGGGGCTAGAGCTTGCTGGAATGTGCCAAGCCTTCCTGAGGAATCATGCAGCGACCTTAGCAGAGCGCCACTCGTCACGCACCAGCCCCCTCGGGAGCCCTGATCTGCAGCCCACAAGCCCGCTGTATTCGCCGCGCCCTCCCCTTGCCGCTTCCGCCGCCTCAGAGACGGCGCGATGGCCCACCCCTTGCCGCTTCCGCCGCCCCAGAGACGGCGCGATGGCCCGATCCAGCGCTTGCGGGAGGCCCCCGCGAGCTCCACGCTTGCCCCACCCATGACCCCGCTGGCCGGGGAGCGAGACGGCAAGGACCCGCGCGATCTGATAGAGGTGGTAGAAGATGTCTCAGCCCCAACCCATCGCATTGATGCTGGTAACGGACCGCCCGCTCTCGGGTCCCCGCAGCCTGGAAGAAGTGGTACAGCAGGCCATCGCAGGGGGCGTCGACTGCGTCCAGCTCCGCGAAAAACACCTTTCGACCCGCGCGTTCCTCGAGCAGGCATCGAGCCTCAAGCAGCTCATGCGGCCCACTGGGGTACCCCTCATCATCAATGACCGCGTCGACGTCGCCTGGGCAGTCGGCGCTGATGGGGTCCATCTGGGACAGGAGGACATGCCCGTATCCATTGCCCGGAAGCTGCTGGGGCCTGGGGCCATCATCGGGCTGTCCGTTGAGACATGGGAAGACGTCGAGAACGCCGAAGGGATGCCGATCAACTACCTCGGGGTGAGCCCTGTGTTTTCGACCCCCACCAAGACGGATACGAGGGGCGCGTGGGGCCTCGAAGGGCTCGGCCGCATCAAGTCCTACTCCCGTCACCCTTTGATCGCCATCGGAGGCCTGAACCAGAGCAACATTGCAGACGTGGTGAGAGCCGGGGCCGACGGGATCGCCGTGGTCTCCGCGGTCTGCAGTGCTGACGACCCCACCGGAGCCGCCCAGGGCCTGCTCCGATGCATCCGGGGAGCCCGGTAGCCCCAGAGCACCGATCCGCTTGCCGAACGCATAAATGGGGTCGCCAACGTCACCTGCGACCTGATGAACGGCACCGCCGCCTCGGATCCGAGCAACGTGAACGGCGCCGCCGCCTCGGATCCGAGCAACATGAACGGCGCCGCCGCCTCGGATCCGAGCAACATGAACGGCGCCGCCGCCTCGGATCCGAGCAACGACTTCGACCACAGTCACTCCGAAAGCCGGATCTTCCCGCAGTCGACCAGTTGTCCCAGCCGCAGCACCCCGGCCACGGTGAGGCTGTCGCGGTACTCGCCGTCGAGCACGCCCTGATAGACCCGAGAAAACGGCAGGCGGCGTATCACGAGCTCTTCGGTGGCCTCCGGGGACGACGCACCCAAGGTGAGCTCACGGGCGAGGTAGACGTAGGCGCGTTCGTCCGAGACCGAGTTGGATAGATCCATCTCCATCAGGAGGTCCCACCGCCGCGCGGTAAGCCCGACCTCCTCTTTGAGCTCGCGTGCTGCCGACTCCAACGGATCGATCCCCAACAGGCCTCCTCCCTCGGGGATTTCCCAAGAGTACTGGTCCTGCGGATAGCGATGTTGACCCACAAGCCAGGTGTTGCCCTCCGCATCAATGGGAATGACCCCGATGGCGAGGTTCTTGAAATGCACCGTTCCGTAGATGCCCTGGGTTCCCTTGGGGGTGATGACCTCATCGTGCACCACCGAAATCCACGGGTTGTCATAGACGATGCGGGTGGACACCCGCTTCCAGGGGCCGCGTTGCTGCATGCCGGCGACTCTACAGCGCAACGACGCGATTGCAACGCCGCGCAGGGCCAGAATTCCGCGTACCCGAGCGGCGGGACGGGTGCGACGAGCCCCCGGCTCCGCTGAGGCCCCCGGTGACAACCCGGCCAGGAAGCGAACGCGGGCTCAGGCTCCGCGGGTCTGGGAGACGCACGACCCGAGTCCCTCGTGGCAGCTGCCGTTGACGCAGACACCTGCCGAGCAATCCCCATCGGCAGAGCATGCCGCCCGCTGACACACCCCAGCCGTCGAGGAGCAGATCGTATTCACTGGGCAATCTGCGTCGAGCGAGCAGACCTTGGCCTCACAACGGTGCTGTAGCGAACAGGGAGCGGCGGGATCCGGACAGTCAGCGTCCGAGGTGCACTGCGACACGCATGTCCCGGAATCCTCGGAGCAAACCCCATCGGCGCAACCGAGTACGCCGGTCATGCACTCCACGCATTCGCCGTCCGCACCCGAGGTTGTCCTGCAAAGCGGACGTTCACTGGGACACTCTGCGTCAGAAGTGCATGCGACGCACACGTTGTAGACGACCCCATCCGCCGGGTTCGTTGTGATGCAGAAGGGACGCTCCGCCGTGCAGTCACTGTCCGTGGCGCATGCGGTGCACTCGCCATCCACGCAGAGAGATGCCGCAAGGCCACCGTAGTCCTCCGCCGCGGGACAGTCGGCCAACGTGGTGCAGACCGTACCCGTACCCGGAGGCTGCGTGGAGGCACACGAGCTGGGAGATGCCGCGCTGCACGGTGGGATGGGAGAAACGTACGACTCCGGAGGAGTGCCATAAGGCGACAGGCATTCCCACACCACCCAGGTCGGTGTCGTGGTGTCCGCCGGGCAGTCCTCGCGATCGCGACACCCCTCAATCGCCGCCCCTGCCGCGCCCGCCTCCCCTGCGAGCCCCGCCTCCCCCGCAAGGCCAGTCGCCCCAGCGGCACCCCCTCCGCCAAGGGAACCGGAACCTTCGGAGACACCACCAGTCCCCGCTCCCGTCGTCGATGTCGACACGTCGCCGAAACCTCCGGTGCCACCGCCTGACCCCGAGTCGGGCGTCGAAGCCGGCTGTCCACCGTCGCCAGCAGAAGCGGGAGCCGCTCCGCCCCCAGCCGTGCCCGTCACACCTCCCGAGCTCGACGGAGGCGATGCGACCGGCGCGCCCGCCTCGCCAGCACGAGGCTCCGACGCAGTACCCACGCCTCCGCCGGAAGCCGCAGCCGCACCAGTACGCCCCCCAGCGCCCGCCGCCCCCGCTACAGAGCCAAGTGTTCCCGGCGGGTCCCCCTCATCCGAAACACAGCTTCCGCTCTCACAGCGAGCAGCACCGATGCATTGCGAGTCGCGATCGCACGATTGGAGGCAGAGGCCCGACGCTGCATTGGGTCCGCAGAGCACCATCACCCCCGAGCTGTCACTGGCCTGGCAGGAAGAGCCCGATGGCGCTCGGCCGCAGTCATCGCCTGCCCCGCAGGGTAACGAGCAGACTCCACACACGCAAGCATAGTCCCCACACTGCGCATCAGAGTCACAGGCCTTGAGCCAGTTGGTCTGAGTATCGCCGCCCGTCGCTTCGCATCCGTTGATGCCCGAGGCAAGTGACCACAGCAGAACAAGGTTAGAAACGCGGCGCTGCCAGCCCATCATGATTCTTCCTCCGACTCGGAACGAGAGTACTGTCCCAAGTAGTAAGTCAGTCGGTATGCGCCCCGACCACGCGGCCCACCCTGCGCGTTATAGGCGCTCACCCGATCCCAGACTCGCGCAGCCTCGCGCCGCGAGCACGCGAAAAGCTCCCGCGCCGCGGCCTCCTCAGGATGGCCGGGCCAGAGCTCGAAAGCGTAGGTACTCCCACCGTTCGTGTCCGACTCCGAGCTCTTGCCAAGCCCCGACTCCATCTTCGCTGCGATGGCGTTCAACACGGCTTGATGGTGATCCATCACGGCGGCCTCCCACCCCGCTTCGTCCCCAACGGGGATCAGGCACCTGCCACTACCGAACCGAGGTTCATCACCTTCGCCGGTGCGCTGAACCCGTTCGGCCGCTTCGAGGCGGGCCAGAGCCGCTTGAGTGCGCTCGATCGAGAGCCCAGCAAGAGAGGCGCACTCGCTGGCCGTCAACGCTCCCTCTCGACACACGACGAGCCAGACCAGTGCGGAGTCCGACTCGGTGCTACTGGCACCGCAGCGTCGCCCGAAATCCTCGAGGGGCGTGGCGCGGTACATGCTGCTGTCGCCCTTCCCCGTACGATAGACGACCCCGTTCTCGACCAAGTCGTTGAGGATCCCGCGCACGCTCGCAGGGTCGTCACGCGCAAACCGCTCGAGGATCTCGCTCCTGGTCACGCAGCCGCGCTGCTCGACGAAGTTGCGTACCGCCGACCAAAGGGTCGTGCCACGTTCGCTGGCCGATTCTCTTACGCGCTGCACCTTCAACTGAAAGGACCGAAGCGCCAACCCAAACATGTCCGCGGCAACCTTTTTCCCCACCCCTTGCCGATCCAGCTCGGCCACAAGACCAAGGAAGACTTCTCCGGCAATGCGAGCCAGCGGCGACCGCGAGCCGCCCAGCGTCGACAGCCGTGCAACGAAAACGGTGGTCTGACGCAAAATGGCTGAACTCAGCAACGGAAGATCCATAGCGACCGAATCGCAATCAGAATGCAGGCGCTTCCGGGCCTCAGCAACGTGAAATTTCTTTCACCACCCGTGGCAACGCGTCCCGAGCCCTGCCCCCCCCCGACGTCGTCGCGCTTCGCAACCGCGGGCGCAGGCGCGGTGTTGGGCCGCCCCGGATCGGAAGCGTCTGCGCCACGGTCGCCCCACGGCGCGCGGCGCGCTCATTACCGAGGGGCACCCGAGCCCCAGCCGTTCTGCCCTCGACCCGCGGCCCTCCCTCGGCTCCATCGCCCGCAGGGATCCCCCGGTGCGAGGCAAACGGGCTCCGTTGGCCGAGGTTCGCTCCCTCCGGAGTCTGAGGTGGTTGAACGGATCCGCTCAGCGAACTACACTCTCCGCTGCGGTGGGCAGCACATGGATCGCGTATCTTTGACGATGTTCTTCCCAGTCCATGCCTGGCTCCGCCCCTTGGTCCTCTTGGGCGCCACTCTTGCAGCGTGCAGCAGCCTGCGCCAACCGGAGCGTGTCGCGTCGCGCTCGGCACTCCCGCCCGTTCTTGCAGCTTCGGCTCGACAGGACACCAAGGGCGGCCCCGGGAGAGCCCAAACGGCGCCCGCGGCCGGCTCTGGCGCTGTCGCTCAGGAGTCGCCCTCGCCCCCCATTTCGCCGCTCTCGGTCGATCCCAGCAGCGGGTGCGTTCTGGCGATCCAGCAGCCGCAGGAGGCCGCTTTCTACGATCGTCCGGCGGCTCTCCTCCCGTATTTTCAGTTGGATTCGAGTGACCCGCGATGGGCCGTGGCACGGCAGAGGATCCAAGCTCTCCAGGCCCAAGGTGTGCTGCCGCAGGACCCCGGAGCAGGAGCGACGCCACAGGATCCGGCGGGCGGCAACGAGATCTACTTCCGACAGGCTCAGCAGGGTGCAGAGTACTGGGTTCTTCGAACCGGCGAAGGGGACTTGGATCAAAACGGGGTACCGGGGCTCCCCGAGTGGTCGCTCGAACACGTGAGCGCAACAGGCACCCGCGCTGCCGTCCGATGGCAAGACAACCCCACGAACGCCATCACGGCTCCGCTCCCGGTGGCCGCATTCGACTTCGAGGGCGACGGCGTCACCGAGCTCCTTACCCTCACCCAGTGCACCAACGACGCATCGGGCAGCCTCCACAATGTGGGGAAGATCTGGACACTGGCTGGGGGCGAAATGGTCGAATCCAAGCTGGCGACCGGCTTCGCCATCACTGGCTTCGTGGATCAGGATGGGGATGGCAGGCCCGACCTCCTCATCGACCCGTACCGCGTCCTGCTCACCGACCCCAACGCCAACGTGTATGAGGCGCGGCTCGGCTGGTCTCTGCTAGTGCACTCCATCCCCGGTGGCACCTTCAACGACCACGACATGGTCGCGCGAGCCTACGCGAAGTGGCTCTGTCCAGATGCCCCGTCGCCCGCGAGCGTCTTCCAGCAGAGGGAAGAGTGCTGGGCACCTGCCTTGCATTGCATCGCGCTCTACGAGCAGGGCCGGCAAGCGGCGCTCGAAGGGCTGAGCGACTACTGCGAGCGTCAACACACGCCACCGCTCGACGGCTGGTGCAGCGACAACCTCGAACAGTTGTCGGGCATACTCGCGGCCAGGCTGCCGGTGAGCCTTGCCGGTGCTGGCTCCCTGCGGCAAGAATGAATCCTGCGGATCGAAGGATTCCCTTGAAGAGAGGCTGGAGCTGACTCAGCTGGCATGGGCAGCGCAATGGGCCTGGGCAGCGTCCCTCCGTTCCGCCGGCCCCTTCCCCCATTGGAATGCAGAGAACCTGTGAGGTTCTCCACGATACCTCCACTCATCGGCTCCGCGCGGGGTGCTAAGTCTTCACCTCGTGGATTGGCCACCTTTGGCAGCCCTCACCCAATGCCCCTGAACAATACCGCTACACGCGCTTTCTCGTTAGCTGCTCGACTGCGCAGTTTCGCCTATGCCGCTCGCGGCATCCGCACCATGCTGAAGTCGCAGCATAATGCGTGGATTCACGCCGCCGCGACCTCTTGTGTCGTCGCACTCGGACTTGTACTCCACGTTCCGCGTCTCGAATGGTTGGCTCTCGTCCTCTCCATCGTCTCCGTCTGGACTGCCGAGGCCATCAACACCGCGTTCGAGTTCCTGTGTGACGTCGCCTCGCCCGACTTCCACCCTCTCGTCGAGAAAGCCAAGGATGTCGCCGCTGGCGCCGTCCTCATCTGCGCCCTGGGAGCCGCCGCTACCGGCGCGCTCGTGCTGGGCCCACCCTTGGCCAGTCTGCTATTCTTGTAGGAGACCGCACTAGCGGGTTACGCTGCAAGGCGAGCGGTTAGCGGATCCTGTCTGGGCGACTGCCACGGCGGCTGCGCCGGGGAAGCTCATCTGGCGAGCAGCAGCCAGAATTGTGACGCATACCCAGCGTGTGAGCGCTCGGCATGAGGACGGGCGAGACTCTGTTCGCGCCACGGTTGATGAACACCGAATGCCGCCCACCCTCTCTGAGCAGATCTCAGCCGTGTTGCTCGAGGTAACGAACCCAATCAGTTCGCTTCACGTTTGCGCGCTCCTCAGTTCTTCTCGGATCACCTCTCCAGAGGCATCCTCTTGCGCAAGTTCGCGGTTGGCCTCCAATACGAGCTGTACCGCCTCGCGCAGGCTCTCACGCGCTTCGTCCAAAGTGGGAGCCTGAGTATTCGCTCCTGGCAATTCCTCGACGAAGCCGATGTACCCCTCGGGGACTTTTCGAAACACGGCCGTCAATGCAAGGTGCATAGCGAAAAATTAGCACGTGGCGCGGTGGTCGCCCAACGATCCAGCGTTTTCGCGGCGGCAGGGCACGGGAAACCGAGTGATCCGCGCGGAGACCGGCGTTAGACGCCTGTCGAACGAGACCGGGGCAGAACTCGGCGGCCGCGCTGGTTGTCAGGTTTGCCCTCGGGGATTTCGCCGGCCTGGAGGGACTGGAGGCGCAAGAACGCGTGCGGGTCGCCGTGCAACACTTGACGGATGCCGGAGCAGTACTTGTGGGGCGTTGCGTGCAGCGTCGTGGCGTGTCTGCTCCCGCGCAGGCTACCAGGAGTACGCGAGGCCCATGGCCGCCCTGTCCTTGGGCTCGTCGTCCCGATCCAGGGCAACGTCGAGGGCGGCACACGCGAGGGCTCCCAGAATGGCCCCCCCCGCATCCCAAGTGAGATCCTTTGCCGAAGGGTCCCCGTAGCCGGCAAGATCGTATCCCTCCTTGGCGAGCCCCAAGCTGAAGGAGAACGCGAATCCAGCAGCGGCACGGTCCTCCCAGCGGGATAGCCAGGGGGACGCCCCTACGTAGCCAGCAGCGGCGAGGGCGAAGGAAACGCCGCCGTGCAGCGCCTTGTCTCGACCCCACCACTCGTCAGCGCTTGCGCCGCTCGCATACAGGGACGAGCCAAGAATGACCGCTCCGATGGTGATAGCGCGCATGAGGCGAAGGATAGCCCAAGCCTTGGCTGAGCTCACGCCGCAGCGGAGCCAAGCGCGCTCGAGGCTCGAGGCTCGTGCCACTGCGCACCCGTCGCTCCGCTCCGCCCGCAGCACGGAGCCTCCGGGATCATGAGCGGATGCCGTCGAAAACGTCATCGAATGGCTCGGCATCGGGAGCCAGCGAACAGCTCTCTTCGCTACAGCACCAGCCTGGCAAGGTTGCGGACAAGCGGTACTGACCGAGACTCGCTGAGGCCCACCGGGCTACCCTGCGAGCAAACGGAAGCCCAAAGCGGAGTAGCGCACAACGGGGAAGTTGGAGTCGCGCAGAGCAGAACGGCAGTTCCTGGCCGAGCTGTTCCAACTGCCACCGCGAATCGACCGGGTCCTGCCCTCGGCAGGGCCGAGCGGGTCCCGCTGCTCCTCCTCTGAATGAACGGCGTGCCAATCCGAACACCACTCCAGCACATTCCCGTGCATGTCATAGAGGCCCCAGGCGTTCGGTCTCAGCCCCTTCACGTCGTGGGTTCGGCCCCCGCTGTTCCCCGCGAACCACCCGAGCTCCCTCAGGGCGAGATCCCTCCCTTCTGGCTCGGTGCATTCCGAGCCGTCGTTGTACGCGCTCGCCGTCCCGGCGCGGCACGCATACTCCCGCTCGGCCTCGGTTGGTAGCCTCGCCCCCATCCCAGGATAGCGTTCATTCAGCCGTGCGCAGAAGCCCTCGCAATCCTCCCAGTTCACCATTTCCACGGGGCGCCGCGCCCTCCTCGGCACGGCGTGGTCCTTGAAGCGGCTCGGGTTCTTGCCCATCACCGCCTCCCATTCTGCTTGGGTGCACGGGGCTTCTCCAAGCCAGAAGCCTCGGCTGAGGGTCACCCAATGGAGGACCTCGTCTTCCTGCCGCCCCTTCTCGTCATTTGGGGACCCCATCGGGTATCGCCCGGGCGGCACCCAGCGCAGGCGCATCGATATCCCGGGCGCGAGCTCGCGCTCGGCGAACGGGAAGGGCGAGCGCCGGTCCACACCGTGGACGCTCGCCCAGGGGGGCGGAAACGGGGAGGGGCCCAGGCCGGTCATGGATGCCCACCACAGCCGCGACTGGCCGGACCTCGCTCCTGTCTCTCGGCTCCGCTCCGCTCCGCTAGTCCATTACTGCTTGGCTCCCCTTGGGCCTCCGCCCCTGGCCGGCTCGACCTGCTGGGCTTGCCGGGCTCACCAGGCTGACCTGCGAGCAACCGAAAGCCCTGATCGTAGTAGCGCCCCGAAGGGGCGTACCTGCTGCGCTGAGCGGAGCGGCAGAGCCCGGCCGTGCTCTCCCAGCCGCCGCCGCGAATGACCCGGGCCTGGCCCTGGGCGGGGCCGAGCGGGTCCCGCTGCTCCTCCTCCGAATAGGGGCCGTACCAGTCCCTGCACCACTCCCATACGTTCCCGAGCAGGTCATAGAGGTCCCACGCGTTCGGCGCCAGGCCCTTCACGTCGTGGGTTTCGCGCCTGCTGTTCTCGATGAACCAACCAAGCTCCATCACCGCGGGGTGTTTCCCGTACGGCTCGGTGCACGCCGAGCCGTCGTTGTACGCGCTCGCCGTCCCGGCCCGGCACGCGTACTCCCACTCGGCCTCGGTCGGTAGCCTGGCACCCATCCCAGGGTAGCGCTCGTTCAGCCGTGCGCAGAAGCCCTGGCAATCCTCCCAGCTCACGCTCTCAACGGGACGCCGCGCCGTCCTGCTCGGCTCGGCCTTATCCTTGAAGTAACTCGGGTTCCCTCCCATCACCGCCTCCCACTCTTCCTGGGTGCACGGGGCTTCCCCCAGCCAGAAGCCGCGACTGAGGGTCACCCAGTGCTGCGGTCCCTCATCGCCAAAGCGCCCGTTCTCGTCATGCGGGGAACCCATCAGGTACCTCCCGGGTGGTATCCAACGCAGGCGCGTGGCCACCCGGTCACTGAGCGGGAGCGTCGCAACCAGGCCATACCGGTGGCGTTCGAGGCGCGAGGCCCAGGGGGGCGGCCAGGCGCCCCAGGGGAGCCAGGTTTCGCGCACGGAGTGGTCTATCGTAACCACAGCGGCTCTGCCCGCTGCCTCGCCTGGAACCCAGTCGAACACCCTGAGCTCCATGCCGACCCAGAGCCCATCAGAATCGCGCCGGAGTGAGCTCGCCCGATCTGGGAGGCGGACCTGTTCCAGTTCTGCCCTGACGAGCCCGTAGTCACCGCGGAGGCGCCAGCGCGTGGCGGCGCGCCCAAGCAGGCGGCCGGGTTGGCGCGTGGCGGCGCGGGCCTGCTCGAGACCGCTCTCCGAGAGGAGCGCTGCCTCTCCGAGCTCGAGGGTCGCGGAACCGAGGAGCGCATCGCCAGCCAGTGCCTCAACCTCGAGGCGAGGCCAGCGCAGGGAGAGGCTGAGCAAGGGCAAGGCGCCTGGAACCCCGGCGTCGACGCGGCGAACACGGAGCGCCTCCCCGAACTCCTCGAGCCAATAGGTGCGCGGGGGCGGAAGCCCCTCGAGCAGCCACAGGACGCGGCTCACGTCGAGCCCCGGGGGCGGCTCGGCGTCGAACCCTTGCCCGTCGCGGTGGCGAAGGGCCCAGAGGGCCGCGAGCTCCTGGTGCTCGAAGTCACCCTCGCCAAGGCGCGACTCGAGGCGGAGGAGGTAGGCGGCCTCGAAGGGATCGGCAAAGCCGCGCTCCGCCATGCGGCGCTTGATGTATCTCCGGAAGAGCCCGAGCGCCTCGACCCGAGCCGCTTCGTCGCCGGTGGCGAAGAGCTCCTCGGCGCGGCCGAGAAGGCCCTCCCCAGCGCGGAGCCTGTGCAAGACTCCAACTGAGAGCTCCCGGAGCCAGGCGCAATCCGGGGCCGCGAGCTCACCCAGGAGCGCCTGGCGCTGCTCTGGCGCCCACGAGAAGCCGAGCCCGCTCCGCTCGGCGATGCGGGCCTCGTCGAGCCAAACGTCGGACTCGGCGCCCACGTCGAGTGCACCCCGCCCCACCGCGAGCGCGCCCTGCCCCACCGCGGGCGCACCCCGCCCGATCGCGAGGCGCATCGCCCGGAGCAGGGCACGATCGACGTGCACGGCGGGCGCAAGGGCCCGGCGCAGGTCGTCGAGGGCCTTGCCCTCCTGGGCCCCGGCGGGCCCCTGGGACCTCACCTTGAGCCTAGTGCCCTGGGATGAGCTAGGCCGCGTCAGGGTCCGCGCCTCCTCCCATTCCACAGCCTGCCACGGCCGCGTGATCCATGGATCCCAGCGCGTTTCTGGATAAGGCACGAGCGCAACACAGCGGGCCCGGGCTCGCTCGAGGCGGCACCTCAGGCGCAACCAACCCGCCTTCCGCGCCGGATCCGTCGAGGCACAGCCGAGCTCGCTGAGCGCGAGGCACGTGGTCGAAGCATCGGCCGCCCTCACCGGTCGGTCCTCCTTGATCCAGCGCCGGAGGCCCCGTTGTCGGTGGTGCCAGGTAAACTCGCCACGGTCGTTCACCGTGATCACCTCGAGCTCCCGCGGGCTCCGCCAGCGTCGGAGCCGATCGACGACGCGGGCCTGGTCCTCGCGCACCGGGCCCAAGGGGTTTGCCTGGTCCCAGAGCACCTGGAGCCGCGCAGGCCACCGCTGGCGCGGTTTCCTGGGGACCCTCGCCAGGGGAAGGAGCCGACTCAGGCGCGCGATGAGGCGCTCGTCGTCGAGTGCCCGCCCCTCGACCGTGACCAAGAGGAGCCGCCGGAGCACGAGCCCAAGGCGCGCCTCTGGGATCAAGGGGGCTGGGCGTGGCAACTGGATACTCTGCCGACAGAGGTCCTTGGGCAAGCAAGCCTCGGCATCCCGAAACTCCGGGGGGGCGTGGAGTACCGCGGCCCCTTCCAGGGAAACCACCTCGGCGCCAGCCGAGTACCAGAGGGCTCGGCTGGTCTTGGTCTGGCTCCTCGTGTGGCGCCTCTCCTGGATCAGGCTTACCCGCGCCCCCAGCCTCAGCGGACTCCCCTTGCCTCGAATCCCCGCCCAGAGCCTGCTCCTGCTCAGGAGGAGCCTCTTCATCCGGGCGCTCCTCGAGCCCGGCGAACCGAGCCGCCAGGGCCTCTGGTACCCCCAGGGCCAGGAGACGTAAGAGATCCGCGTGGCCCACGCCGCAAGCGCCCGAAAGCCAGCCCTGCTCCGCCCGCGGCCCACCGGAGGACTCGGGCCTGAGCGCCCCCTCGGGAACCCCGGGCTTCAGCGCGGCCTCGAGCGCCTCGGACTTCAGCACGGCCTCGGGCGGTTCGGGCTTCAGCGCG
>CAYRKE010000153.1:0-3821 GCA_964424695.1 uncultured Polyangiaceae bacterium
CAAGTTGCCGAGAAGAAGCCCCGTGACGATCGCCACTGCCGCGATGAGCATCTGGTACGCAGCCTCGACGCCCGACAAGACATTCTTCTCCGAGAGCGCGAACAGGCTGCGCAGCCCGAGGCTTCCCGGAACGATCAGCATCAAGGTCGGCGCCAGCACCGCGTTGGCCACCCTGCCTGCCATCCGCGCCACTCCGTTGCAGGTTACTGCGAGGAAGAGCGCCGCGACGCTCGCGGCCAGTGGGACGTCGAGCGCCACTGCGGCTGCGCGCTCGATGATGGCTGCCAGTCCGCCCAGCACCACGACCCACGGAAGGTCAGCCCGCGGAGTCCGAAACCAGACCGCAAGGAAGGCAAGGCCCGCAGCGACTGCTACGATGTCAAACCACGCCGGCAACGTCGGCAGGTCGTCGAGCAGGGGATGGCTTGGTGTCAGGACTGCGATTCTGCTCGCGACTAGCACACTCAGACCCAAGAAGAGCAGGCTGGAGAGCGCGCCAGCGATCCGGGCTGTGCCCGACAGCCAGTGGCGCGCTGAGAGCTCATCCAAACCGACCGTGAACGTGTAGCCGGGCAAGAGGAGCATGAGACCTCCCAGCACCGCGATCGTGGGTGAACCGGCCGCCACCCAGCTCGTCCCCAGTGACGCGACGACGGCTGCGAGAACGGCCGCGAGTGGCTCGGAAAGGCGCTGGGCCCGAGTGCCGTGCACGAGCCGGGTGATGACGACCACGAGGAACCCGATGACGCTACCCACCATGACCTCACCGAGGCCGCCGCCAAATAGCCGGCTCGCGGCGCCAGCGACCAGCGTGCCGGCGACGAGCGGCAGCCACCAGGACGGCTCCGGCTCCCGCTCGACCTCTGCCATGTGATCGAGCGCCTCGGCGACCCCCATGGTGCCGTTGGCAACGCTTCGCCCCACCAGGATGAGCTTCGACTGCCGCGTCAGGTCCATGCCCCCGGGGTCGAGCCTCAGGATCACCGACCGAGCTGAGCGGTTCGGGCCATGTTCTGCGAAGGAAGCGATGAACGCCGTGGGTAGAGAGAGCATCTGAGCATCGAGCTCGAGCCGCGCGGCGATGCGCTCGAGCAGTGACTCGAGATGGTGGCTCGGCATGCCTTGTTCATGCAGTGCCCGCGCCAAGGAGACGACGAACTCCGACGCTGCCGAAGCCACGGGTTCGTTGGCGGTGGTGATTGGGGCCGATGCCTGTTCCATAGGGTCACATTCTGAGGCTCGAGCCGCAGACGAGCCATCGGGTAACCGAGGACCCTCACGAACCCCGGCTCCTACACGGCAACAGATACAGAGTAGCCTCAGGCCTACTCACTCGTGACACTGATCGTCGCCGGCGGCGCGTCGCCACTGCGCCGGTCCTGAAGATAGGGATCCCACGCAGTCACATACAAGACGGCCGCGCCCAACGACAGGAAGACGTTCGCGAGTCCGAAGCTCACGTAGAGGTGCGTGCCGCCGAACGCATACTCCAGGATGAAAATGGGAGTCAGGACGAGGCCCCACAGGAACATCAGCCCAAGGATACGCATCGCAAGACCTTGAGTACCGCGCCACGTCAGAATGATTGCGTCCCAGAAAGGAATCCTGGCGTCCACCATGAGCGGGAGCCAGAAAATGGTTCGCGCGAACAAGTAGGTGCCCACCACGTTTGCGCCAAGAGAGAACGTCGTGTACGACGGCTCGTCGGGCGGCAACGACAGCATCTCAACAACTGTTGACGGGAGGGCAACGACGATGCGTGTCCCGAACGCCGCTGGTGCGTAGACCACGCCACTCAACAGAGTGCGCAATCGGATCCGGTCTAATCGAGCGGCCGCAATGGCAATACACAGTCCGCCCGCCTCCCAGACCAAATTCCACGCCATGACCACGAACGAGACGACCGCTGCCAGAAAAGGTCCATCGGAGCGATGCTCAAGTAGTCGCGACGACGCCAACGCGTCCCACAGAATGTTGGAGGGAATCGACCAAAGTCCGGGAACGAGTGCCGTCGCGACAAGGAGAACGAGCCAGTGGTCTCGAAAGAGACGAACGACTTGGAGGAAGACGCTGCGAATCGTCCACGCTTGGAGTTGTCTGTCTGATGCTTCGGCGGCCATGGATCACGGGGAACACGGTTGGGGCCAGCTGCGACCTTCTGCTGGCGTCGCATGGATCTGGGGCGGACGCTCCGACCGAGTCGGCTCCGGGTGCAATCGCCCGAGGTTGCATCCAGATGGCGGGACGGACGTGGGATTTCGTGGCAGAACGGAGAGTCGGCCGCCTGTCGTAGGTCATAACTTGCGCGCTTGCCGACCCGAGGCTAGGGTTTCGCCCCCCGGTCCTGGAGGAGTTCTGAACCCATGGCGCGCGTCACCGTTGAAGATTGTCTCGAGCAGGAAGAGAACCGTTTCGCCCTCGTGGTGCTGGCGGCCCAGCGATGCCGCGCACTGATGCGGGGGGAGCCTGCTCTGGTCAAGGGTAAGAACAAGCCAGCCGTGATGAGTCTCCGCGAGATCGCCAAGGGCAAGGTTCGCTATCATCGCGACACTTCCGAGGCGATTCAGGAGTACATCGACGAGTTGAACGCTACCCGCTACTGAGCGGGGTGATGGCATCGCGTCGCGGGAGGGGTGGCAAAGGGTCGGCGGATCCTCAGGGAGTCGCTTTGAGCTTGGCCACGCTGGGTCGTGCCGGTGACTACGGCGCGCTGGCTCATTACGTCGACGCCACGTACTACGACAGGACGTACGCTCGTCGGGTCGCGGACGTCGAATTCTACTTGAAGGTTGCCGAGGCCTGCGGCGGTCGGATCTTGGAATACGGTGCCGGTAGCGGACGCGTTACCCTGCCGCTGGCGCGAGCCGGGCACACCGTCGTCGCGGTGGACCTATCGCGGCCGATGTTGCGCGCCTTGGAAGCCAAGCTCGTCCAGGAGCCGGCATCGGTGCGGCGGCGTGTGCGTGTCGTGCATGCGGACATGCGGATGCGACGCTTTCAGCGGCCCTTCGACCTCGTCCTAGCGCCATTCAACACGATCCTACACCTGTACACCGAGGACGAAATGTCCGCGTTTCTGAGGCGGGTCACGGCTCACCTGGGTGAACGAGGCACGTTCGTGTTCGACTACTCGGTGCCGCGCCCCGGAGATCTCGACCGAGACCCGGAGCGAAGCTATGGGACGCCGCCCTTCGTGGATAGGACTACCGGACTACGCATCCACTATCGGGAGCGCTTCGAATACGATCCTCTGCGGCAGGTCCTCGTGGTCTGGATGGAATTCATCCCCGAGCGAGGTGAGCCCTGGGTGGTTCCCCTCGCCCACCGGCAGTACTTTCCCTGCGAAATGAGGATGCTTCTGCGACAAGGTGGGCTTCGGATCCTTCGCGAGACCGCGGACTTTACCGGCCGTGAGCCCGACGCGCACGTCGATTCACTGGTGCTGGAGTGTCGGAGGAAGGTCTGAGCGAGGCTGGCGGGCTTGCAGGCGTCGAGCCTGAGGCTTAGCTTGCCATGTCGGCAATGGGTGACTTTTACCAAACCTTAGGAGTCTCGCGGGGCGCAAGCCAAGACGAGATCAAGCGGGCCTATCGGAAGCTCGCCGCGAAGCTCCATCCTGACAAACACCCCAATGACGCGCGTGCCGAGCAGCGATTCAAGGACGTGAACCGGGCGCACCAGGTGCTGAGCGACACCAAGAAGCGAGCGCTGTACGATGAGTTCGGCGAGGCTTCACTGCGCGAAGGGTTTGATCCGGACGCCATGCGAGGGTATCGAGGAGGTGGCGTTGGGCGCGGTGGTTTCGGCGGATCCGGTTTTGG